>NZ_JBHEMO010000068.1:0-14320 GCF_046262535.1 Jatrophihabitans sp. | reverse complement strand
ACAGTACTGCCGATCGGGTCCGACCGGCGCGGCGAATCGCTCGCCGCCTGCGCTTCGACAACGGCGCCGACACGCTTATCGTTGAGACATCGCGCTGTTCAGAAGCACCTCGCCCGCACCCCGCCCCCGCGCCCGCCGGGTCGCTGCTGCGTGCCTGGCCGCCGCCGTGGCGCTGGGCGCACTCACCTGGTACCTGGGAAGCCGGCCGGACCGTTCCGCGCCGCCGGCCCACCAGGCCCTGCCGCCCCCCGTCCAGCTCACCCAGCCACGGGTGTCGGTTCCCCCTACGCGTCCCGGCCCGCCGCACGACTTGGTCGCCCCCGCTGCCCCGACCGCGTTCACACTCACCGGCCCCCGGTTCACCATCAAGGCCCACGTCTGCGCGATGACGAACATCCGGCCCTACGACCCACCGGGCGAACAGCACCACACCATCTGCTGGGTCCGAGGCGGCTTCGGCGTCGCTCCCAGCAGCGAACAACCGGCGACCAGCTATCTGTTCGGGCATTCCTGGGCGCCGGACGCCCAGGAGGTGCTCAACAAGGCATCCACGGTGGCGACGGCGGAACTGCTGCACGCGCACCCGGCGATGCGCAACGGTGTCCCGGTCTACCCGGTGCACGCCCTGGACGGGTACCGCCTCGTGCTGCGTACCCGGACCGGCACGCTGATCTATCGGGTCCGCGACGTCTACGGGGTGCGCAAGAACCAGCTGGGTTTCATCAGGTCGTGGCTTGATCCGACGCGGCCGGGCCGGGTCGTACTCACCACCTGCGCCGAACGAGGCGGCGTCGACTACGACTACAACGTCGTGATCGAGGCCTACCTCGCGGCCTCGGCCCGGGTCTAGGCGAACCGTCCTTCTACGGTTCGGCCCGCCCGCTGTCACCTCACGGCAGAACGTCGAGCTCCGGACGCTTGGGCAGCACGTCGTCACCACTGGACCGACCGCGCAGGTGACGCCCGACCCAGGGCAGGAAGTACGTCCGCGCCCACATCAGGTCGTCACGCCGGCTCGATTCGGCGGCGGCGATGCCGGTCCAGCCCTCGAAGGGATCCGGACCGGGCAGCCCGAGGACCCACGCGACCAGGCGGGCCACCCGCTCGTGCCCGTCGGCCGACAGGTGCAGCCGATCGTCGCTGAACGCCCGCCGGTCACGCAGCGGCGTCAACGACCACAGGTCGACGAGATCGCAGCCGTTGCGCCCGGCTATCGCGCGAAGGTGCTCGTTGTAGATCGCGATGCGTCCGCGCACCAGCCGCAACACCGGCGTCGTGCCCACGTCGAAACCGGTGAAGACGAGAACCCGCGCACCCGTGGACCGCAGCACCCGCACCGCCTGTTCGTAGCGGTCAGCGGTGGCGTCGACGTCGGCGCCGGCCCGCAGAAGGTCGTTGCCGCCGGCGGAGAAAGCAATGAGATCGGGCGCGGCCGCCACGGCGATGGGGACCTGTTCGTCCACGATCTGGCGCAGCAGGCGCCCGCGGATCGCGAGGTTGGCGTACCGAACGCCCTCGGGCTGCTGGGCCAACGTCGCGGCGAACCGGTCGGCCCACCCGGCCAGTGCGCCGTCGGGCAGTTCGTCGTTCAGGCCCTCGGTGAAGCTGTCCCCGATAGCCACGAACGAGCGGATCGAAGGTTCTTCAGCCACGCAACCCATGGTGCATATCGGACCGGCAGCTACGCCACCGTAGCCCGCTATCTTCGTAAGTCGTGTCGGACAGCCGCGTGGTTGAGCTTGCCGACCTGCGCGCCGACTGCACCAACTGCTTCGCGCTCTGCTGTGTCGCGCTGCGCTTCGACGCCTCGGCCGACTTCGCGTTCGACAAGCCGGCGGGCACCCCGTGTCGCCACCTCACCGGGGATCTCCGGTGCGGCGTGCACGCCGACTTGCGGGTATGTGGCTTCAGCGGCTGCGCGGTTTACGACTGCCAGGGCGCGGGCCAGAAGGTGTCGCAGGTCACCCTCCGCGGGCGGGACTGGCGCGCCGATCCCGAGACCGCGGCGGAACTGCTCGACGTCTACCCCGTCGTGCGCCAGCTGCACGAGATCCTGGCCCATCTCGTCGAGGCGCGACAGATCACGCAGGACCCCGGAGTTCGCACCGAGGTCGGAGATCTCCTCGCGCACGTCAACGGCCTCACCTACCTCGGAGCCGACGAGTTGCGGCTGGTGGACGTCCCCGCCGAGCGCACGCAGGCGGGCCAGTTGCTGGCCCGGGTCAGCGAGGCCGCCCGCCGGCCGCTCCCGTCGCGCTCACAGCGCAACGGCGACCTGGTCGGTGCCGACCTCCGGGAGGCTGATCTGCGTCGGGCCGACCTACGTGGCGCCTACCTGATCGCCGCCGACCTGCGAAGGGCCGACCTGCGCGGCGCCGACCTACTCGGTGCGGATCTGCGCGATGCCGACGTGCGGGGCGCCGACCTGACGGTCTGCCTGTTCGTGACCCAGGCGCAGCTGCACTCGGCCCGGGGCGATGCCGGCACCCGGCTGTCGCCGCAGCACCGCCGGCCCGCGCATTGGGTGGCGGGCGCACCCTGACCGTGACTGCGGGCCTTGACCGGGGTGCCTGGCGATCCCATCGTCATCCCTTGGCCGCGAGGGCGACCTCCAGCCGGTCCAGTTGAGCCTTCAGCGACGCCACGTCGGCCTTGGTGGCGCTCTGTTCGGACGGGCGCAGGGTGACCAGCAGTTGGCCGCTCGGCTCGAGTACGCCGCTCTCCACCTGCGCAAGCTCATCACCGTTCTGGATGCGAACTGCGTGCTCGAGCTCGGCGTCGCGCAGCCCCAGGCGGCGGGCCGGCCGTTCGAGCACCGCGCCGTCCTCGATCACGCGCGTCTCACTGCCGTCGAAGACCCGGGCGAAGAGCGGGCTGCGCAGCGCCAACCGGTTCAGCAGCGAGTTCACCGCCACGAGGGTCACCGCGCCGATCGCCCCGCCGGTCACGCTGAGGTCGTTGCCGATGATCGCGTTCTGCACGACGTTGGACAGCAGGAAGACCACGCCGATGTCGAGCGTGTTCAGCCCGGCCAGACTTCGTTTGCCGGTCAACCGGATCAACACCGCCACGACCGCGTAGATGAGGATCGTGCGCAACACCTTCTCGTCGAAGGGGATCTGCTCGGCGAACATCCGGTGCCACATGACGTGCTCCGATCTAGGTGGAGGGAACACCAGCGAAGTCCCCGGCGTCCACACGCAGGTTGCGCAGGATCCGGAACAGCTGATCCAGTTGGGTCAGCCCGAGTGCTGACATCCCGAACCGCGCGTCGTTGAACGCGATGGTCGCCTCGTCGGCGACCTTGCGTCCGTCGTCGGTGATCACCGCGAGCGTGCCGCGTCCGTCGCGGGGATTGGGCTCGCGGCGCACGAGCCCGGCGGCCTCCAACCGGTCGATCACATTGGTGACGGATGTGGCGTGGACCTGCAGCCGCTCACCGATCTTCGAAAGCGGGAGCGCGCCGTCGTGCGAGTGGACCAGCAGAACGAGGGCCTCGTAGCGGCTGAAGGTGATACCCAGCGGCCGGAGCATGCCGTCGAGTTCGCCGATCAGGATCTGGTGCGCGCGCATGATCGACGTGACCGCCCGCATGGCCGCGTAGACGTCGGGCTGCTCCTCCGGCCAGTGCGTCTGCCAGAGATCACCGGCGCGATCGATCGGGTCGAAGTCGAGCGACTGCGGCATAGGCGCAAGACTAGCCAGGCGTAGCGTTCCAGGGCATGAACGACGTTCTGGACCGCCTCGACCTGCTCGATCTCGACGACGATCTCGACCATGAGGACCGCCTGCTGCGCGACACGGTCCGCAAGTTCGCCGACGACCGGTTGCGCCCCAACATCCAGAAGTGGTTCGAGGACGGGACGTTGCCCGCCCGCGAACTCGCCCAGGAGTTCGGTGCCCTCGGCGTGCTCGGCATGCATCTGGACGGATACGGCTGCCAGGGCGCCAAGGCGTCGCAGTACGGGCTGGTCTGCGCCGAGGTCGAGAGCGTTGACTCCGGGCTGCGATCACTGGTCAGCGTGCAGGGCTCGCTCGCGATGTACTCGATCTACGCGTACGGCAGCGAGGAGCAGAAGCAAAGTTGGCTGCCGGGCATGGCCAAGGGGGAGCTGATCGGCTGCTTCGGGCTCACCGAGCCGGACTCCGGCTCCGACCCCGGTTCGATGCGTACCCGCGCCGTCCGCGACGGTGGCGACTGGATCCTGTCCGGCAACAAGATGTGGATCACGAACGGCTCGCTGTCCGACGTCGCCGTGGTCTGGGCGCGTACTGACGAAGGTGTGCGCGGGTTCCTCGTCGAGAAGGGAATGCCCGGTTTCACGACGCAGGACGTCCACCACAAGATCTCGTTGCGGGCGTCGGTCACGAGCGAACTCATCCTCGACGACGTGCGCGTGCCCGAGGCCAACCGGCTGCCCGAGGCTGCCGGTCTCAAGGCGCCCCTCGGCTGCCTGACCGAGGCGCGCTTCGGGATCATCTGGGGCGTGACCGGGGCGGCCCGCGATGCGCTGGCGGCCACGCTGGACTACGCCGGCACCCGCACCCAGTTCGGCCGGCCGATCGCCGGTTTCCAGCTCACGCAGAAGAAGCTGGCCGACATGGCGGTGTCCCTGCAGCACACCCAGCTCACCGCCCGCCGCCTCGGCGAGCTGAAGGACGCGGGGCGGATCTCGCCGCACCAGGTCAGCTTCGGCAAGTTCTCGAACGTCAGTGCGGCGCTGGCGATATGCCGTGAGGCCCGCTCGATCCTCGGCGGCAGCGGCATCACCACCGAGTACCCGGCCCTACGGCACGCGGTGAACCTCGAGACCGTCTACACGTACGAGGGGACGCACGAGGTGCACACTCTCGTGCTGGGCTCACAGCTGACCGGGCTCGACGCCTTCCGCTGAGCGCTCAGGATCGGTCATACCTGCGATCGGACCTGCCAGAGTGCGTGGACGCCGGTGAGCCCCTTCAGCTCGACCTCGCCGACGGGGGACAGCTCGAAACCGGCGGCGCCGTCGAGCGCCGCTCGCAGCTCGTCACTGACGAGGATCTCGCCCCCGCGCGCGTGCGCGGCGACCCGGGCGGCGAGGGCCACGTTGCGACCGAAGTAGTCGCCGTCGCGGGAGACGACCGGTCCGACGTGCAGCCCGATGCGCACCTTGACCGCCGTTCGCCGCAGTCGGCGCGGGGCTCTGTCCGTCAGCGCCTTCTGGACGTCGACCGCTGCGAGCACACCGGACCGTGGGTCGGGAAATACCACCATGAAACCGTCACCCTGGGACTTCACGACGTGGCCGTCCTGCTTGTCGACGCAGCCGCGCACGAGCTTCTCGTGGGCGCCCAGTACGCGGACCCACTCGTCGTCGCCGAGCCGCTCGTTCAGCGTCGTGGACTCCTCGATGTCGGAGAAGAAGACCGTGATCGTGCCGTCGGGCGCTGCGAGCCGGACGATCTCGGCCCGGTCCTCGGTGCCCCACCGGGTGAGGTCCTCCAGCGAACCGGCCAGGAACTCGCCGACCCCCTGGTCGCGCATGCGCACGGCGGTGCCGACGACGGCCTTCATCGCCCGGCCGGCGGCTGTCCGCGGCATCGGTCTCTTCGCGGTCTCCAGCTGCGTCTGCAGCTCGCCGGCGGTCCGCCGTGTCCGGATCAACAGGACGGAGAGCACGACGACCGCGGCCAGTTCGGCGGCAGCAATCAGTGCCAGCGCCACGGTCAGCATGGGCCGTTCAGCGCAGTCCGTGGCGGCGGGCCACCATCTTCTCGACCACGCCGCGCGGCACGATCCGCCGCAGCGCGAAGACGAACGGCGCGTTGCTGCCCACTGCGTACAGCGAGCGCGGATTGTCCGCGTCGATGGCGCTCAGGATCGTGGCGGCCACCGTCGCGGCCGAGATGCCGTTTCGTTCGTTCGCGTCCAGCGCGTCGATCATCGTGCGGTAGTCGGCGGTGTGCGGCGAGCCGTCGGCCAGGTAGTGCGTGCGGCGCTCGCCGATCCCCGTGTTGATCGAGCCGGGCTCCACCGTGGTGATCGCGACGCCGTAGGGTGACACCTCGCGGCGGCCGGCGGTCGCGAAGCCCTTGATCGCCGCCTTGGTTGCCACATAGGACGACCGGTAGGCCAGCGGGAAGCTCGCGAGCATCGAGCCCACCATGACGACCCGTCCGTACCCGCGCTCGCGCATTCCGGGCAGGACGAGCTGGGTCAGCCGCACGGCCCCGAACACGTTCGTCCGGAACAACCGCTCGACGGCGTCCATCGGAAGCTCTTCCAGTGGCCCGCTCTGGCTCTCGCCGGCGTTGTTGACGAGGATGTCGACGTCGCCGGCGGCGGCGGCGCATGCGACGATGCTCGCATCGTCGGTCAGGTCGAGTGGTAGGTACTCGACGCCGGCGATCTTCTCCTTGACCGACTCGGGGTTCCGGCTCGTCCCGTACACGCGGTAGCCGCGGCCGGCGAGCGCGGCGGCCACCGCTTCGCCGATGCCCGACGACGCGCCGGTGACGAGCGCCGTCCGCGTCACCGCAGCTCCCGCGCCAGCGCGCGGCCGGCGGCCCGGCCGGAGAAGATGCAGCCGCCCAGGAACGTGCCCTCCAGCGCGTTGTAGCCGTGCATGCCGCCGCCGCCGAATCCGGCGACCTCGCCGGCTGCGTACAGGCCGGGGAAGGCCGACCCGTCTGCCCGCATGACCTGCGAGTCCAGGTTGGTCTCCAGGCCGCCGAGCGTCTTGCGGGTCAGGATGTTGAGGCGGACGGCGATGAGCGGGCCGTGGGCGGGGTCGAGCAGGCGATGCGGCTTCACCACGCGCGTGAGCCGGTCACCGCGATACTGCCGCGCGTTGGCGACGGCCATCAGCTGCAGGTCCTTGCCGAACTTGTTGCCGACCTGGTTGTCGCGCGCGGTGACCTCGCGTTCGACCTGGTCGTAGTCGACCTCGACGCCGCGGGCGATCTTGTTCATCCCGTCGACCAGCTCACGCAGGTTGTCGGCGACGACGAAGTCGACGCCGTGCTGCTTGAACGCCTCGACCGGCCCGGGCGCGCCCCTCGCGAGCCGGGTGGCCAGCGTCAGCTTGAGGTCCTTGCCGGTCACGTCCGGGTTCTGTTCCGAGCCGGACAGGGCGAATTCCTTCTCGATGATCGTCTGGTTGAGGACGAACCAGGAGTAGTCGGCGCCGCCGGCCAGAATCGCCTTCATCGAGGCGTTGGTGTCGAAGCCGGGGAAGTTGGGCGGGGGAAGGCGGGTGCCGGTTGCGTCCAGCCACATCGACGACGGACCGGGGATGATGCGGATCGCGTGGTCGGGCCAGATCGGGTCCCAGTTGACGATGCCCTCGGTGTAGTGCCACATGCGGTCGCGGTTCACGATGTTGCCGCCGGCGTTCTCGGCGATCTCGAGCATGCGGCCGTCGACGTGCGCCGGGACGCCCGAGATCATCGTCTCCGGCGGCGGCCCGAAGCGGTCGACCGGCCAGTTCTTGCGGACGAGCTCGTGGTTGCCGCCGATTCCGCCAGAGGTCACGATCACCGCCTGCGACCGCAGCTCGAAGTCGCCGACGGCCGCCCGCGATGACGCCTTGCCGCGGTCGAGGTCCGTCGGCTCCAGCATCGCGCCGCGGACGCCGACCACCGCACCTTCGTCCACGATCAAGTCGTCGACGCGGTGCCGGAATTCGAAGCGGACCAGCCCGAGCTTCTCGGCCTCGAGCACCGGCTCGAGGAAGATGCGGACGACCTCGGGACCGGTCCCCCAGGTCAGGTGGAAGCGGGGCACGGAGTTGCCGTGCCCCGACGCCTCACCGGCCCCGCGCTCGGCCCAGCCGACGACCGGGGTGAAGCGCAGGCCGAGGCCGTGCAGGTATTCGCGTTTCTCGGTCGCCGCGAACCGCAGGTATGCCTCGGCCCACTGCCGCGGCCAGACGTCCTCACGCTCTCGGTCGAACCCGGCCGAGCCGAGCCAGTCGGCCCAAGCCAGCTCGTAGGAGTCCTTGATGCCCATCCGGCGCTGCTCGGGCGTGTCCACGAGGAACAGTCCGCCGAGTGACCAGAAGGCCTGGGCGCCGAGGTTGTTGCGGTTCTCCTGCTCGACCACCACGACGCGTCGCCCGGCCTGGGTGAGCTCGTAGGTGGCGACCAGCCCGGCCAGCCCGGCCCCGACGACGACAACCTCAGCCGTTTCCATACCGGGCAATCTATCCAGGCAGGGCCCCCACGCGCTCGAGCAGGAACTGCCGCTCCACCTCGTTGTCGGTGAGCAGGAGCGCCTCGTCATAGGCGACGCGGGCCTCGTCGTCGCGACCCAGGCGGTGCAGGAAGTCGGCGCGCGAAGCGGCCAGGTACGGGTATGCGGCCAGTTGCGGCTCGGCGGCCAGCGAGTCGAGTTCGGTCAGACCGGCCTGCGGGCCTCGGGCGAATCCGATGGCCACCGCGCGGTTCAGTGCGACGACCGGCGAGGGCCAGACCTCGATCAGCACGCCGTAGAGGGACACCACCTCGTCCCAATCGGTTGCCTCCCAGTTCGGCGCCTCGGCATGGACGGCGGCGATGGCGGCCTGTAGCGCGAAGCGGCCCGGCGGCCGACGGCGCAGCGCCTCGTGCACGAGCGCGATGCCTTCGGCGATCGCCGCGCGGTCCCACTGCGTCCGGTCCTGTTCGGAGAGCAGCAGGAGGCGGCCGGTTGCGTCCACTCGCGTCGCGCGGCGCGCATCGGTGAGCAGGATCAGCGCCAGCAACCCGGCGACGTCGGCGTCGTCGGGCCGCAGCTTGTGCAGGATCCGGGCCAGGTCGCGCGCCCGCTCGACGAGATCGCCGCGCCGGAGCCGGTCCCCGATCGGGGCCGTGTGACCGGTGGTGAAGACGAGGTGCACGACGCTGAGCACGGCATCCATGCGCGCCGGCAGCTCGGCGGCCGAGGGGACGCGGTACGGGATGCCCGCGGCGGCGATCTTCTTCTTGGCCCGGGTGATCCGGGCCGCCATGGTCGGCTCGCTGACCAGGAAGGAGTGCGCGACCTCGGCGGTGGTCAGGCCACACAACAGGCGCAGCGTGAGCGCGATGCGGGCGTCGGGGGCCAACGCCGGGTGGCAGCAGGTGCAGATGAGCCGTAGCCGGTCGTCGGGGATCTCACCGTCGTCGTCGAAGCACGGCTCGTCGACGACGTCGTCCTCCACCACCATCGGCATCAGCCGCTTCCAGGTGGAGTCGCGGCGCATCACGTCCAGCGCCCGGTTGCGCGCGGCCGTGGTGAGCCAGGCCGCGGGCTTGGCCGGGATCCCCCGTTCGGCCCAGGTCCGTAGGGCCTGGGCGTACGCGTCCTGCACGCACTCCTCGGCCAGATCGATGTCGCGTGTCAGCCGCACCGTCGCGGCGAGGACGTAGCCCCACTCGCGACGGTGCGCCTCGGCGACCGCGGCCGCAACGGCGGAGGTGGTCAACGCCGGTTCGTCGATCGCCGGCCGTCACTCATTGAAAACCATGATCGGGCGGATTTCGAGCCCGCCTTCGAACACCGGGACCTGCTTGGCCAGCTCGATGGCAGCGTCGAGGTCGGGCGCCTCGACCACGTAGTAACCGCCGAGCGCTTCCTTCGTCTCGACGAAGGGCCCGTCGGTGATCGTGAAGCCGTCGGCGCCGTCGGGGCGCAGCGTCGTCGCCGTCGTGACCGACTGCAGGGCGTTGCCGCCGACGATGGCGTCGGCGTTCTTGGTGCCGAACTGCTGGTGGCCGTCCATCATCTTGACGTTCTCGTCGGCGGTCAGCCTCTCGTACGCCGCTTCGTTGTCGTAGATCAGGATCAGGTACTGCGACATGGCTGCTCCTCGTGCCGGAACCCGCGGATCGGGTCTTCATCATGACGACGAGCGGTCCGGAGGGGAATCGACAGCTCCCGGCGGTTACTGGCACGCTGCACGGTCATGGACTGGAACCTGCGGACGTGCGCCCGCAAGGACCATGTCACCTACGCCGTCACCGAGCCGCAGTTCGAGGCCAAGCTGCATGCCGAGACGCCGCTGGGCGATGCCTGGCGGTGTCTGCGTTGCGGCACCTACGTCCTCGGACCGCCGCACGGCTCCGGTCCCGCTGACGACGCACCGGTACTCCTGCGCGGGAAGGCGCTGCGCAGCGCCTTCATCCTGCGGGCGCTCGCGATCGAACGCTGGGTCCGCGGCCTGATCCTGCTCTTGCTCGCCGCGGCGGTGTTCAAGCTGAAGAGCACCCAGGTGAGCATCAAGGAACTCGTCGACCGCGACCTCACCGCCCTTCGCCCGTTCTTCCGGCAGATCCACTTCAACGTCTCCGACTCGGCCACGGTCAACTCGATCGAGAAGGTGCTGCACGCGAAGTCGTCCACCCTGAACCTCATCGCCTTCGGCATCCTCGTCTACGGCCTGCTCCAGATCGCCGAAGGAATCGGCCTGTGGTCACTCAAGCGATGGGGCGAGTACGTCGCCGTTGTCGGCACGACGCTCTTCATTCCGCTCGAGATCTACGAACTCACCGACAAGGTGAGCTGGCTGAAGATCGCGGTGCTCGTCATCAACGTCGCGGCGGTGCTGTACCTGCTGCTGTCGAAGCGGTTGTTCGGCCTGCGCGGCGGGCACGCGGCCTACGAGGAGTCACTGCGCGAGGTGTCGCTGCTCGAGGTGGAGGAGTCCTCCGAGGCCGCGGCCCGTTGAGCCCGACTCACCCCAGGCAGCCGTAGACGGCGGTTCGCACCGCCACCTCGCGCGGGTCGTTGCTGAGCCGGATACCGAGGCGATTGGGCGCGTAGGCGTAGCCGACCTTGGCGTCGGGGTCGGCGAAGCCGAACGACCCGCCCAGCCCGGGCGTGCCGAAGCTGCGACCGCCCGGTGAGCCGAACCAGTGCTCGGGTACGGGCCGGCTGAAGCCGAGCGCGTAGGCCCGTCGAGCGCGCAGCAGGAGGTCGGTGCGCACGCGCGTCGTCACCGGCGCGGCCAGCTCGGCCAGTGTCACGTCGTCGATCGGCAGCTTCGGCGCGCCGATGGCCGCGGCGCCGTACAGCGCGGCGATCGAGCGGGGCGTCCCCACCCCGTTGGACGACGGCAGCTCCGGCGCGAGCACGTGGCGCTGGGTGAACCGCTCGGCCCGCGCCAGCGCGGGGTTGGTCAGCGAGCGCGACGTCGGGCTGCGCTTGTCGGCGAGCTGCCGCGCGAGCGGCCATGGCACTCCGGTTAGCTGACGCAGCGCGGCCCGTGGGGTGAGCCGGCCCAGCACGGCGACCGAGTCGAGGTCGACGTCATCGGGCAATCCGATATAGAGCGACAGGCCGAACGGCTCGACGAACTCCTCGGCCAGGATGCGCCCGATGGTGCGGTGCTGCGGATCGATCCGGCGCACCAGTTCGTTCTGGTACAGCCCGAGGCTGATCGCGTGGTAGCCGTTGCTCTCGCCGGCCGCCCAGGCCGGGCGCTGGGCAGCCAGCACCTTCGCCAGCGCGTCGAGGTCCATCAGGTCCTTCGACCGCAACGGCTGGTCGATCACGGCGAGACCGGCCTCGTGCGCCATCAGCTGCCGCACGGTGATCGCATCCTTGCCTTCGGCGGCGAACTCCGGCCAGTAGTGCGCCACGGTCTCGTCCCAGTCGAGCAGGCCCTTCGAACGCAGCGAGGCGACGACCAGCGCCGAGATGCCCTTGGTCGTCGAGAAGACCGGCACCATCGTGTCGCGCTCCCACGGCAGCCGGCGGGCCGAGTCGCGCACGCCGCCCCACAGGTCGACCACCGGTCGACCGTCGCGGTGAACGGCGAGCGCGGCGCCGACGTCTCCGCGGCTCGCGAAGTTGCGGCGGAACTCGTCCGCGACGCGGCCGAAACCCTCGTCCACGCCGCCGCCGATGTGTGCCCGCATGCGTCCTCCCGGAGGTCGTCGCCGCCGATGTGTCCGACGTTACCCAGCAGTAGCATGTCCCGCCGGGACGGGGTCCGTCACCTTCGGTGAAGATGGTCTTGTGCCGGACAACGATCTGTTGCCCCTCCTGCGCGAGCGGCTGCTGGGGATGTACTCCCCCTTGCTCGCCGACACCACGGCCAGCCTGTTGTTCACGGCCGGCGGAATGGCGAACTGGACGGTCGACATCGACGACGGCCGGGCGAGTGCGCGACGGGGCGGCCCGGCCCGGCCGACGACCACCGTCCGGGCCACGGTCCCGGTGCTGACCGAGGTCGTGGCCGGCGCTCGGTCGGGTGTGCAGGCGTTCCTGGACGGGGCACTCACCGTGCGCGGCAATCTGGCGCTCGCGCTGCAGCTCGACGGGCTGTTCCCCGGCGAGGCGGCCGACGACAGCCGCACGCAGACCCGCACCGTCCGCGCCGGGGGGCTCGAGACGTTCTACCTCGAGTCCGGGCCGGTCGATGGCCCACCGGTCGTTCTCGTCCACGGCCTCGGCGCGACCAACGCGTCGATGCTGCCGCTCATCCCGGCGCTGTCGAAGGACTACCGCGTCCTCGCCCCGGACCTGCCGGGCCACGGCGGGACGGAAGCGACCAACTCGCCGCACGCGGCGCGCTTCCTGGGTGACTGGCTGTTGGCCTTCCTGCGCGAGACCTGCGACCGGCCGGCCGTGCTCGTGGGAAACAGCCTGGGCGGTCGCACCTGCCTCGAAGCGGCGCTCAATTCGCCGTACGAGGTGCGCGGCCTGGTCCTGCTCTGCCCCGCAGTGGCGTTCCGCCGGCTTCGCCAGCTGGTGCCCTTCGTCCGGCTCGTGCCCGACGAGATCGCGGCGCTGCCGGTGCGTGTGCCGCGCCGGATGGCGATGCGCGGATTGCGGGGGCTGTTCGCCGACCCGGACCGGATGCCGCAGGCGTGGCTCGAGGCGGCGATCGACGAGTTCGTCCGGGTCGTGACGATCCGGCCGAACCGGCTGGCGATCTTCTCCGCGCTGCGCAACATCTACCTGGATGAGCCGTTCGGCGAGAGCGGTTTCTGGGACCGGCTGCCGTCGCTGACGCCGCCGGCGTTGTTCATCTGGGGCGCCGACGACGCCCTGGTGCCGGCCGGCTTCGCCCGCTTCGTCGACGAGGCGCTGCCGGCGGGAAAGTCTGTGGTCCTGCCCGACTGCGGCCACGTCCCCCAGTTCGAGCACCCGGAGCGGACCGCGGAGCTGACGCGGGACTTCCTCGCCACTCTGGACTGAGCAGGCACGCGATGAGCGCTCGCGCGAAGAGCCCGCCGTCGCGCGAGCGTCAGCGAGCTTGCGTGCGGAGCGACGACGAACCCGAGCGGAGCGAGCGGTTCCGAGGAGATCCGCCTCGGCGGATCAAAGGCGGGCGACCAGCTCGTCGGCGGCGGTGTACGGATCGGTGTCCCCGTCGACGACCCGAGCCGCCGCCGCGTCGAGTGCCGCCGAACCGTGCACGCCGCCGAGCCGCAGCTTCACCGTGCCGAGCGCGATCGCCTCGATCTCGGCCGCGGCGCGGACCCGCCGCCGCCGGGCCAGCTCACCGTGCTCGTCCATCCACGACCGGTGCTTGTCGAGGGCGGCGATGACGTCGTCCACGCCCTCGGCGCGGGCCGCGACCGTCTTCACGATCGGCGGCCGCCACGCCCCCGCCGTCGAGTGCCGCCCGCCGAGCGACTGCATGTAGCGCAAGTCCCGCACCACCTGATCGGCGCCGTCACGGTCGGCCTTGTTGACCACGAAGATGTCGGCGATCTCGATGATCCCGGCCTTGGCCGCCTGGATCCCGTCCCCGAAGCCCGGCGCCACGACGAGCAAGGTCGTGTCGGCGAGTGACGCGATCTCGACCTCGGCCTGCCCGACGCCCACCGTCTCGACGAGGACGATGTCGCAGCCGGCGGCATCGAGCACCCGCAGCGCCTGCGGCACGGCGGCCGACAGCCCGCCCAGCTGACCGCGCGAGGCCATCGAGCGGATGAACACACCCGGGTCGGTCGCGTGGTCCTGCATCCGCACGCGGTCGCCGAGCAGCGCCCCGCCGGAGAACGGCGAGGACGGATCGACGGCCAACACCCCGACCCGCTTGCCCGCCGCGCGCAACGAAGTGACGAGTGCGTTGGTCGAGGTCGACTTGCCGACGCCGGGCGAGCCCGTCAGCCCGACCACCTGCGCCTGGCCGCCGTACGGCGCGAGCGCCGCGGCGACCTCGCGCAGCACCGGCGAGTCGTTCTCGACCAGCGAGATCAACCGGGCGACGGCCCGCGGCTCGGCCTCGACCGTGCGCCGAACGAGATCGGCGACGTCGGTACCGCGCCGCGAGACGGCCACCCGCTAGGAGGCAGCGGTTGCGGCGCTGGACCCCTGGTCGCCTGCGGCGACATGCAGGACCAGCGCATCGCCCTGGCCGCCGCC
>NZ_JBHEMO010000067.1:0-4523 GCF_046262535.1 Jatrophihabitans sp. | reverse complement strand
CCTCGCTGGTGATCGACCGCGAGTCGGTGCCCTTCTTGATGTACGGGCCGTAGCGGCCGTTCTGGGCGGTGACGTCCACACCGTCGAGCTGGCCGAGCGTACGCGGCAGCGTCAGCAGCTTCTCGGCCTCTTCCAGCGTGAGGCTGTCAAGCGCCATCGTCTTGAACAGCGAGGCCGTCTTCTCGCCGTCGGTGACGTACGGCCCGTACCGGCCGGACTTCGCGGTGAGCTCGCGACCGTCGGCGGTCGTGCCGAGCTCGCGGTCACCGGACGGTGCGGTGAGCAGCTCCTCAACCTTGTCCGGCGTGAGCTCGTCGGGCGCGAGGTCCTCGGGGATGGACGCGCGCTCCTCGCCGCGTTGCAGGTACGGCCCGTAGCGCCCGACCCGGACGACCACGCCGGTGTCGCCGAGCGGGATCGAGCTCACGCCGCGCGCGTCGATTTCCTCGAGCCGCGCCGCAATCAGCCGCTTCAGCCCGCCCTGCGCCGAGATGCGCTCGGAGTCCGCGGGCGCGTCGGCCGACCCGAAGTAGAACCGGGTCAGCCAGTCGACGCGCGAGCGCTCGCCGCTCGCGATGTCGTCGAGGTCGTCCTCGACGGAGGCGGTGAACCCGTAGTCCACCAGCCGGGCGAAGTACGACTCGAGCAGGTTCACGACCGCGAAGGCCGTCCAGGTCGGGACGAGGGCCGGGCCCTTCTTCCACACGTAGCCGCGGTCCTGGATCGTCTGCATGATCGACGCGTAGGTGGACGGTCGCCCGACCCCGAGTTCCTCCATCGCCTTCACCAGCGACGGTTCGGTGAACCGGGCCGGCGGCGACGTGGTGTGGCTCGTCGGGACGAACTCGCGCGGGTCGACGGCGTCGCCCCGGGCCAGCTGGGGCAGCCGCTTCTCGCTGTCGTCCTTCTCCCCCGCGGCCTCGTCGGTGTCCTCGACGTAGGCCCGCAGGAAGCCGGGAAAGGTGATCGTCCGGCCACTCGTGGTGAACACGACGGCCTCGTCGGTCACGGACGTGCCACCGATGCGCACCGAGACGGTGGTGCCGACGGCGTCGGCCATCTGCGAGGCGAGGGTGCGCTGCCAGATGAGCTCGTAGAGCCGGAACTCCTCCGACGACAGCTGGTTGGCCACCTCGCCAGGAGTGCGGAAGGTGTCGCCGGCCGGACGGATGGCTTCGTGGGCCTCCTGGGCGTTCTTCACCTTGCGCGTGTAGATGCGCGGCTCGGCCGGCACGTACGCGTCGCCGTACAGCTGTCGCGCCTGCGAGCGGGCGGCGGTGAGCGCGGTCTCCGACAGGTTCGTCGAGTCGGTGCGCATATAGGTGATGTAGCCGTTCTCGTACAGCCGCTGCGCCGTGCGCATCACCTGTTGCGCCGACCAGCGGAACTTGCGGCCGGCCTCCTGCTGCAGCGTCGACGTCATGAACGGCGCGTAGGGGCGGCGGCGGTAGGGCTTCTCCTCGACGCCCTGCACGCTGAAGGGCCGGCCTTCAAGCCGGGCGGCGAGCCCACGGGCGCCGTCCTCGTCGAGGTGCAGGACGTTGGACGGTGCCCGCCCGGTCGCGGCGTCGAAGTCCCGGCCGGTGGCGAGGCGCCGGTCGTCCACGGAGACGAGGGTCGAGGTGAACGTCTCCGGGTCGTTCGGCTTCGGTTCGGTGGGCGCGAACGTGCCGACCACGTCCCAGTAGGTCGCGCTGTGGAACGCCATCCGCTCGCGCTCGCGCTCGACGACCATCCGCGTCGCGACGGACTGCACGCGGCCGGCCGACAGGCCCGGCGAGACCTTCTTCCACAGCACCGGGCTGACCCCGTAGCCGACGAGCCGGTCGAGGATCTGGCGGGTGCGCTGCGCGTCGACGAGCTGGCTGTTGATGGCCCGCGGCGACGCGACGGCCGCGGCGATGGCCGACGGGGTGATCTCGTGGAACACCATCCGGTGCACCGGCACCTTGGGGTTCAGCGTCTCGACGAGGTGCCAGGCAATGGCCTCGCCCTCACGGTCCTCATCTGTGGCGAGGTAGAGCTCGTCGGCGTCCTTCACGAGCGCCTTCAGCTTGTTGACCTGGTCCTTGCGGTCGGCGCTGACGACGTAGAGCGTCTCGAAGTCGTTGTCGACGTCGACGCCCAGATTGGCCCACGGAACGCCCTTGTACTTGGCCGGAACGGCGGCAGCGTTGCGCGGCAGTTCCCGGATGTGGCCGATCGACGCCTCGACGACGTACCCGTTGCCCAGGTAGCCGCCGATCGTCTTGGCCTTGGCCGGGGACTCGACGATCACCAGTTTGGTGCCCGTCCGTCCGCCCTTCGCCGCCACTACTGCTCCAAACACTTGTCGGGATCCAACAAGCGCGGACGGTACAGGACACCCGCAAACCGGCCCGCCAGCTCTTCATCCGCGTCCCAGCGCTCATCCCGCCGACTGGTCAGTGGCGGAGCGGTTGTCCGCTCGGCCAATGGTCGGCGCCATCCGCGGGGGCGGGGCCGACGAGCTCGACCAGCCGCCGCAGGCGTTTGTCCGACGTCACCCGCCAGCCCGGTCCCCCGCGCTGGGCCAGCGAGACGGCCGCCACACTCAGCCGGGACAGCTGGGCGCCGGCGGCCTGGTGGATCGGGTCGTCCGGTTCGGCAGTGGCGAGCAGGTAGCCGACGTCGTCGCGGCGGCCGGCCGCGATCGCCCACAGCCGCAGGCCGCCCGGGCCGAGCCGGAAGCCGAGCGGCAGGCCCTCGTTCGCCCCCCGGGTCCACCGCGCCGCGTGCGGCACGAGGTCGGGCGCGAACGCCGTGCGCACCCCGAGCCCCGACGGCGCCGGCACGACTGCATCGTCGCCGCCCACGCCCCGTTCGGCGAACGCCGCGACCAACGCGTCGGCCCGCCACTGGTCGGCGACCACGACCGACAGCCGTGCGCCGGTGGCCGAGCGGACCCAGTGCGCGCCGGCGAGCAGCAGTCCGTCCAGGTCGTCGAGCGACGGCGAGGTCGCCTCGGCACCGAACAGGGAGAACTGGGTCACGACGCCCATCGTGCCTGGTCGGTGGCGCGCCGCCCGGCACCGCGCCCGGCCGGACGCGCGACGACCCCGGCCGGCCGGCCGGGGTCGTCGTTGCGAACTGCGATCAGGCGACCTTCGCCGCCTCGGTGGTGGCCGCCGGAGCGTCGTCGCCCATGGAGACCTGCCGACGCTTCGACACGGTGACCGCCGCGGCGATGATCAGGAAGGCCACGATGGCGACGGCGGCGCGCACGCCGTTGTTCTTGTCGTCGCCGACGCTGAACTTGATCACGGCCGGGGCGATCAGCACGGCCACCAGGTTCATGACCTTGATGAGCGGGTTGATCGACGGGCCGGCGGTGTCCTTGAACGGGTCACCGACGGTGTCACCGATGACGGTGGCCGCGTGGGCCTCGGTGCCCTTGCCGCCGTAGCTGCCGTCCTCGACCATCTTCTTAGCGTTGTCCCACGCGCCACCGGAGTTGGCGAGGAACACTGCCATCAGCACACCGGCCGAGATGGCCCCGGCCAGGTAACCGGCCAGCGGGCCGGCGCCGAAGGCGAAACCGATCGTGATCGGCGCGAAGATCGCCAGCAGGCCGGGAGTGGCCAGCTCACGCAGCGAGTCCTTCGTGCAGATGTCGACGACGCGGGCGTAGTCGGGCTTCTCGGAGAAGTCCATGATCCCCGGGTGCTCGCGGAACTGGTTGCGCACCTCGTACACCACGCGACCGGCTGCGCGACCGACGGCGCTGATCGCCAGGCCGCTGAACAGGAACACCGCAGCGGCACCGATGATCGCGCCGACGAGCAGGTTCGGCGAGATGATCTGGAAGTCGATGCCGGACTTGGCGTGGTACTTGCCCAGCGCGTCGCCGACCGCCTTGGTGAACGAGCCGAACAGCGCGGTCGCGGCCAGCACGGCCGTCGCGATCGCGATGCCCTTGGTGATGGCCTTCGTCGTGTTGCCGACGGCGTCGAGGTCGGTGAGCACGCGAGCGCCCACCTCGTCGATGTCGCCACTCATCTCGGCCACGCCCTGCGCGTTGTCGCTGACCGGACCGAAGGTGTCCATCGCGACGATGACGCCGGCGGTGGTCAGCAAGCCGCAACCGGCGAGTGCAACCGCGAACAGCGCCACGCCGACGGTACCGCTGCCGAGCAGGAATGCGCCGAACACGGCCAGTGCGATGAGGACGGCGGTGTAGACGGCCGATTCCAGACCGAGCGAGATGCCGGACAGGATCACCGTGGCCGGACCCGTGAGCGACGTCTTGGCGACGTCCTTCACGGGACGGCGGACGGTGTCGGTGAAGTAGCCGGTGAGCTGCTGGATGAGCACGGCCAGGACGATGCCGATGAGCACGGCGGTGAAGGCGATCCACTTCGGGTTGCCGTCGACGCTGCCGGCGTTGATGTCGTGGAAGCCGCTGAAGCCGCTCGGCAGGTAGGTGAACGCCGCGATCGCGACGAGGACCAGTGACACGACGGCCGAAATGACGAATCCGCGGTTGATCGGCACGAGGCCGTTGC
>NZ_JBHEMO010000066.1:0-16529 GCF_046262535.1 Jatrophihabitans sp. | reverse complement strand
GAGGCCACGTTGAGGACGGCGCCCTGGCCGCGCTCGACCATGCCCGGCAGGAACCGGCTGCACAGGTCGGCCACCGCGACCACGTCCACCTCGACCATGTTCATCTCGGCGTCCGGGTCCGACGCGGCGACCGGGCCGAGCGTCGACAGCCCGGCGTTGTTGATGAGGACGTCGGGGGTGAGGCCCAGCGCCTCGACGCGGCGCAGGAGGTCGGCTCGGGTGGGCCGGTCGGACAGGTCGGCCGGCAGCACGTACGCCCGCTCGCCGAACTCCGCGGCCAGGGCCTCGAGCTTGTCGGCCGAGCGGGCGACCAGGACCACCTGGTGCCCGCGCCGGTGCAGCTCGCGGGCCATCTCGGCGCCGATGCCGGACGAGGCTCCGGTGACGACGGCGGCGCGGTCCGGACCGGGGGTAGGCAGGCTCATGCCTTGCAGCGTAGGGCCAGGAGTCGGCCGGGGTGGTGGTCGGCTTGACCGGGCGCCGGGGCGGCCCCACCCTGGCCGCGTGAGCGACGCTTGCGGAGCGAAACAGGGGTATCGCGGCTCTGCACGCCCGAACGGAGTGAGGGCGTGAGCGAGGTCCGGTTCGCACGGAGCGGAGACATCGACGTCGCGTACCGCGTGGTCGGGGACGGTCCGATCGACCTCGTCTCGGTCGAGGGGTCGTACACCCACCTCGAGATCCTGTGGGAGCTGCCGGCATATCGCAGCTACTACGAGCGGCTGGCCGAGTTCGCCCGGGTGATCGTCTTCGACAAGCGGGGCATGGGCATGTCCGACCGGGTGCCGGGCGCGACCAGCCTCGAGGTTCGCATGGACGACATCCGCGCCGTCCTCAATGCGGTGGGCAGCGAGCGGGCCGCGATCATGGGCGAGTCCGAGGGCGGGCCCCTCGCGATGCTGTTCGCGGCCGCCCATCCCGAACGTACCGTGGCCCTCATCCTGCAGGGTTCGGAGGTGCGCGAACGCCGCGACGACGAGTGGCCGTGGGGCGACAGCACGCAAGAGCAGTTCGACGCGGCCGTGGCCCAGCTGCCCGAACGGTGGGGCCAGGGCAACGGCATGCAGCACTACGCGCCGAGCATCGGGGATGCGCCGTGGGCGCGGACGTGGCTGGCCCGGTTGCAGAGGTATTCGTGCACCCCGGCGTCGTGGGAGGCGTTCGCGCGGATGGCGTTCGACATCGACGTCCGCCTCGTGGCCGGGGCCATCAACGTGCCGACCCTCATCCTGCACGCGGTCGACGACACGGTGTGTCACGTCGAGAACGCACGGTGCCTCGCGCGGACGGTACGCGGGGCGAAGTACGTGGAGCTACCCGGCGGTGACCACCTCGCGTGGTTCGAACCCGAGCAGGTCATCGGCGAGATCCGCGAGTTCCTGACCGGTCGCCGGGAGACCCGCACGCCCGACCGGGTCCTCGCCACCGTCCTGTTCACCGATCTCGTCGGCTCGACGACCATCGCGGCCGAGAAGGGCGACCGCAAATGGCGTGACCTGCTCGCGCAGCACTACGCGGCTGTGCGCCGCGAGCTCGACCGCTTCGACGGCTCGGAGGTCGACACCTCCGGCGACGGCTTCCTCGCGACCTTCGACGGTCCGGCGCGTGCGATCCGGTGTGCCCAGGCGCTCGTCGAGTCGGCCCGGGCGCTGGACCTCGAGGTGCGCGCCGGCCTGCACACTGGCGAGGTCGAGATGCTCGACGGCAAGGTCGCCGGCATCGCCGTCCACATCGGCGCACGGGTCATGGGCCGGGCGGGTGCCGGTCAGGTGTTCGTCTCCGGCACTGTCAAGGATCTGGTCGCGGGCTCGGGCATAGCGTTCGAGGACCGCGGGGTAGCCGAGCTCAAGGGCCTGCCAGGTGAGTGGCGGCTGTTCGCCGTCGCCCCGTCCTGACGACGGCGGACGTCGACCGCGTGCGGGTCGATCAGGCGGGGCTGTAGTAGCACTCGAGCTGGACGCCGTCCGGGTCGCGGAAGACGATCAGCCGGCTGCCGGGCAGTCCGCCGGCCTTCGGCCCGTCGAAATCCACGTCGCAGCCGCGCAGGTGCTCGGCCCACGCGTCCACCTCGTCCGGGCTGCGCACGGCGAACGCGAAGTGGTCGAGCCCCGTACGCCGCTCGTCGAAGTCGTCGCCCGGGCCGCCGTCGTGCGTCAGCAACGTCATAAGCAGCCCGTCCGGATGGCGGAGCACGACGCGCTGGAACGACTCCCCGTCGATCTGCCCGGCCCGTTCGAACCCCAGGACGCGGGCGTACCACTCGGCCGCCCGCTCGCCGTCGCGGACGGTCAGCGAGACGTGGTGAAAACCGGTGAACGAAGCCATGGCACCCATTCTGGCCCGACGCGAAATCCCGGCGACGGGTACGGCGGCCGAACGCGATGGCGGAAATCCGCCGGTATTCACTGGCCCACGCTCGTAAGGTTCAAAGTATGACTACGACGCTTACGCGGACGCCGGCAGTCCGGTCGGCCACGCTGCTCGCCTGGGCCGCGCTGGTCGTCGTCTGGATCGTCTGGGGTTCGACGTACCTGGCGATCCGGGTCGGTGTCGAGACCTTTCCGCCGTTCACCATGGCGGCCATCCGCTACGTCATCGCCGGGGCGATCCTGCTGCCCATCGGGTGGCTGTCCGGGACGCCGGAGCAGCGGGTCGCCGACCGTCCGGGCAAGCGGCAGTGGGGCGCGATGCTGCTGCTGGGCGCGATGCTGCCGGCCGGCGGGAATGGGCTGGTGTCGTGGGCAGAGGTGAAGCTGCCGTCCTCCATCGCCGCGTTGCTGGTGGCCACCGTTCCGCTGTGGATCGTCGTCGCCGACGCGGTCCTGTCGCGCCGGATGCCCGGGCCGGCCCGCTGGGCCGCGCTTGTCGTCGGCCTGATCGGCATCACGATCCTGAGTGGGGTGGGTACGTCGGCGGTGCCGGTCGGCGCCACGATCGCCGTGCTGCTGGCGTCGGTCAGCTGGGGCACCGGCTCGGCGCTGCAGAGCCGGCTGCCGGTGCCGTCGCGGGCGATGCTGATGGCGGGCATGGAGATGTTCTGCGGCGGCCTCGTGTGCGCGGCCGTGGCCGCGTTCCAGGGCAACCTGTGGTTCCCGATCGGGGACGTGAGCGCGCACTCGTGGTGGGCGCTGATCTACCTGATCGGGCCGGGCACGCTGCTCGCGATGACCTGCTACGTGTTCGTCCTCGGGAAGCTCTCGCCGACCACCGTCTCGAGTTACGCGTTCGTCAACCCGGTGGTCGCGGTGATCCTCGGCGCGCTGATCCTGAACGAGCGGTTGTCAGGACGCGAAGCGATCGGCGCCGCGATCGTCGTGCTCGCCGTGGCCGGCCTGCTCGTCAGTCGGCGCGTCCGCCCCGAGCCGGAGGACGCGAAGCGGCCCGGTACCGACGTCGACGCAGGTGAGACGGTGGGCCGGTGATCAGTGCAGGAGCGGCCGCCGGCATCGCGCTCATCGCGCTCGGGCTCGTCCTCACGCCCGGGCCGAACATGCTGTACCTGGTGTCGCGCTCGATCACGCAGGGCCGAGTGGCGGGCCTCATCTCCCTCGGCGGCGTGGCCGTCGGATTTCTGGTCTACCTGGCCGCGGCGGTGGCCGGCATCGCGACGATCTTCGCGGCCGTCCCGACCGCGTATCTGACGCTGCGCATCGCCGGCGCGGTGTACCTGCTCTACCTCGCGTTCCAGGCGCTGCGCCCCGGGGGCCGCTCGGCGTTCGTGCCGGGGGAGCTGCCCGTCGAACGGCCGCGGCGGCTGTTCGCCATGGGCATGGTGACGAACCTCCTGAACCCCAAGATCGCGGTGCTGTACGTGTCCTTGCTGCCGCAATTCATCGATCCGCACCGCGGGTCGGTGCCGCTGCAGAGCCTGTGGCTCGGCGCCATCCAGATCTCGATCGCGCTGACGATCAACGCGCTGATCGTGCTCACGGCGGGGACGGTCGCGATCTTCCTGTCCCGGCGACCGGCCTGGCTGCGGGCGCAGCGGTACTTCATGGGAACGGTGCTGAGCGCGCTGGCCGTCCGGCTGCTCACCGATCGCGGACGCGCGGTCGCCCGCTGACCGCCGCCAGGCACGGCTGCTGCGATGCGGGTGAGTGGCGGCTGTTCCTCGTCACCGGGGTGAATTGAGCCCCGGCTACCCTGACTTGGTGACGATCGCGAGCCTGCTCGACCATGCTGCCGACGGTGGCCGGATCACCCCCGACGAGGCGCTGCTGCTGTACACCGAGGCACCGCTGCACGCGCTCGGGCAGGCCGCCGACGCGGTCCGCCGGCGCCGCTACCCCGACAACGTCGCCACCTACATCATCGACCGGAACATCAATTACACCAACGTCTGTGTGACCGCGTGCAAGTTCTGCGCGTTCTACCGCGCGCCCGGCCACGCCGAGGGTTGGACCCACTCGCAGGATGAGATCCTGCGCCGCTGCGGCGAGGCCGTCCACCTCGGCGCCACGCAGATCATGCTGCAGGGCGGCCACTCGCCCGAGCTCGGCATCGAGTGGTACGAGCAGACGTTCGCCGCCATGAAGGCCGCCTACCCGCAGCTGACGCTGCACTCGCTCGGCGCGTCCGAGGTCGTGCACATGGGCCGCCTCGCCGGCCTCGACTTCGCGACGATCATCGGGCGCCTGAAGGCGGCCGGGCTCGACTCGTTCGCCGGCGCCGGAGCGGAGATCCTCGTCGACCGTCCCCGCACCGCGATCGCGCCGCTGAAGGAGAAGGGCGAGGTCTGGCTCGAGGTGATGGAGACCGCGCACGGCCTCGGCCTCGAGTCGACCGCCACCTTCATGATGGGCACCGGCGAGACCAACGCCGAGCGCATCGAGCACCTGCGCATGATCCGCGACGTCCAGGACCGCACCGGGGGCTTCCGGTCGTTCATCCCGTGGACGTACCAGCCCGAGAACAACCACCTGAAGGGACGGACGCAGGCCACCTCGCTCGAGTACCTGCGCATGGTGGCGGTGGCCCGGCTGTTCTTCGACAACATCAACCACCTGCAGGGCTCGTGGCTGACGACGGGCAAGGACATCGGCCAGCTGACCCTGCACTTCGGTGCCGACGACCTCGGCTCGGTGATGCTCGAGGAGAACGTCGTCTCGTCGGCCGGCGCGCGTCACCGCTCGAACCGGACCGAGTTGATCGAGCTGATCCGCGGTGCCGGACGCATCCCGGCGCAGCGCGACACGCTCTACCGCCACCTGGACGTGCATGACGACCCGGCGAACGACCCGGTCGACGAGCGCGTGCACTCGCACTTCAGCTCGACCGCGCTGAAGCTCCTGCCGGTGGTCGCCGCCAGCTGAGGCACCCGATCAAGAGATCGGATTCGTCGAATATCGACGGTTCCGATCTCTTGATCACGGTGGAGGCGAGACAACCCCCGGAAGCGTCAGGCGCCGAACTTGGCCGCGAACGTGTTGGCGATCAACTGGTAGCCGGCCACCGTCGGATGGATGTTCAGCTGGCTGCACATGAAGGTGAACTGGCAGATGTCGGCGACGTTGCGCGGCAGGCTGCCGTAGTGGGCGACCGTCGGCTGGGTCACGAAGTCCAAGGTGTGGAACGTCGCCGCGACGTCAGCGACCTTGAATCCGTGCGCGACGTACTCGAGGCTCTCGACCGAGTTGATGGCGAGCAGCAGGCTGACCGAAGCGGCGGCCACCAGCTGCCCCTGCAGGCCGGTCAGCCAGCTCGCGAGGAACGGGTCGTTGTAGGTCATGCCGGCCGACAGCGGCAACCTGGCGTCGGCCGCGGTGAGGCCGTCGAGGATCTTGTCGAGGTTCGTGGCGATCGTCGTCGTGCCCTGGGCGACGCAGAGGGCGTCGATCGAGCCGCCGAACGCGCAGCCGTCCACGTCATTGGCGCCGATGTCCAGCGTCAGGTGAGTCACTTGACCGGGGTGCGCGCGCAGGAACTGCTCGGCCACCGCGAGCTGCGACGTTCCGAGCGGGTAGCGGCTGGTGCACTTGCCACCGTTGATCATCGTCGTGGTGGTCTCACCACTGCAGCCCAGCTTGACGAGCTGAAGCGACGGGTCCTTGGCCAAGAGGCTCTGGTACAGATCGTCCGAGTAGCCCTGGTTCGTGTCGCCCGAGCCCGGCATGTAGCCGACGGATAACGAGTCACCGAGCGCCACGTAGTAGTGCGGGGTCGCGTCCGCCGTGGCCGGCGAGGCCGGGATGACGACGGCGCTCGCGACGGCGGCCGCAGCCACGGCGATTGACAACAGGGCACGGCGTGAGCGCACAGCAGACCTCCGACGAACTGGAACGAGTTGCAGGCACCGTACGACCGTCGCAGTAAGAACGCTCGATGAACGCGGGCGCGGCGCCGGGTGGCGAACTCAGGTAGCGCGGGGCGGCGTCCGGATACCCTGCCACAGTGTCGTCCCTGGTCGTCGCCGTCCCCTTCGGGGTCGCCTCGGCGATCGTGTACGGCACGTCCATCGTCGTCCAGCACCGCACGGCCCAGAAGCACTCCGAGGGTGAGGGCCAGGCCAACGCGGCTGGGCTGTGGCGGCTCGCGCGCAGTCCGGTCTGGTGGCTCGCGATCGCCGGCGACATCGTGGGGTTCGTCCTGCAGATCATCGCGCTGTCGGCCGGTCCGGTGGTCTTCATCCAGCCTCTCGTGGTGCTCATGCTGCCGGTGTCTCTGGGTGTCAGCTTCCTGATGGGCGGCCACCGGCCGCGACTCGGCGATTACCTCGGTGTGCTCGGTGTGCTCGGCGGTTTGGGCGTCTTCCTGACGTTGGTGGGGCAGCCCGGCAACGGGCACGTCCCGCATTCGCGCAAGGTCGCGATGGCCGTCCTGATCGTGCTGCTCGTCGGTCTCGTGCTCGCTCTGCTGGTGACAGGGCGCAACCGGCTCATCCGCGGCTCGATGTACGGGCTGGTGGCGGGTAGCTACTTCGGGACGCTGGCCGTGATGGTGGACGCGGCGTCGGACCGGGCCTCGCGGGCCGGGATTCACGGGCTGCTGGCCACGCCCCGGGGACTGGTGCCGCTTCTCGGCATCGTCGTGCTCGGCCTCGGGGCCACCGTCCTCACCCAGATGTCGTTCCAGGTCGGCGCGCTCGGCGCCACCCTGCCGGCCAATCTGGCGACCGACCCGCTGATGGCCGTGCTCCTCGGCGTCGTGCTCCTGCGCGAGCGCATCCCGCTCGGCGCAGGCCATTGCTGCGCATACATCGTCTGCCTGGCCGCCGTGGTGAGCGGCGCCATCCGGCTGGCCAACCCGCAGGACGTACCCGCCCCCGCCTGCTGAATCCCGCCTCCGGCTGAAAGACTCACCGAATGCCTCGAGCGACGCTGGACAAGCAGCCGCGCGAGGTTGCGCAGATGTTCGACGGGGTGGCGCGCCGCTACGACCTGACCAACACCGTCCTGTCCTTCGCGCAGGATCGGCGCTGGCGCCGACGCACTCGCCAGTGTCTGCAGCTGATTCCGGGCGACCGCGTGCTCGACCTCGCCGCGGGCACCGGTGTCTCCACCGTCGAGCTGGCCCGCGGCGGCGCCCGGGCGGTCGCCTGCGACTTCTCGATCGGCATGCTGCGCGCCGGCCGGACGATCAAGAAGCGCCGCGAGGCGGTGCCCTTCGTCGCCGGTGACGCGATGGCGCTGCCGTTCCGCGATGCCTCCTTCGACGCCGCGGTGATCAGCTTCGGCCTGCGCAACGTGGCCGACGTCCCCGCCGCCCTGCGCGAGATGAAGCGCGTGGTCCGCCCCGGCGGCCGCCTCGTCGTCTGCGAATTCAGCTCGCCGACCTGGCGGCCGTTCCGTCTCGTCTACCTCAACTACCTGATGCGCGCGCTGCCGTGGATGGCCCGGCGCGTGTCGTCCAACGCCGACGCCTACGTCTACCTGGCCGAGTCGATCCGGGCGTGGCCGGCCCAGCAGGCGCTCGCCGCCACGGTCGCCGCGGCGGGGTGGGCGAACGTGCGGCACACGAACCTGACGGGCGGAGTCGTCGCCCTGCACATGGCCGAACGCCCGGCTTCCTGAGGATCGCTGCGGTCGATTGGGTAGGACCTTGCGTGTCCGACGCGGCTGACTAGCGTGGCTGGTACAGCCCCCACGAAAGGATCCTCATGGACGACAGCGACATTTCCAGCGACATCACGACCGGTGACGGCGGCGCGGACGGCGGTTCCGACTCCGGCGGCGACGGCGGCGCCGGCCAGCACGACGGTGGTTCGGACGGCGGCGCGGGTTCCGGCGGCGACGGCGGCGCTGACGGCGGCGCGGGTTCGGGCGGCGACGGCGGTGCTGACGGCGGCGCGGGTTCGGGCGGCGACGGCGGCGCGGGTTCCGGCGGCGACGGCGGTGCTGACGGTGGGGCCGGTGACGGCGGCGCCGACGGTGGTGCGTGAGCGCCTCTGCTGATCTGACAGGTGGCGCAGGTGGTTCGGCGCTCGCGCGCTGCATCGCCTGCGCCACCGATCTGTTCGCCCGCGAGCACTGGGGCCGCGCGCCGCTGCTGACCCGCACGGCCGAGCTCGGTGCGACGTTCACCGATCTGCTCTCGGCCGAGGCGGTCGACGAGCTGGTGTCCAACCGCGGCCTGCGCACCCCGTTCCTGCGCATGGCGAAGGACGGGTCGGTTCTGCCGGCAGCGCGGTTCACCCGCGGCGGCGGGGCCGGTGCTTCGATCGGCGATCAGGTCGCCGATGACAAGGTGCTGGCCGCGATCGGCGACGGCGCCACGCTCGTCCTGCAGGCCCTGCACCGCAGCTGGCCGCCCCTGGTCGACTTCGGCAGCCGGCTGGCCGCCGAGCTCGGCCATCCCGTCCAGATCAACGCCTACATCACCCCGCCCCAGAACCAGGGCTTCGCGCCGCACTACGACGTCCACGACGTGTTCGTGCTGCACATCGCCGGACGCAAGCAGTGGACGATTCACGAACCGGTCGTCGACGCGCCGCTGGACAACCAGCAGTGGGAGCAGTTCCGCGGCCAGGTCGCCGCCCGCGCCGCCGAGCCGCCGCTGATCGACACGGTGCTCGAACCGGGTGATGCGCTGTACCTGCCGCGCGGCACAATCCACTCGGCCGCCGCACAGGGTGAGACGTCGATCCACCTGACGATCGGGGTGCACGCGGTCAGCCGCTACCAGCTGGTGCGCCATCTGCTCGACCTCGCGCAGGACGACGCCGCACTGCGGACGTCCCTGCCGATGGGCGTCGACCTCAGCGATCCGACGGTGCTGGCGTCCGAGCTGGCCGGGACCGTCGCGGCGCTGCACGAACGGTTGGACGCGGTGCCGGTGGCCGACGTCGCCCGCCGGCTCGGGGTGGACCTGATGCGGCGCACGCGTCCCGCGCCGATCGGCCCGCTCGCCCAACTGGCCGCCGCCGATGCGCTGACGAGTGACACGACGGTGCGGCTGCGGAGCGGGCTTCGAGTGCGGTTGGACGGCGGGGCCGACGAGGTCCGGCTCGTGCTGCTGGACCGGACGATCACCCTGCCCGGCAGCGCCGCCGACGCGGTGAAGGTCGTGCTCGCCGGAGCGCCGGTGCGGGCGGCCGACCTGCCCGGGTTGGACGCCGCCGCCCAGCTGACCGTGACGCGGCGGCTGCTGCGCGAGGGCGTCCTCGTTCCCGTCTAGACCTTGCGGTACTTCGCCTCGACGAACTGGTAGAGCCCGAACGCGGCCAACCCGGCGGCGAGCACCGCGAGCAGCGTCGGCCCGAAGGCGCTGTTGGCCAGCATGCGCGCGGCGCCGTCGACGCCCTTGCCCTTCCTGGGGTCGTTCTCGACCGCGGCGCCGAGGACGAACCAGCCGACTATGCCGAACATGAGCGCACGGCCGACGTGCCCGCCGATGCCCAGCCCGGTAGCGATGGAGCGGATGTGCCGGCCCATCCGGCCCACCTCGAGTTCGTCCTCGAAATTGCGCTTGACGCCCCGCTTGAGCTGCACGGCGGCGATGACGAACAGCACGACACCGAGGCCGCCGAGCCACAGCCACCCGGCCGGCCAGCGCAGGACCTCGGCACTCCACTGTGTCTGCTGGCGGTCGGACTGCCGGGCGCTCTGGCCCTTGCTGGTGTCGGTGAACACCCGCACGAGGCAGTACGCGCCGAAGGCGATGTAGAGGAGGCAACCGAAGAGCGGTTCGACCCGTTCGAGCCACCGCTTCCAGTCCGAGGACGCGTCGTCGTGGTGGCGCACGGCGTCGAGGGCGAGGAACAGCGCGTAGAGCAGCAGGCCGATGCCGAGGACGAAGAGCATGACCTGCCCGCCGGTCTGCGCCGCGACGGCCTGGGCGACGCCGGGACCGCTGGCCGTCTTGCTCGTGCCGCCGTCGCCGAGCGCGCCGAGTGCGATGCGCACGACCAGGTAGGCCAGGACGAGGAAGGCCAGGCCCCGGGCGGCGATGCCGGTGCGGGCGGCCCGCTCGCCCCAGTCGTTGTTCGCGATGCCGGCGGCCGCTTGGCGGACGTCGGAAGACGGCCCCCGGTCGGACGTGCGACCAGCGGGCTCCGACACGGCGTGGGCCACGCCCGATCGATACCCCGGGGCCCGGCGACGGCAAACCCAGGGGCCGGCTGGCAGGGTGGCAGGGTGGCCTCCCCGCACCATCCGCCGCGTCCGCGCGAGACGCTTGACCGGTGCGCGTTGCGGGCCCAGTTGCGCGGTGACCCGATGTTGGGGACGGCGTTCCCGGCCGCGCGGCTGTTGCTGGTCGAACAGCCCGGTCCGTGGGGCTCGCGCGGGCTGGTCGACTCGCGGTTCGGCGCGTCGGCGGCGGCGGAGCTCGAGGCCGCGGCCGGTCGGTTCGGCATCCGGGTGCAGGCGATCCGCCGCCCCGGTCGGACACCGCGGACCGACGCGCGTCGGTGGGCGCTCGTCGACACCCGCGACGGACGCGAGTCGCTGCGCTGGGGGACGTTCACGTCGCCGGCCGACCTGGCCGCGCTGCCGTTCGACGCATCGCCCGGGACGGTTGACGCCGACCCGCTGTACCTGGTCTGCGCGCACAGCAAGCATGACACCTGCTGCGCGCTGCGCGGCCGCCCCGTCGCCGCCGCGATCGCGGCGCTGCGCCCGGGCCGGGTGTGGGAGTGCAGCCACCTCGGCGGCGACCGGTTCGCGGCCAACGTCCTCGTCCTGCCGTCCGGGCTGCTGTACGGACGGGTGCTGCCCTTCGCCGCCGAGGAGTTCATCGCCGCGGCCGAGTCGGGTGAGGTGGTCGGGGCATTGCTGCGCGGACGGGTCGGCCTGGCGCCGGCCGCCCAGGCGGCGCTGGCGTTCGCGCACGAGCACCTGGCCGTGCGGTCACGGCTCGACCTGTCGGTTGTCGCGTCCGGACCCGTGGTGGACCGGGCCGCGGTGGTGCGGGTGCGCGGCCCGCACGGGCTGCTCGACGTGACGGTGCAGGTGGAGCGCGTGGCCGCGCCCGGGCTGACCTGCCACAACCCGCGCCCGAACCACTACCTGGCCTACCGCCCGGTGGCGATCGTCCCGGTGGACTAAACCGCTCCGAGTCGCCACGAACAGCGATGTTCGCAATATTGCCGGCGGCGACGCAGGTGACGATCAGCGCTTGACCAGCGTCGCGCCGGCCAGCTCGACGATCGGCGCGCGGAGCGCGGCCAGCCCGGCCACGTTGTCGGACACGATGCGGGCGGTGACCAGCGCGACGATCGCGCCCACCAGCGCCTCGCACACCGCGCGCTTACTCTTGGTGCGCGCGCCGAACAGCGTGGCGATCCCGTCGACGAACTGGGCCTGGATCTCGGCCCGGCGCGCAATCGCCCCCGGACCGGCCGCGTAGGTCTCGACCAGGAACAGCCGGGCCTTGGCCGGTTCGGCGGCCAGTGTCGCCAGATAGACGCGCAGACCGCGGTCGAAGCGCTCGAGCGGCGTGCCCTCGCTCGCGCCCAGCTCGGTGAACAGTGCGGTGGCGATGTCGCCGACCGCGTCCTCGAAAGCGGCGATGAAGCAGTCCTGCTTCGACGCGAACTGCTGGTAGAACGTCTCGCGCGAGACGCCGGCCCGCTCGATCACCGCGGCGACCGGCGTGTTGGCGTAACCCCGTTCGGTGAGGACGTCGGCCAGCGCGGCCAGCATCCGGTCGCGCTGCCGGCCGGCAACGTCCTCACGGCTCAGCTTGTGCCGCCCGCGCGGCAGCCGCTCGACTCCGCTCATCGGTGGCGGTCGGGCTGCACCCGCAGCGTCAGCAGGAACGTCGCCAGCATCTCGTAGTGCCCGACCAGCAGCAGGAACTCGACCGCCCGCGGTTCGTCCAGGTGCGCGCGCAGCGCCGTCCAGGTGCGGTCGTCGAGGTCCTGGTCGCTGTGCAGCGCATCGACGGCGCGCAGCAGCGCCCGCTCGCGCTCGGTCCAGCCGTCGGCGTCGGGACCGGCCTCGACGCGGGCCACATCCTCCCCGGTCACCCCGGCCCGCCGGCCGAGCCGGACGTGGTGCTGGAACTCGTAGTCGCAGCTGCGCAGGTGCGCGACCCGCAGGATCACCAGTTCGGTCTCGCGCCGGGGCAGCGTCCCGCCGGGCATGAGCCGGCCGGCGAAGCGCAGCCAGCCACGGAAGAGTTTGTGCTGGCGCCCCATCGTCAGGAACAGGTTGGGCGGATTCGTGCGCGACACCCGTGCGGCGACCTGCGCGAAGCCCCATGCGAACGGTCCGACGTCGCGGCGGGTCCCGGGCGCGATGCGCGGCGCCGTCACGAGCCGGCCACCGGCAGTGTGCGGCGCATTGCGAGATTCATGCCACGCATGATCAGCACGTACCCGGGCGGGAACACCCGCTGCAGCAGATGGATCGCCTGGATGTCGCGCGAGGTGTAGACGAGGTAGCGGTTGTGCCGCACGCCGCGCAGGATCGCCGCCGCCACCTGCTCGGGCGTCACCGCGCGCTTGCGGAAGTGCGCCTGCATGCGCGCGAACCGGCGGCCGGTCTGGTCGACGCCGGCGATTTCGATCGTGTCGGTGAGCGGGGTGGCTACGCCGCCGGGACAGACGAGGCTGACGCCGATCCGGTGCTGACGCAGGTCGAAGCGCAGCACCTCGGACACTCCGCGCAGTCCGAACTTCGACGCGCTGTACGCGGCGTGCCAGGGGAGACCGATGAGCCCGGCGGCCGACGACACGTTGACCAGGTGACCGCCGCGGCCGGCGGCGATCATCGGCGGCAGGAAGCACTCGATCACGTGGATCGGCCCCATCAGATTCACGTCGACCATGGCCTGCCAGTGTCGGTGCTCGAGCCGGTCGACGGTGCCCCACGCCGCGATGCCGGCGACGTTCATGACGACGTCGACGTTGCCACCCTGAGCGTGCACCGCGTCGGCCAGCGTCCGCACCTGGGTGAGGTCGGAGACGTCGGCGGCGTGCGTGACTGCGACGTGGGCGCCGGCGGCCGTCAGCTCAGCGGCGGCCTGGGCCAGCAGCTCGGCGTTGCGGTCGGTGAGGACGAGCTGCGCGCCGGCCTGCCCGGCTGCGGTGGCGACGGCTCGGCCGATCCCGCTGGCTGCGCCGGTGATGAGCACCCGCTTGTGCGCGACGTCCATCCGTGAACGCTATTGACGAACACTCCTGTTCGTCAATAGGAACCGATCAGCCGACGGCGTCGGGGTTGGCCTTGAGCCGGTCGTAGGAGCGCTTGATCTCGGCTTCGGCCTCGACCCGACCGACCCAGTTCGCACCCTCGACGGACTTGCCCGGCTCGAGCTCCTTGTAGACCTCGAAGAAGTGCTGGATCTCCAACCGGTCGAACTCGGGCACGTGGTGGATGTCGCGCAGGTGCTCGAGCCGCGGGTCGGTGACCGGCACGGCCAGCACCTTGTCGTCGCCGCCCTTCTCGTCGGTCATCCGGAACATGCCGATCGCGCGGCACTTGACCAGGACGCCGGGGAACAGCGGGTCGCCGTGCAGGATCACCAGCGCGTCGAGCGGATCGCCGTCCTCGCCGAGGGTGTCCTCGATGAAGCCGTAGTCGGCCGGGTACTGCGTCGACGTGAACAGGGTGCGGTCGAGGCGCATGCGGCCGCTCGCGTGGTCGACCTCGTACTTGTTGCGGCTGCCCCGGGGGATCTCGATGAGGACGTCGAACTCCACGAAGCGCTCCTTGGTCGGCGTGGCGAGCAATCAGGCAGGGATAGTCTGACGCATCGTGAGCCGCTCGCGTCTGCCCACTGCGGCCCGACTCCTGCTGATCATGGTGCTGGCCGCCGCCGCGGTTGCCGCGGGCTTCGCCGGTTCCTATTTCGTCCGCCAGCGGATCGACAAACCGGCCGCGACGACGCCGCCACCGACGCCGGCCGCGCTGCGCGGCGCGACCTCGCCCGCGCCGGCAGAATCGCCCGTGCCGCCGGCGCCGGTTCCCGCGCCCGCCGCCGTCGCCGAGGCGCTGTCCGGTGTGGCCGGGGCGGGCGGACTGGGTTCGCGTCTGCTGGCCGAGGTGGTCGACGTCCAGACCGGGACGGTGCTCTACGACCGCGGCGCCACCACGCCCACAACGCCCGCCTCGACGGCCAAGCTGCTCACCGCGGCCGCCGTGCTCGCGGTGCGACCGCCGACGGCCCGCATCGCCACCCGGGTCGTCGAGGGGACGGGCGGCGCCATCGTCCTGGTCGGCGGCGGGGACCCCACGCTGACGGCCGCCCCCGCCGGAAAGGACGGCCCGTACCGCGACGCCGCCCGCATGAGCGACCTCGCCGCTCAGCTGCGCAGGGCCCACGTCCAGCCGACCAAGATCGTGGTCGACGACTCGCTGTACTCCGGTCCGGCGATCTCACCGGCCTGGGCGCCCGAGGACGTCCCGAGCGACTACGCGTCGGCGATCACCGCGGTGATGACCGACGGGGGCCGGGCCGATCCGGCCGATGCCATCCGAAGCAGTTTGCCCGACCTGGCGGCAGCGCACCAGCTGGCCAAGGCGCTGGGCCGCCCGCAGCTGCCGGTGTCGACCGGACTCGCCCCGGTCCGCGCCCGCCCGCTCGCGACCGTGTCGTCGGCGCCGTTCGCGAGGCTCGTCGAGCAGATGCTGCAGGGCTCGGACAACGTGATCGCCGAGTCGCTGGCCCGCCAGGTGGCGGTGGCGGAGAACCGTCCGGCGTCGTTCACCGGTGGTGCGGCGGCCGTGCGGGCCGTCCTGTCCCGGTTGGGCGTCGATCCCGGGGCCGGCTTGGTCGACGGCAGCGGGCTGGCCGACCGCGACCGGGTGAGCGCCGCTTCCCTGGCCGGGGTCATGCGCCTGGTGGCCGGCTCGGCCCAGCCGGGGCTGCACGCGGTGGAGAGCGGCCTGCCGGTCGCCGGCTGGTCGGGGACCCTGGCCGACCGGTTCGTGAAGGGCTCGCAGCGCCTGGCCGCCGGCGTCGTCCGGGCCAAGACGGGCACGCTCACCGGGGTCTCCACCCTGGCCGGCACCGTCCACGACCGCAGCGGACGCCTCCTCGCCTTCGCGCTGGTGGCCGACCGGACCCACGCCACCCTGGACGCCGAGACCGCCCTCGATGCGATCGCCACCCGACTGGCCGACCTCTGAGCCATCGCGCAGGTAGCGTGTGGTGCATGTCATCGCTCATCGACTGGGACGTGGCCGCGCGCAGCGCGAAGCGTTTCAGCCCATCTTCTCCGGGGGTGTCCCGGCGCGAGGCCGAGGACGCGGTGACCGAGCTGTACCGCGCCACCGCCGAGGCGGCCGACCACGTCGCCCAGCTGACCCGGCTGCGCGAGCCCCCCGTCACGGCCATCACCCGCGTCATCGACCGGCCGGCCTGGATCGACGCCAATGCCGGCGGCATGCGCTCGATCATGGACCCGGTCGTCACCAAGCTGACCGCCGACAACCCGGTCGGCAAGGTCGCTGAGCGCATCGGCGGCCGGATCACCGGGGCCCAGGTCGGCGTCCTGCTCGGCTTCTTGTCGGGCAAGGTGCTGGGCCAGTTCGAGTTCTTCGACCGGCCGGGCGGGCAGCTGCTGCTGGTGGCGCCGAACCTGGTGTCGGTCGAGCGCCAGCTCAAGGTCGACCCGCGCGACTTCCGCCTGTGGGTGTGTCTGCACGAGGTCACGCACCGCGTCCAGTTCACCGCCGTCCCGTGGCTGCGGCAGCACATGCTGAACGAGATCGACGCGTTGACGGCCACGATCGAGACCGATCCGGCCGAGATGCGCCGCCGGCTGTCCGGTGCGATGAGCGAATTGGTGAAGGTCGCGCGCGGACAGGGCAGCGGAGCCGGCGTGCTGTCGGTCCTCGCCACACCCGAGCAGCGCGCGGTGCTCGAGCGGGTCACCGCGTTCATGTCGTTGGTCGAGGGCCACGCCGAGTACGTGATGAACGCCGTCCCGGCGTCGGTGATCCCGTCCCAGAAGGTCATCGAGGCGCGCTTCGCTTCGCGTCGCCGCAAGGGCGGCAACCCGCTCGACCGGTTGCTGCGCCGACTGCTCGGCATGGAGGCCAAGACCCGTCAGTACGTCGACGGGTCGGCGTTCGTCCGGGCCGTCGTCGACCGCATCGGGGTCGAGGACTTCAACGCGATCTGGACGTCGGCCGAGACGCTGC
>NZ_JBHEMO010000065.1:0-4336 GCF_046262535.1 Jatrophihabitans sp. | reverse complement strand
CGCTTGACCCGTGCGCATCCCTCAGTGCGCGGCGGCGACCAGGTCGGGCAGCAGGTTCGCGGCGTTCGGGGTGCCGAGGCCGGTGACGGGGTCCCAGCCGGGCGAGTTCGAGTAGCCGGGCACGTCCGGCGCGAACGCCGCGTTGTTGCCCACCGTCACGTCGTAGTAGTCCGACGCGTAGGAGGCCGGGTTCGCGGCCACGGTGTACAGCGCCTGGTTGATGGGTCCGAGGCCGCCGCCGTTGATCTGGTCGGCGATCGCGATAAGCCCGGACCATTCGGGGCAGGACACCGACGTGCCGCCGATGTCGTACCAACCCGTGCTGCACGGCGCGGAGCCACAGAGCAGGCCGCTGTCGCCGTCCGGCGGCAGGCTGACGTACATCAGCGGGCCGGTGCGCGCGCTGGCCTGCAAGGCGACGTCCGGAACGCCGCGCGCCGATGGCGGGATCGGGGTGCTTCCCGCGGGAAGCGTGTCCTGGTACGACGGCCGGCTGAAGATGTGGCTGTAGCCGCCGCCGGCGTCGATCCAGCCGATCTCCGCCTGCCCGGGGTTGTTCTGGCAGTTCACCGGCGGATCGGCACTGTCGACGATGCGACCGGACGTGGCAGTCGGGTCGGTGCAGAGGTAGGTCCCGCCGATCCCGGTGACGAGCGGGTCGGAGGCCGGCCAGCCCACCGTCGGGTTCGGCAGCAGCGCGCCACCCTGGCCCACTGGCTGCTTCGACGTTCCGGCCGAACCGAAGTCGCCGGAGGAGGCGAGCACCGTCACGCCGGACTGGGCCGCGGAGATGTAGGCGTGACGCAACGTCAACAGAGACTGGGAGCTGCCGAAGGCGTCCTCGGCCGTGCCGAAGCTCTGCGAGATGACGTCGGCCATGTGGTGATCCACGACGTACTGCTCGGCGTTCATCATGGTGGGCAGGCCCTGGACCCCGAGCGTCTCGGCAGTCGGGGTGGTGACGAGCAGGATGTTCGCTCCGGGGGCCATCGCGTGCGCCGTCTCTACGTCCAGTGATGTCTCGAGCGCCCAGGCCGACTTCGCTTCCTGACCCGGTGACTTGGCCGTCGGCGGCGGGGCCTTCGTCGCCGGCGAGCCCTGGAAGCTGACGGTGCGGAACCACGGCATCCCGGCCGTGCACGTGACGTCCTGCTCGCCGCACAGCGGGGACAGGCCGAAGGCCTGGTCGTACACGTGCAGGTCGTGCGCCATGTTGTCGTTGCCGTAGCTGTCGACGATCGCGATCGTGATGCCGCTGCCGTCCAGGTGCTGGGCGTAAAGCGGGCCGACGTTGTACGCCGCGCGGATCGCCTGGGGCGTGAAGCAGCGGCGACCGACGGACTCGCACTGCGCCTCGGTCGGCGGCGTCTCGGACGCCGTGACCTGCGCGTATTCGGAGACGGACGGCTGCATGAGCACCGCCCGCACCTGCGCGCGTGCGCGCGTCAGGGCAACGGCCGACAAAGCAGCCAGCGCCAGCACAGCAAGGAGCAGTCCAGCGGATCGCCGGACACTGGAAATGGGCATGCGTCGACTCCCGATGACGAGCGGGCGCGCGAAGGCGCTGATGGGCGCAACGTAACAGCCGGTCCTGGCCGCAAAAAAGGGTCGCGACAGGCAACTCTCTGCAAAGCCGGAAGCTGACAGAGTCGCCGAGGGGTCGTACTCCAGGGGCAGGTCCGGTCGGGTGAGCAGTCAGCGCCTAGCTGAGGCACACGTCAGGTGGCGTCAGGTGGACCAGCGTGGGTTCGAAGTCGGATGTGCTCAGCTGAGCCACCAGGGTGTGACCGATCTGCGTGATTGCGTTGACGTTCTCGTGCTCGGCGCTGGACGGGCCCCGCCCTGCTGTGGCGCGGGCTTTGCCGGTAGCCGGGTCGAGGCAGGCGACCAGCCCGGTGCTGCCGAGCCATGCGGTGCGCGAGTAGACGGTGACTGTCGTTCCCCATCCGCCGGCGGCTTGGGAGCGCAGGCCGGTGGCGTGACGGAGATCGGTGAGCGGGTGGAAGGTGGCGGTGCGCTCCATGCCGCTGCCGGCTTCGATCCAAACCCCGGAGGGGGATGCCGCGATGGGTTGGAACCCACCATGAGTGACATCGCGGTAGATCGGCCGAGGATCCGGGCGGCCGGTGTCCGGATCGAGCACTCGCAGTCGCTCGGCTGGATAGGCGCCGCTGGACACGTACATGTGCTCGCCGCTGGGGTCCACGACAGCCCCGCTGGGTTCAGCGGGGAGGCGGAAGGTGTTGACCACTCGGCGCCGAGCGGTATCGACCACTTCGATCGTCCGGGTGTGGAGCAGGTAGAGCCGATGCCGCCCCGGGACGGCGCCGAGGATCATCGCTTGGACATCCGGATCGGACCCGGTGGTTACCGCCTCAGGCGAGGCGTTCGCGGCGAGAGTCTTCGGGTCGAGCAGCACCAGTTCCCACTTGGCAGCAGCTCGTTGCGCCACCCACAGCCCGCCGTCGGCCAGAACTCCCGGAATCGACACCGCCGCTGCGCCATGTTGAGCGAGGACGCGTCCGGTCACCGGGTCGACGCGACGCACATAGGTCATGGACGTCGCGCCGTTCGGAGCATTTCCGACGGTGTACAGACCACGTGCGCCGGCAGTCAGTATGCGGTCGCCGGCGGCCGCCCCACCGAAGGCCGTGGCCCGCCAGGGCCCGACGATCCGGCCGGCCGGAATGAGGTGGGGAAGCACCGGTTCGATCGTCTTGCCAGTCGTGGCTGTCCCAGCGGTCCGCGGACTCGGTCGTTGGCCGAGTGAACTGGAGGGACCACGCCCGCCGCGCACGTGCTCGGCGGGGCCGACGTCACCACCACTGCACGCGCTCAGCGCCACCAAGCATCCGATACAGCCCAATCGCACACTGATTCTCACCGCTCGCCACCGCCGCCCGCCAGAGAGGACCTCGTCTGACGTGGAAGACGTTCCAGCGGCGTGCGCCGTTGCGTCCGGCCGTGCAGCGGGAGCCGATGGCGCGAGACCGTCACCAACTCGAGCGCGACCGGTAAGGCGACCCCCGCCGGCTAGTCCTCGCGCAACAGGTGTTGGACGGCGCCGGTCGCGAGAGCGGGCCGGGTCGCACCCGCGAGCGAAGTGACCGACAGCGGCGTCGTCGGTGCCCACATCGCCTGGTCAAACGTGGTCGCTGTGTGCGGCTGCCCGACGGAGAACATCGTGACGGCCGACCCATTGGAGAACGACGTCGAAATGTAGTCACCGACCATCGCCCCTTGCGAGGTCTGAGCGATGTCGCTCAGGCTCATCGGTCCGGCCAGCTTGGTGGCCGCACCCCAATGGGCGCCGCCGTCCGGCGAGGAGATGTAGCCGACATCGAGCTGGCAGCCCGGATCGCACGCAGCCTGCGGATAGAAGTAGTAGGTCAGGGCGAGGTGCGCCCTGCTTCCGGTGGTCGCCGGGTCGACCGCGAGCCCAGGGATGAAGTGATCGGCGCTGCTGGTGGCGTCGTCGATCGGGATGCGAGCCGGCTTCGTCCAATCGGTGCCGTTGCTCGAGGTCGAGAACACTATGTCGTTCGCGGCGCACTTCGCGCGGAAGCGGCAGTCCTGCCAGGCGGTATAGACCCGGCCCGCCGCGTCGATCTCCACCGACGGGAGCGGGCTGGTGCGCAGGTCACCGTCCACCTGATGGGTGTGCACGCTGGACACCGATACGGCACCGTCCCAGGAGACTCCGCCGTCGGTCGACATGAAGGACTCGATCTTGTTGTTCAGACTCTCGAACGGAACGACGACGTTGCCGTTCGGCTGGACGACCGGCTGACCGCCCAGACCCTTGTCGTGGCCGGCGGTCGACGTCGCCGCGCCCCAGGTCACGCCGCCGTCGGTGGACGTGCTCATCAGTTCGAGGTTGCCGCCGGAGAAGCTGTCGAACTCGGTGTAGCAGTGCCCGTAGAACGGGCTCGCCAGGTGGTTGTCGCACACGGTCCAGTTCTTGTCCATGAAGCCACCCTTGGTCGTCGGCGGCGGGACGATCACGGGATCGGACCAGGTCAGTCCGTCGAACGCCGGCCTGAAGCGGCTCTGAGCTTCGCGGCGTCCGACCTCATTGGCGCGGGCGAGTTCGCCGCGGCGCACAGGTCAGTGCCAGCCGACGTAGCTAACCTGCACCGTCCACCTGCACCCCGACTGAGTCGAGATCTCGAAGTAGCCGTACTGCGCACCACCGTGCCCGTACCAAACCCCGGAGCCGCTGGTGCCGTCCGCGGTCGCCGGTTCGGCCCACAGGTCTTCGAAGCTGAAGCCGTCGGCGGGATTCCAGGTGACGGACAGGAAGTTCGCGACGTTGTCGGTGCACGAGAAGCTGTAG
>NZ_JBHEMO010000064.1:0-17273 GCF_046262535.1 Jatrophihabitans sp. | reverse complement strand
GGCGCGCTGCCGTTGGTCGGCGTTCATTGCCGCGCTCGAGGCGCATGGGTGAATCGTGAAAGGCTTTGCATGTGTCGTGCTCCTTCTTATCCAAGGGGTTCGATCAAGGCCTCGGCTCGGTGCTGAAGACACCGGCCGGGGCCGTCTTGCTTCTGTAGCAACGCGTGTAGCAACGCGTGTAGCAACGGGTGCGGATCTACGGGTGTGTGTCGGTGTGTACCGACACCGGGAGGCCCACGATTGGGCGGTACGGTGTCACCGGTAGCCACCGGTAGACGGCATCCCGTTGCCTGGGGGTCAGGGGGTCGCAGGTTCAAATCCTGTCGTCCCGACAGAAGCAGACGGCGGCTCAGGAGGTTTCGGTGAGCGACACGGCCGCCGCCGGGACGGATCGGATCTGGACCATCCCCAACGCGCTGAGCGTGCTGCGGTTGCTCGGGGTCCCACTCTTCCTGTGGCTGCTGCTCGGACCGCACGCCGACGCCTGGGCCCTCGTCGTGCTGATGGTGTCCGGCTTCACCGACTGGCTCGACGGCGTTCTCGCCCGCGCGCTGAACCAGATGAGCCGGTTCGGCGCCCTGCTCGACCCCGCAGCCGACCGGCTCTACATCCTGGCCAGCCTGCTCGGGCTCGTCCTGCGCCACATCATCCCGCTCTGGCTGGCCATCGTGATCGTCGGGCGCGATCTGCTCGTCGGCCTGGCCCTGCCCCTGCTGCGCCGCGCGGGGTACGCGCCCCCTGAGGTCCATTACCTGGGCAAGGCCGCGACGTTCTGCCTGCTCTACGCGTTCCCGCTGCTGCTGCTCGGCAACTACCACGGCACGCTGGCCGACATCGCCCGGCCGGCGGCCTGGGGGTTCACGATCTGGGGTGCGGCGCTCTACGTGTGGTCCGGTGTCGTGTACCTGCACCAGATCGCCGGCCTCGTCCGCAACCCGGTGCGTCTGTCGACGTGACCCGGACGCAGCCCGACGATCGAGCGCTGGCCTCGGCCAGACTGTTGATGGACCTCGTCACCAACACGCTCGACCCGGGGTACGCCGACGCCGCTGCCCGTCGGGCGCCGGGCGCTCCGCCACGTCGCTACGACCGGGCGGCCGTCGCGGCCGGCTGCCTGCTCGTCGGCTTCCTGCTGGTCGTTGCCTACGTCCGCACCCACCGCGGTGCCCCCGAAGCCGCGAAGGTGCACGACCGGCTCGTCACGCGCGTCCGCAATGCCGAGCAGACTGCGAACACCCTCGCGGCCCGGGTCGGTGACACCGAACGCCGGCTCGAAGCCGCCCAGGACCAGGCCCTGCCGAAGACCGGCTCCGCCGCCCGCGACCTGGCCCAGCTCGAGGCGGGGCAGCAGACGGTGTCGGGGCCCGGCATCACCGTGACGCTCCGCGAGCCCAGCGCGCCGAGTGCCAGCCCGGACCCCGGGCGCGGCGGCACCACGCCGATCGACAACACCTTTATCCTCACCGACCGTGATGTGCGCAGTGTCGTCAACGAGCTCTGGCACGACGGCGCCGAGGCGATCTCGGTGAACGACGTGCGGCTCACGCCCACGAGTGCGATCCGCTTCGCCGGGGAGGCCGTGCTCGTCGACTACCAGCAGATAACGTCGCCCTACCGGATCCGGGCCATCGGTGCGCCCGACGACCTCTCGACCAACTTCGCAGAGAGCTCGGTGGCCAGCCGGTACCAGACGCTCGTGGGGGTGGACAAGATCGGCTTCAGCTTCAGCGAGTCCGACAAGCTGACCCTGCCCGGCAGTGGTCCGGTCAAGCTGCGGTACGCCCGGTTGCCGCCGGCGAAGAAGCGAGGAACCCGATGATCGCCGGTCTCGCGCTGATCGCCGGCATCGTGGCCGGCCTCATCCTTCGCCCGACGGTGCCGACGTGGCTCGAGCCCTACCTGCCGATCGCCGTCGTTGCCGCACTCGATGCCGTCTTCGGCGGTCTGCGGGCCCGGCTGGACGGCATCTTCGACGCGAAGGTGTTCGTGGTCTCGTTCATCTCCAACGTCCTGGTGGCCGCCCTGATCGTCTTCCTCGGCGACAAGCTGGGTGTCGGCAGCCAGCTGTCCACTGCGGTCGTGGTCGTCCTCGGCATCCGCATCTTCGGCAACGCCGCCGCCATCCGTCGTCACCTGTTCCGGGCGTGACCGTGGCCGACGAATCGCGTCCGGACGAATCGGGCCCCGACGACCGACCGAGGCCGGCCCCGGCCCCAGCTCCGGCCCCGGCCCCTACATCGTCGCCGGAGCCCGCCAAGAGGCGGCTGCACGGCACGCATGCGTCGGCCGCCGTCATCGGCGTGCTCACCCTCCTGCTCGGCTTCGCCATCGCCGTGCAGGTTCATGCCAACTCCTCCGGCGATGCGCTCTCGGGCCTGCGTGAGGACGACCTGATCGGCATCCTCGACAACCAGAACGCCCGCGCCGACCGGCTGCGCATCCAACAGGCGCAACTGCAGGAAAACCTCGCCCAGTTGGAGGACAGCGGCAACAAGGCGGCGGCGGCGCGAACCCAGGCGGCCGAGCAGTCCAAGGCCCTGGGAATCCTGCTCGGCACGCTGCCGGCTATCGGCCCCGGCGTCTCGGTGACCGTCACTGATCCGGACAGCAAGCTGACCGGCGAGGACCTGCTCGACGTCGTGGAGGAACTGCGTGGCGCCGGCGCCGAGGCCATACAGGTCGGACCGGTGCGGGTGACGACGACGACCTCGTTCACCGGCTCGGGCGACAGCATCGCCGCCGACGGCGCGATCCTCACGGCGCCCTACACCATGACCGCCATCGGTGACCCCAAGACGCTGAACACCGCGCTGAACATCCCCGGCGGCGTCGCGGCCACCGTCCGCACAGCGGGGGGCGAGCTCACCGTCGCCGAGCACACCAAGGTGGCCGTCGACGTGACCCGCGCGGTGGCCAAGCCCAAGTACGCCCGGCCGTCGCACTGACCGAGGCCCGCCCACACCGACTGGGTAGGGTCGGAGCGTCCGTCACGCTGTCGAGAGAGGCCCGTCCGCATGCCCGACGTACCCGACAACTTGAAGTACACCGCCGAGCACGAGTGGGTGCGGACCGACGGCTCGACCGTGCGGATCGGCATCACCGACTACGCCCAGGAGGCTCTCGGAGACGTCGTCTACGTGTCGCTGCCGGAAGTCGGCGCCACGGTGGCCAAGGGCGCCGCGGTCGGGGAGGTCGAGTCGACGAAGAGCGTGTCCGACATCTACGCGCCGCTGTCCGGAACGGTGACCGCCCGCAACGACAAGCTCGACGAGACCCCCGAGCTGATCAACTCCGATCCCTACGGCGAGGGCTGGATCCTCGAGATCGAGCTGTCCGACCAGACGGAGACGGAGGACCTGCTCGACGCCGGTGCCTATGGCACGTTGTCCGGTTGACCCCCACCCACTCATGATCAACTGAGATGATCGGGTGGATCTCAAGCTCCGATTGACCCTTGCCGCGAGGCCGTCCTAGGCTCGCTGCACCGACCGAGACCGCAATGTCGAGACTGCGTCCCGCCCAGCGGCCGACCGTCCGACACGAAGGGTGGCGCGCGTGTTCTGCACCGCTTGTGGCACAGAAAACCTGCCCGGCAGTCACTTCTGCGCGAATTGCGGGGCCGCGCTGCCGGCCTCCGCGTCCGGCGCGGATGTCACACGGACGATCACCACGACAGGGTCGGTGCCCGACGTCGATTCCGACTTCTCGCCCGAGGCGCACCAGGGCGCGGTCGACGCGCTGACGCCGGGCTCGGCGCTCCTGGTCGTCAAGCGCGGTCCGAATGCGGGCAGCCGGTTCCTGCTCGACCAGGACGTGACTTCGGCGGGTCGTCACCCGGACAGCGACATCTTCCTGGACGATGTGACCGTGTCCCGCAGGCATGCAGAATTTCGCCGCGAAGGTAGTGGCTACACCGTGCACGACGTGGGTTCGCTCAACGGCACCTACGTCAACCGGGAGCGGATCGATGCCGCGCCGTTGTCCGGCGGCGACGAGGTGCAGATCGGCAAGTTCCGGCTCGTCTACCTGACCGCAGCCGTCCGCACCGGCGTCGGGGCCAGAGGATGACGTCTCTGGGCGCTGCCCGCGGCAACTCGGCCGCAACGCTCACCATCGGCGATGTCCTGGCCCACCTGAAAGTCGAGTTCCCGGACCTCACGATCAGCAAGATCCGCTTCCTCGAGGACCAGGGCCTCGTCCAGCCCGAGCGCACGCCGTCGGGCTACCGCAAGTTCTCCGGCGGCGACGTCAGCCGGCTGCGCTACGTCCTGGCCCAGCAGCGCGACCACTACCTGCCGCTGCGGGTGATCAAGGACCAGCTCGACGCGATCGACCGCGGCCTGGCGCCGCCGGGCACGTCGACCGACAGCCCGCGCACCTCGCACATCGCAGTGGCGTCCATCGAGGACAACGCACCGACCGCCGAACACTTCCGACCCGCGCCGGCCGCCCTGCGGCTGTCCCGCGACGAACTGCTGAACGCGGCCGGCCTGCGCAGCGACCAGCTGACCGAGCTCGAACAGTTCGGCCTGGTCGCCAAGAAGCCGGGTGGCCACTACGACGACGACGCGCTGGCCGTGGCCAAGATCGTGGCCGATCTCGCCCACTTCGGGCTCGAGGGCCGGCACCTGCGCGCGTTCCGGACGGCCGCCGAGCGCGAGGTCGGCCTCTTCTCCCAGGTGGTCGGGCCGATGTCGCGGCAGCGTGGCAGCGAGGCCAAGGGGCGGGCCGAGGAGACGGTCCGCGAGCTGGCCGCGCTCTCCGTACGGCTGCACGCGGCACTGGTTCAGATAGGCCTTCGGGAAGTCGTCGGCCGGTCCTGATCACACGAGCCCAGGCTTCGACAAACGTGTAGCGTCGGATTCCGTACGTCAGGTCGAGGAGGTGGGTCGTGCACCCGATGCGAGTTGTGGGTGTTCGGGTCGAGCTGCCGGCCAACCAGCCCGTCGTCCTGCTGCGTGAAGAGGACGGGATTCGCTACCTGCCGATCTGGATCGGCGCGGTCGAGGCGTCCGCGATCGCCTTCCAGCAGCAGGGCGTCCAGACGGTCCGCCCGCTGACCCATGACCTGCTGCGCGACGTCATCTCCGCGCTGGGCACGCGGCTCGAGGCCGTCCACATCACCGAGCTCCGCGACGACGTGTACTACGCCGAGCTGCGCTTCGCCGGCGGGGTGACGGTCAGCGCCCGGCCCTCGGACGCCATTGCGCTCGCCCTGCGAGCGGAGGTGGAGATCCTCGGCTCGGACGCGGTCCTCGACGCCGCGGGCATCGAGATTCCGGACGAGCAGGAGGACGAGGTCGAGCGTTTCCGGGAGTTCCTCGACACGATCACGCCCGAGGACTTCGCGTCCGGCGCCTGAGTTCCCGATGGGCCGCGACCGGCTCGACGAAGCTTAAAGCTCAACTTGAGGGTTAACAAGTCGGCGTGGCGGATTGACCGGATCGCAGCGTCGACCTACCGTCGGGACAAGCGAATCACGACCGTGAAATTCTCTGGCGAGTTTCCGGGGCGTGCGCGGGCGAAAGGCGGGGTTGTGGACGAGGAACTTCCGGAGCAGGGCGCGCTTTTTGCCGATCCGTCCGCGTCCGATGCCGTCATCGGCTACCGCGGCCCGACCGCCTGCTCGGCCGCCGGCATAACCTATCGCCAGCTGGACTACTGGGCGCGTACCGACCTCGTCGTTCCGACGATCCGCAGCGCCACCGGCTCGGGCAGCCAGCGGCTCTACTCGTTCAAGGACATTCTCGTCCTCAAGGTCGTCAAGCGGCTGCTCGACGCCGGCGTATCACTGCAGAACATCCGAGTCGCCGTCGATGCGCTGCGGTTGCGTGGCGTGGACGACCTGGCCCAGGTGACGCTGCTGTCCGACGGCACGTCGGTGTACGAGTGCACCTCGTCGGAAGAGGTCGTCGACCTGCTGCGCGGAGGTCAGGGCGTGTTCGGCATCGCTGTCAGCGGGGCACTGCGCGAGCTGCGCGGATCGCTGGCCCAGCTGCCCGGCGAGCGGGCCGACGGCGCTGAGGCGGAACTGGCCGAGCCCAACCCGAACGACGAGTTGGCCCGCCGGCGCCAGCAGCGCAGCGCCACCGCCTGACCCTGCGTCTCCCCGCCTCGTGTGGTTGAAGATTTCGTCCCCCATCAACCATGTCGGGTGGGAAGGCGGTCCTGGTTCGCTGGTACCGTGGAAGACGGCTGAAGACCGCATGTGGGAGAGCCGAACCGCACCGCGCACGCGGGTGTGGCCGGCGCCGAAGGGGCAACATCCCCGGAACCTCTCAGGCACCCGGACCGCATGAGGAAGGCCACTCTGGAGGGGCACTCCCGACAGACGGGGAAGCTGTCACCGAAAGGTGACGGTGTCGACCCGGATCCTGGAGCGCACCCGACGATGACCTCGCTTTCCGATCTCGAGCGGCACGGCCCCTTCGTTTCGCGGCACATCGGCACCGACGCCGACTCCCAGCAGCGGATGCTCGACACACTCGGCTACGCGTCGCTCGACGACCTGCTGGCCGACGCAATTCCGGCGTCCATCCGCGAGAAGCTCGCCCTGGCGCTGCCGCCGGCCGCCACGGAGGCGGAGGTCGCCGCCGAACTGCGGGTATTGGCCGACCGCAACCAGCCGCTCACCTCGATGATCGGCCTGGGCTACCACGGCACCATCACCCCGCCGGTGATCCGCCGTAACGTGCTCGAGAACCCCGCCTGGTACACCGCCTACACGCCCTACCAGCCCGAGATCAGCCAGGGTCGGCTCGAAGCGCTGATCAACTTCCAGACCATGGTCGAGGATCTCACCGGCCTGCCCGTGGCCGGCGCCTCGGTGCTGGACGAGGCCACCGCGGCGGCCGAAGCCATGGCCCTGACCCACCGTGCCTACCGTGCGGCCAAGTCCGGTGACACGTTCGTCGTCGATGCCGACGTCCTTCCCCAGACGCTGGACGTCGTCCGCACCCGCGCGGTGCCGCTGGGGCTGCGCGTCGTCGTGCACGATCTCGACACCCCGCTGCCCGAGGGAGGCGTCTTCGGCGTGCTGGCGCAGTACCCCGGCGCGACCGGCGCGATCCGCGACCTGCGCCCCTTTGCCGACGCGGTCCACGAGCGGGGCGCCCTGCTCGTCGTGGCCGCCGATCTGCTCGCCCTGACGCTCGTGACGTCACCGGGCGAGGCGGGCGCCGACGTGGCGGTCGGCAACACCCAGCGCTTCGGCGTGCCGCTCGGATTCGGCGGCCCGCACGCCGGCTACCTGTCGGTGCGCACGGGCCTCGAGAGGCAGCTCCCCGGCCGGCTGGTCGGAGTCTCGGTCGACGCTGACGGCGCGCCGGCCTACCGGTTGGCGCTGCAGACCCGCGAGCAGCACATCCGCCGCGAGAAGGCCACCAGCAACATCTGCACCGCGCAGGTCCTCCTGGCCGTCATCGCCAGCATGTACGCCGTCTATCACGGGCCGGACGGCCTCCGAGCGATCGCCCGGCGCGTCCACCGGTTCGCATCGATCCTGGCCGCCGGTCTGCGCGACGGTGGGGTCGAGATCGCCGACGGTCCGTTCTTCGACACGGTCACGGCCTCGGTTCCCGGCCGCGCCGCCGCCGTGGTGGCGGCCGCGCGCCAGGCCGGCATCAACCTGCGTCTGGTCGACGGCGACACGGTCGGCGTCACCTGCGACGAGGCCACCACCCGCGCTCACATCGCCTCGGTCTGGGCCGCCTTCGGCGTCTCGCTGGGCGACGATGACGTCGACGGCCTCGACACCGACACCGAGATCCCGCACGCGCGGACCTCGGAGTTCCTCACCCACCCGGTGTTCTCGGCCCATCACCCGGAGACGGCGATGCTGCGCTACCTGCGCCGGCTCGCCGACCGCGACTACGCGCTCGACCGCGGAATGATCCCGCTCGGCTCGTGCACGATGAAGCTGAACGGCACGACGGAGATGGAGCCCGTCACCAATCCGGGATTCGCCGACATCCACCCGTTCGCCCCCGAGGGCCAGTTCGACGGCTACCTGCAGCTGTTCACCGATCTGCAGAACTGGCTCACCGAGATCACCGGGTACGACGCCGTCTCCCTGCAGCCCAACGCCGGGTCACAGGGTGAGTTCGCCGGCCTGCTCGCCATCCACGAATACCACCGCGCCAACGACCACGAGCACCGCGACGTCTGCCTCATCCCGGCGTCTGCCCACGGGACGAACGCGGCCAGCGCGGTGATGGCCGGGATGCGGGTCGTGGTCGTCAAGACGAGCGGCGACCAGGGCGAGATCGACATCGACGACCTCAAGGCCAAGATCGCCGAGCACGCCGACACCCTCGCCGCGATCATGGTCACCTACCCGTCCACCCACGGGGTCTTCGAGGATCACATCGGCGAGATCTGCGCGCTCGTGCATGACGCCGGCGGCCAGGTCTATGTCGACGGCGCCAACCTCAACGCGATGGTCGGCCTGGCCCGCCCGGGCAAGTTCGGCGCAGACGTCTCGCACCTCAACCTGCACAAGACGTTCTGTATCCCGCACGGCGGCGGCGGCCCCGGCGTGGGTCCGGTCGCCGTGCGCGCCCACCTGGCGCCCTACCTGCCCAACCACGCGTTGCAGCCGCTGGCCGGCCCGCAGACCGGTCCCGGCGCGATCTCGGCCGCGCCCTGGGGCTCGGCGTCGATCCTGCCGATCACCTGGGCCTACATCCGGCTCATGGGGCCGGACGGGCTGACCGCGGCCACCGGTGCCGCGATCCTCGCCGCCAACTATGTGGCCAAGCGCCTCGCCGACCACTTCCCGACTCTGTACTCGGGCGGCCACGGACTGGTGGCCCACGAATGCATCCTCGATATGCGCGCCATCACCCGCGAGACCGGCGTCACCGTCGACGACGTCGCCAAGCGGCTGATCGACTACGGCTTCCACGCGCCGACCATGTCGTTCCCGGTCGCGGGCACGCTGATGGTCGAGCCGACCGAGTCCGAAGACCTGCACGAGCTCGACCGCTTCGTGGCGGCAATGATCGCCATCAAGGGTGAAATCGATCGCGTCGCGGCCGGCGAATGGCCGGCCGATGACAACCCGCTGCACAACGCGCCGCACACCGCCGAGTCGATCGCGGAGGACTGGGATCACCCGTACTCCCGCACCGAGGCGGCCTATCCGGCTGGTGTCGACCCGCGCTCGAAGTACTGGGCCCCGGTACGGCGGATCGACGGCGCGTTCGGCGACCGCAACCTGGTCTGCGCCTGCCCGCCGGTGGCCGAGTACGCCTGACCGTGCCGCCGCGTTGGTAACGATTACCGATAGAGTGGGCGGGTGACTCCTCGGCAGCGCGCGACCAAGCAGGGCGCCGCGGTGCGCGACGCGCTGGCGACGGCCGGCGGTTTCCGCAGCGCGCAGGACGTGTATGCGGTGCTGCGGGCCGCCGGCGGGTCGGTCGGGCTGTCGACGGTCTATCGGCACCTCCAGTCGCTGGTCGAGGACGGTGTCGTCGACGTCATCCACACACCGGACGGCGAGGCGACCTACCGCTTCTGCGGCGACGCCGGGGACCGGCACCATCACCACCTGGTCTGTCGACGGTGCGGGCGCACCGAGCAGATCGAGGGGCGCGCCGTCGAGCGCTGGGCCGGCGAGGTCGCGCGTGAGCACGGCTACGCCGAGGTCGACCACACCGTCGAGCTGTTCGGCGTCTGCCCGGCCTGCCGGGCGGCGTGAGCTCCGCCGCCGGCTGATGATCGACATCGGCGAGGAGCGCTTCGAGGAGATGGTCGGCGAGGCGCTCGACACCCTGCCGCCCGAGCTGGCCGCGACGATGCGCAACGTCGTCGTTGTCGTCGAGGACGGCGACGACCTACAACTGCTCGGCCTGTACGAAGGCATCCCGCTCACCGAGCGGCTCTCGGACTACTCGGCCGTCCTGCCCGACAAGATCACGATCTACCGGCGCGCGATCTGCGCGCACTGCGACACCGAGGCCGACGTGATCCGTGAGGTACGCACGACCGTCGTCCACGAGGTCGGGCACCATTTCGGGATCAGTGACGATCGGTTGCACGAACTCGGCTGGTGAACGGATCAGTCGAGGACGGACGGCAGCTTGGCGATGATCGCCTCGGCCTCGGCGACGATGCTCTCGATCAGGTCCCGGCAGCTGGGCAGGTCGTCGAGCATGCCGACCACCTGACCGCTGGCCAGCACCCCTGCCTGCGTGTCGCCCTCGACGAGCCCGGCCCGCAACAGCATCGGCGTGTTGGCCGCCATGATCATCTGTGACCAGGTCTGTTCCTTGCCGTGCTTCGTCGCCAGCCCTTCACTGATCATGTCGCGCCAGCGCAGCTTCGTCATCCGCTGGAACCGCTCGGCATTGCGGACGGCGTGGTACAGCCCGACCACGCGGCTCGAGCGCTCCAGGTGCTCGACCAACTCGGTGCGCAGCACGCGGTGGGGCATGCCGTCGACGCGGGTGGTGACGACGGTGCCGTCCAGGCCGCGCTCCAGGTAGAGGCGCTTGACCTCGTCGGGCACGGTGCTCTCGCGAGTGAGCAGGAAGCGGGTGCCCATGGCCACTCCCGCGGCGCCGTAGGACAGCGCGGCGGCCAGCCCGCGCCCGTCGAAGAAGCCGCCCGCCGCGATGACGGGGATGTCGACCGCGTCGAGCACCGACGGCAGCAGGAGGGTGGTGGCGACGCCACCGGTGTGCCCGCCGCCCTCGCCGCCCTGCACGATGACGGCATCGGCGCCCCAGTCGGCGACCTTGCGGGCATGCTTGGCCGCGCCGATGGAGGGGATGACGACCGACCCGGCCGCCTTGAGCCGCTCGATCAACTCCTGCTTTGGGGCGAGTGCGAACGACGCGACCCGCACGCCGCGTTCGATGAGCAGATCCACCCGGTCCGATGCGTCGGCGGCATCGGCGCGGAGGTTCACCCCGAACGGTTGCGACGTCCGGGCCTTGGTCTCGTCGATCGCGACGACCAACTCGTCGAAGGTCATGGTCGCACTGGCCAGGATGCCCAAGCCACCGGCCTCGGCGGTCCCGGCGACGAGCCGCGGCCCGGCGACCCAGCCCATTCCGGTCTGGACGACGGGGTGCCGGACACCGACCAGCTCGGTCAATGCCGTCCTCACGAGGGCACCTCCTTCTCGCGGTAACCGTTCGGGTCGAGCACCCCGCGCAGCAGCTTGAGTTCCTCGTCGGTCGGCTCGCGGGTGGTCGGTACGTCGTCGGCGACCAGCGGGAATCCGGTCTCGGCCTGCACCTGTTCGACGGTCACGCCGGGGTGCACCGAGGCGATGCGCATGGCGTGGTCGGGGGTGGCGAAGTCGAGGACGGCGAGGTTGGTGACGACCCGGAACAGGTCGTGGAAGCGGCCGGCGGCGTCGACCGCGCGGTCGTAGCCCACGCCCGAGGCGAAGTCGACCGACTCGACGAAGACGCGGGGAACGTGCTTGGCCACCCAGTAGCTCGTCCGGTGGTTGACGGTGTTGCCCGGCGCTCCGCGGGCGCCGAACATCTGCCGCGTGGGCTGCGCGTGATCGCCCAGGCAGGAGATGTTCTGGTTACCGAACCGGTCCACCTGGTTGGCGCCCATGACGACGTGCCGCGTGCCGGCGGCGACCACGTCGAAGACCTTGCGGTACGGCAGCCAGCCCTCGAGCGGCGCGCTGCCGCCGATCGGCGGTGTCTCGGCCAGGAGGAACGCCTCGCCGTCGGAGATCAGCAGGTCGGGATTGCCGGTCAGCCGGGCCAGGCGGGCGCCGATGGAGGGCATGGTGCCCATCGGGCTGGCCAGGATCTCGCCGTCGTCGGCGAACAGGTCGGCGCACGCGACGGCACACACGTCCGCGCGGGTGAACCCGGTCATGCGGGCACTCCGATCGCCGACTGGTACGTCGCCTCGTCGCCGGCCAGATAGGTGCCGGCGAACGCGGGCCACGCGTCCTCGTCGCCCGCCGCGGTGGCATAGCTGCGCTGGAACGCCTCGTCCCGGCCGTAGTCCGGCGCGCACGACGTGAAATGCGCGCCGTTCGGAGTCTCGACCACGGCGTCGACCATCATGCGATTGATTAGCAGCGCCTGCGGCGGGGCGGCGGCGACCAGTTCGGCCGTCGACACCACCTGCTCGCACGACACCACGCGGTGCTCGGCGGCCAGGCAGAAGAGGTCGTCGAAGTAGGGGTCGGGTCCGAGATAGGCGGCGTTGCCGGAGACATCGGCCCGGTTGAGGTGGACGAGAGCCATGTCGAGGTTCAGCGCCGGCATGGCGACGAGTTCCTCCTCGTCGTCGTAGGGGGAACGAACGGTTCTGATGCCCGGGTAGTACGTCAGCACGTCGGAGCCGAGCCCGGCGCGGATCGGCAGAAACGGCAGCCGCTGGGCGGCGGCGCGCAGCCCGGCCACCACCATGCCCTCGTCGACCTCGCGGACCGTGATCGCTCCGGTCTGGCGGGCACGGGCGAAGTGCGGGTCGTAGGGGACCGAGTCGAGCGAGACGAAGCCGAAGACCAGTTCGCGGACCTTGCCGGCTGCACAGAGCAGCCCCACGTCCGGGCCGCCGAACGAGACCACCGTGAGATCGCGAACCGGGGTGCGCAGGATCGCCCGGATCAAGGCCATGGGTTTGCGCCGCGAACCCCAGCCACCGATGCCGATCGTCATGCCGTCGTGCAGCCCGGCAACCGCCTCGTCCACCGACGTGGTCTTGTCGCTCACTGGTTGCCGCCGACGAACGCGTCGCGGTGCTCGTCGGCCACGCCGGCCAGGTTGAGCTCGAAGGTGAAGCCCTGTTCGTAGCGGTAGCTGCGGTGCACGTCTTGCCCGTCGATGCCGTTGAGCGCTTCCTTCGCCGCGCGGATGACGCGGGTGTCCTTGACGGCGATGTCCCGGGCGACGGCGAGCGCGGTCTCGTCCAGATCGGCTCGCGGCACGACGCGGTACACCGATCCGTGGTGCTGCAGCGTGGCAGCATCGACGGTCGACGCGGTGAAGTAGAGCGCCCGCATGAGGTGCTGGGGGACGAGCCGGGCGAGGTGGGTGGCGGCGCCGAGTGCCCCGCGATCGACCTCGGGCAGCCCGAAAGTGGCGTCGTCGGAGGCCACGACGACGTCGGCGTTGCCGACCAGACCGATCCCGCCCCCGAGGCAGAAACCCTGCACGGCGGCAATGACGGGAACCGGGCAGTCGTAGACGGCCGCGAACGCGGCGTAGCAGCCGCGATTGGCTCCGATCAGCGCGTCGAAACCGCTCGTGCGCTGCATCTCCTTGATGTCGACCCCGGCGTTGAAGCCGCGGCCCTCGGCCCGCAGGACGACGACGTGCGTGGCCGGATCCCGTCCGGCGTCGCGGACCGCGTCGGCCAGGTCGAACCAGCCCTGGACGGGCACGGCGTTGACCGGCGGGTAGTCGACGGTGACGAGGGTGATCCCGCCCCCTTCGGAGGACGTGCTGATGCCCATCGACGCCGCCTTCCCGAAACAAGCAAGTGCTTGGTAGGTTAGCAGACGTGGACCTCGGGCTCGGCGGTGCGATCGCCGTGGTGACCGGCGGCGTCCGCGGGGTCGGGCGGGGCATCAGCGAGGTGCTGGTGGAGGCCGGGGCGACCGTGATCGCCTGTGCCCGGCGCCGGCCGGAGGACGACGTGCCGGGCGTCGAGTTCCACGCGTGCGACGTTCGCGATCCTGAGCAGGTGCAGGCGATGACGACGGCCGTCGTCGCACGGCACGGCAGCCTCGATCTCGTCGTCAACAACGCCGGGGGAGCGCCGCACACGGACGCGGCCACGGCCAGCCCGCGGTTGCACGCCAAGGTTGTCGAACTGAATCTGCTCGCCCCGTTGATCGTCGCGCAGGCGGCGAACTCGGTGATGCAGCGCCAGGCGACGGGCGGCTCGATCGTGATGGTCAGCAGCGTCAGCGGCCACCGGGCGTCACCGGGTACGGCGGCCTACGGCGCCGCCAAGGCCGGATTGGACAACCTGGTGGCGTCCCTGGCCGTGGAGTGGGCGCCCAAGGTGCGGGTGAACTCGGTCGTCGCGGGCATGGTGCGCACCGAGCAGGCGCACCTTCACTACGGCGACGAGGCGGCGATCGCCGCGGTCGGCGCGACGGTGCCGCTGGGCCGGCTGGCCGAGCCGGCCGAGATCGGCCGGTGCGTCGCCTTCCTGGCCTCGCCGCTGGCGTCCTACGTGAGCGGCAGCACCTTGACCGCGCACGGCGGGGGTGAGGTCCCGGCGTTCCTGGCCGCGGCTCGCGTCGAGGGGTGTTGACGACCGCGTGGGTTTGCCGGCTGGGACTCCCGACGGCGCGACCGGCAGCTGGGGTCCGGTTCTCGCGTACGCCGCGCTGAGCGCCTCCAACCAGATGCTGTGGTTGACGTACACGCCCTTCACCACCGACGCGGCGCGGCACTACGGCGTCTCGTCGGGCGCCATCGGCTGGCTGGCCGAGATCTTCCCGCTGGTCTACGTCGTCCTGGCCGTACCGGCCGGCCGGCTCATCGACCGCAACCTGCCCCTCTGGCTGGGAACCGGTGCGGCGCTGACCGCGCTGGGAGGTCTGCTGCGGCTCGCCGGCGACGATTACCTGCCGGTGCTCGCCGGGCAGCTCCTGGGGGCCGTCGCTCAACCCCTCGTCCTCAACGCGGTGACGGCGGTGTCGGCCGGCTACCTCCGCGAGGGCGACCGGCCGACCGGCATCGCCGCGTCGTCCGCGGGCATCTTCGCCGGGATGGTGCTCGCGCTCGTCCTCGGCGCGGCGCTCGGTTCCGGTCATCTGGCGATCCTGCTGACGGTGCAGGGCGTCCTGTCACTGGTCGCGGGCATCGGGCTGTGTCTGGCCCTGCGCCGGCCGCCGAACGGGTCGGCGGGGGCGGCGTCGGCGGTACCTCTGCGCGCCGTGTGGGCCGACGCGTACATCCGCCGGCTGACCGGGCTGGTCTGCGTGGGCTTCGGTGTCTTCGTCGCACTCACCACGTGGTTGCAGGCGCTGCTCGAACCGGTGGGCGTCTCGGAGAACGCGGCTGGCTACCTGATCCTCGCGATGGTGGTGGCCGGCGTGGCGAGCTGCTCGGTGGTGCCACCGCTGCTGGCCCGCAGGCAGTGGGAAGCGCGCTTCGTCCTGACCTCCGTCCTCGTCGGAGCGTCGGGGTTGGTTCTGCTGGCGGCGCTGCCCGGCGTCGGAACCGGACTGGCTGTGGCCATCGTCCTCGGGATCCTGCTGCTCACCGATCTGCCGATCGTGCTCGAGTTGGCCGAGCGCCGGGCCGGTGCCGCCGGCGGCACGGCCAGCGCGCTCGTGTGGCTGGCCGGCAACGCGGCCGGGCTCGTCGCTGCGTTGCTGGTCCAGGTGCTCGTGCACCGTCCCGCCGCGGCGTTCCTCCTGCTCGCGGGCATGCTCCTGCTCGGGCTGCCGCTGCTCCGGCGGCCGGGCATCGGTGGGTTGCGACGGGTCAGCTGACGAGGCTCAGACGGCGACGTGCTTCTTCAGCTCGCGCAGCGAGTTCTTCAGCGATTGCTCACGGATCAGTTTCTTCATCGGACCGGGTACGAAGAATCCCACCTCGGCCACGATGTCGACGGTGACGTCGGTGGACCCGTCGTCACGGGGCGAGAAGGTGTACACGCCGGTGTTCTCCTTCAGGTCGCCGCTGACCTGCGCCCAGCTCAGGCTGTTGGGCAGGTCGTAGCTGTAGCGCACGACGTAGTCGACCTTGCGCACCTTGGCGTCGACCTTCATCCGCACGAGCGATCCGCGGCCGTCGGAGTCGCGCTCGAGGACCTCGCACTCGAGCACCGCGGCCTGCCAGTCGGGGAAGGTCTCGAAGTCGGTGAGCGCCTCGATGATCTTGTCCGCCGGCGCGGCGATGACGTCGGTCAGTCCGCTGGAATCGTTGCTCATGTCAGATCCTCTCGATGATGGTGCCGGTGGACAGCGCGCCACCGGCGCACATCGTGATCAGGGCGGTGCTGCCGTCGCGCCGCTCCAGTTCGTGCAGTGCCGTGGTGATCAGGCGCGAGCCCGTGCTGCCCACCGGATGCCCGATCGCGATGGCGCCGCCGTTGACGTTCAGCTTCTCCGGGTCGGCGCCGTGCACCTGCAGCCACGACATCGGGACCGAGGCGAACGCCTCGTTGACCTCGAACAGGTCGAAGTCGTTGATCGTCATCCCGCTGCGCTCGAGCAGTCGCGTCGTCGCCTGCACGGGACCGTCGAGGTGGTAGTACGGCTCGGCGCCGACGAGGCACTGGCTGACGATCCGGGCGCGCGGCGTGAGCCCGAGGGCCCGGGCGCGGTCTTCGTCCATCAGCAGCACGGCGGCCGCGCCGTCGGAGATCTGTGAGGACGTGCCCGCGGTGTGCCGGGCTCCGTCGTACACCGGCTTGAGCCCGGCCAGCCCCTCGGCCGTCGTGTCGCGCAGCCCTTGGTCGCGGGTGACGGTGCGCGTCTCGCCCGTCGGCTTGCCGTCCTCGTCCAGGACGGGCGTCTCTATGGGCGCTACCTCGCGCTCGAAGTGGCCGGCGTCCCACGCCTGCTTGGCTTTGCGCTGCGAGGCCAGGCCGAAGGCGTCGAGCTGTTCGCGGGTGAGGTGGCGCCGCTCGGCGATCCGCTCGGCCGCGAGGAACTGGTTGGGCATGTCGATGTCCCACGAGTCCGGCCGAGGTGAGCCGGTCTCGCCGCGATTGGCGCCGAGCGGGACGCGCGACATCGCCTCGACGCCGCACGCGATGCCGACATCGATGGCCCCGGCCGCGATGAGCCCGGCCACGAGGTGGTTGGCCTGCTGGGCCGACCCGCACTGCGCGTCGATCGTGAACGTGCCCGTCTGCCAGGGCAGCCCTGAGCTCAGCCAGGCGGTGCGGGTGACGTTGTTGGACTGCTCCCCGGCCTGGGTGACGCAACCGCCGGCGACCTGCTCGACGAGCGCGGGATCGATTCCGGCGCGCTCGACGAGGGCTTTCTGGGCCGCGCCTAGTACCTCGGCCGCATGCAGGCCCGCCAGCCAGCCGTTGCGCCGTCCGATCGGAGTGCGCACAGCCTCCACGATCACCGCAGAACCCACTGCTCGCGCCCTCTCGTCGTCGCCGCTCCGGCTGTCCAGCCAAAGTAGAACATGTTTCTATCCGGTCGCAACAGATGCCGATGCAACTCTTCACTCTGCGCCGCGGCTTATGCTTCAATGCAAGTAGAACGTGTTGCAGATTCTCTGCGATCGACCGAACCAGGAGGCCGGCGTGCCAGTGCCCCAGCTCCCCGCGGACTTCGACGTCAACGACCCTGAGGTCTATGTGCA
>NZ_JBHEMO010000063.1:0-21695 GCF_046262535.1 Jatrophihabitans sp. | reverse complement strand
CTACGCGCAGCGCAAGCCGGAGGAGTTCACCGGCCGCGCCCAGGCCTCGATGGCCCGCCACGTCGAGGCCATGGTCAAGTTCATGGACAAGGGCGCGGAGGTCTTCGACTACGGCAACTCCATCCGCGGCGAGGCCAAGACGGCCGGCCTGAGCCGGGCCTTCGACTTCCCGGGATTCGTCCCCGCCTACATCCGGCCCCTGTTCTGCGAGGGCAAAGGACCGTTCCGGTGGGCGGCGCTCTCCGGGAACCCGAAAGACATCGCCCGCACCGACCAGGCCGTGCTCGATCTCTTCCCCGAGCACGAGTCGCTCGCCCGCTGGATCAAGCTGGCCCAGGACAAGGTTCACTTTCAGGGGCTGCCCGCGCGCATCTGCTGGCTCGGCTACGGCGAGCGCGACAAGGCCGGAGTCGCCTTCAACGACCTCGTCGCGAGCGGCGAGATCAGCGCCCCGGTCGTCATCGGTCGCGACCACCTCGACTGCGGCTCGGTCGCCTCTCCGTACCGCGAGACCGAGGCGATGGCCGACGGCTCGGACGCGATCGCCGACTGGCCGCTGCTCAACGCGATGGTGAACGTGGCCAGTGGAGCGTCGTGGGTGTCGATCCACCACGGCGGCGGCGTCGGCATGGGGCGCTCGATCCACGCCGGGCAGGTGTGCGTCGCCGACGGCACCGTTCTGGCCGGCCAGAAGATCGAGCGGGTGCTCACCAACGACCCCGGCATGGGGGTCATCCGGCACGTGGACGCCGGCTACGACCGCGCCGAGGAGGTCGCGGCCGAGCGCGGAGTGCGCGTACCGATGGCCGAGGCGTGAGCGACGCTTGCGGAGCGAACCGGCGGTATGGCGTCTCCGCACGCCCGAACGGAGTGAGCGCGTGAGCGAGACCGGCTTCGACTCGCTGTGGTCGGCCCTCGAGCCGATCGGCCGGCATCCCGGCACCGGCGGCTACCGCCGCTTCGCCTGGACGGCCGAGGACGCGACGTTGCGCGAGTGGTTCGCCGGTGAGGCCGCGGCTCGCGGGCTGAGCCTGACCCTCGACCGCGCCGGGAACCAGTGGGCGTGGCAGGGCGATCCGGACGACACCGCCGGGATCGCCGTCGGATCGCACTTGGACTCGGTGCCCGAGGGCGGCGCCTTCGACGGGCCGCTCGGTGTGGTCTCGGCCTTCGCCGCCCTCGATGCCCTGCGCGCCGACGGGTTTGCGCCGGCGCGCCCGATCGGCGTCGTCAACATCGGCGACGAAGAAGGCGCCCGGTTCGGCGTCGCCTGCGCCGGGTCGCGGATCATGACCGGCGCCCTCGACGCCGATCGGGCGCGGTCGCTGACCGACGCCGACGGCACCGCGCTCGGCACCGCGATGGGCGCCGCCGGTCACGATTCGGCCGCCCTCGGCCGCGACGACGAGACCCTGCGACGCATCGCCGGCTTCGTCGAACTGCATGTGGAGCAGGGTCGCAATCTCGTCGACCAACAGCACGCGATAGGGGTGGCGAGCGCAATCCGGCCGCACGGCCGGTGGCGCATCGACCTGGCCGGCGAGGCCAACCACGCCGGCACCACCGGGTTGACCGACCGGCGCGACGCGATGGTGGCGGCGGCGGCCGTCGTGCTGGCCGCCCGGGCCGCCGCGGAGCGACACGGCGCTGTCGCCACCTGCGGCAAGCTGCGCGTCGAACCGAACGGCGTGAACGCCATCGCGTCCCACGCCACCGTCTGGCTGGACGCCCGCGCCGCGACCGCCGAACAGGTCCGCGCGGTCGTCGCCGACGTGGCCGAGGTGGCGAGCGCCAACGGCGGCCGGCTGAGCGAGGAGTCCTGGAGCGACGCGACGACCTTCCCCGACCCCGGCCGGCTGGCCCGGCTGCTCGACGACGCGCCGATCCTCGACACCGGCGCCGGCCATGACGCCGGCATCCTGGCCGCGGGCGGCATCCCGGCCGCCATGCTCTTCGTGCGGAACCCGACCGGGATCTCGCACTCACCGGCCGAATACGCCGAGCGCGACGACTGCCTGGCCGGCGTCGCGGCCCTGGCCACGGTGATCCGGGAGCTGGCCGGGTGACGAGCTACTTCGCCGAGCTCGCGCTGCTGCCCGACGGCCTCGCCGACAACGTGCGGTTCGACGTCGCGGACGGCCGCTTCACTGCAGTCATCCCGAATTCCGAGGCGACCGGCGTGCGGCGACTGCCCGGCATCGTCCTGCCCGGGTTCGCGAACTGCCACAGTCACGCGTTCCACCGGGCGCTGCGCGGCCGCACCCACGACGAGGGGGGCACCTTCTGGACATGGCGCGAGCGGATGTATGCGCTGGCCGCCGGCCTCGACCCGGACCGCTACCTCGCCCTGGCCCGGGCCACCTACGCCGAGATGGCGCTGGCCGGCGCGACCGCCGTCGGGGAGTTCCACTACCTGCACCACGCGCCGGGTGGCCGGCCCTACGCCGACCCCAACGCGATGGGCGACGCCCTGCGCGCGGCCGCCGCGGAGGCCGGCATCCGGCTCACCCTGTTCGACACCTGCTACCTCGCCGGTGGACTCGACGCGAACGGCCACCTCCCGCCCGACGCCCGGCAGCTCCGCTTCTCCGACGCAACGGTGTCGGCCTGGGCCGAGCGGGCGACCGCACGCCGGGGCGACGCCAACACCTGCCTGGGCGTCGCGATCCACTCCGTCCGCGCCGTACCGCGCGACGCCCTCCCCACCGTCGGCGCGGCCGCTGCGGCGGACGGCGCGCCGCTGCACGTCCACGTGTCCGAGCAGGTGGCGGAGAACGAGGCCTGCCTGGAGCATTACGGCATGTCGCCGACCGCGCTGCTCGAGGACGCCGGCGTTCTGGGGCCGGCGACCACCGCCGTGCACGCCACACACGTCACGGCAGCGGACGTGCAGTCCCTCGCGGAGCGGGCGGCCACGGTCTGCCTGTGCCCGACGACCGAACGCGATCTCGCCGACGGCATCGGGCCGGCCCGCCAGTTCTTCGACGCGGCCGTCCCCATCTCGCTGGGGTCGGACCAACACGCGGTCATGGACCTGTTCGAGGAGGCCCGCGGCGTCGAGCTGCACGAACGGCTGCAGTCCCAGCAGCGCGGCCGGTTCCTCCCGGCCGAGCTGCTCGGCATGCTCACCGCCCACGACAGCATCGGGTGGCCCGATGCCGGTCAACTCGTGGCGGGCCGGCGGGCCGATCTCGTCGCCGTACGGCTGGACTCCGTCCGTACGGCCGGCTCCGGACCCGACCAGGTGATCTACGCCGCCGGCGCGCCGGATGTCGACACCGTCCTCGTCGACGGCCGGATCGTCGTGCAGGACGGGCAGCATGTGCTCGGCGACGTCGGCGCTCTGCTCGCCACTGCCATCGAGGATGCATGGCGATCGCGCTGACGGGCATCGGGGAACTCGTCACCAACGAACCCGAGCACGACGGCACCGCCCTCGGTATCGTCGAGCACGCGGCCGTCGTCGTCGACAACGGCCGCATCGCCTGGGTCGGCCGCGCCGTCGACGCTCCGGCGGCTGACACGGAGCGCGACCTCGGCGGCCGCGCCGTCCTGCCCGGCTTCGTCGACTCGCACACCCACCTCGTGTTCGCCGGTGACCGGGGCAGCGAATTCGCCGCCCGGATGGCCGGGGCGCCCTACGACGGCGGCGGAATCGCGTCGACGGTCGCCGCGACCCGCGGCGCGTCGGAGGACCAGCTGCGCGCCCTGCTGGGCCGACGGATCGCCGAGCTGCGCGCCCAGGGCACCACCAGCGTCGAGATCAAGAGCGGCTACGGCCTGCGGCGTGACGACGAGGCGCGCCTGCTGCGGCTCGCCGCCGAAGTGACCGGCGAGACCACCTACCTCGGCGCGCACGTCGTGCCGCCGGAAGTCGACCGTGGCGACTACCTGGCCCTCGTCACCGGCGAGATGCTCGACGCCTGCGCACCGCACGCGCGGTGGATCGACGTCTTCTGCGAGCCGGCCAGCCCGCACGCCTTCGACGGGGACGAGGCTCGCGCGGTGCTCGAGGCGGGCCGGGCGCACGGTCTGCTGCTGCGTGTGCACGGCAATCAGCTCTCCGCCGGGCCGGGCGTCCGGCTCGCCGTCGAGCTGGGCGCCGCGAGCGTCGACCACTGCACGTACCTGACCGACGCCGACGTCGCCGCGCTGTCCGCCGGGGACACGGTAGCCACTCTGTTGCCCGGAGCCGAGTTCTCCACCCGAGCGCCGTACCCCGATGCCCGCCGGCTGCTCGACGCGGGGGTGACGGTCGCCCTGGCCACCGACTGCAACCCGGGGACCAGTTACACGTCGTCGATGCCGTTCGTCATCGCCCTGGCGGTGCGCGAGATGCGAATGACGGCGGCCGAGGCAGTGTGGGCCGCAACCGCGGGAGGGGCGCGGGCGCTGCAGCGCACGGACGTCGGCCGTATCACCCCAGGCGCTCGCGCCGACCTGGCGGTGCTCGAGGCGCCGAGCCATACCCACCTGGCGTACCGGCCCGGTGTACCTCTGGCGTCGACCCTGGCCGTCGGCGAATGACGTTCAGCCGCCCGCACGGGCCGTCACGGTTCCGCCGCCTCGGCGACGTGGAGTTCGAGCTCGCGATCCAGGAAGCGCCCGACGTCGGTCGCCTCGGCCTCGACCCGGCGCCGCACCGGGGCGGAGAGCCGCTGGAACGGCGTGAGGACGATCCGCCCCTTCGCCCGGTCGAGCGCCCAGGTGCCGATGCCCTGGCCGTCGAGCACGGCGACCGGGCGGATCATGCCGCCCTGGTAGACAGCCGGGTGCCGATCGGGGTGCAGGATCGCCGTGCGGTCGCGGTAGCCGATGACGTAGTTGTCGAAGGCGGGCAGCAGGCGCAGCCCGCGCGCCGGGGCGACCTCGCCGAGTCGGAAGCCGGGCCGGCCGTCGACGTCGGAGTCGGTCAGCTCATCGCGGATGAGGGCGACGGCGCGAGCTGACGGCAGTCCGGACCAGGTACCGAAGTCGGCTGCCGTCGCCGGCGAGAACGCGGCGAAGTAGCGGCGGGCGAGTTCGGCGAGCGCTTCGTCGCCGCTCGGTCCGGTCGGCGCGCCGGGCAGCCACTCGTCTGTCAGTACGAAGGTCGAGTGCCGGCCGCGATCGGGGCCGCGACAGATCAGCCCGGTCGTGCCGGCATGCACGATGGCGTGTGTATGGGCTTGCGGGTCCGGGCTGTCGAGGGCGACGCCGTGGGCCGTGAGCCCGGCCCGGATCTCGTGCCGGTTCAGAGGACCGCCGGCCAGTAGCTCGGGCAGGAGCTGCACGGAGCGGTCGAGCACGTCGTCGGTCAAACCGATCTGCCGCCACCGGGTGCGGTACTTGCGGGCGATAGCCGGTCCGATGAGGCGGACCAACCACCGCAGGTCGCGCGCGTCGACCAGGTGGATCGTCCCGCGCATCAGCCAGGTGCGCACGATCGTGCGCTCGTCCTCGATGGCCCCCAGCACGTCGCCCTCGGTCAACGAGGCCGATCGCGCCCGGACACCGAGCCGGGACGCCGGGTTGTCCTGCGCCTGCAGCGCCGTCGTCAATCGCGCGGCCTCGGCGGCCGAACGGCAGGGGCGGTCGGCCAGCCCCTGCCGGGCCATCCGCTCGAGAAGCAGGGCTGCGACCGTCATGAGTGCGGAGTCTGCCCGCTGCCTACGACATGTTTTGATCGATGGATGGGTGGACGCGGGGCGCGCAGGTTCGTGGTGGCGGTGACCGTGTTCGTCGTCCTGCTCGTTGCCGCCGACCGCATCGGCCTCTACCTAGCGGAGCGCACCGCCGGCAACACGATCCAGTCCTCGCAGAAGCTCAGCGACCGTCCCGCCGTCCAGGTCAGTGGGTTTCCCTTCCTGACGCAGCTCGCGGCCGGCGACTTCGACCAGGTGACCGTCACAGCGCGCGACGTGCCCGTGGGGGAGAGGGTTCACCTGCTCGACATCTCCCGGATCAAGGTCGTGCTGCACAAGGTGACGGTGGCCCGCGACTTCTCCCGGGTGAGCGCACAGACAGCGAACGCCACCGCGAGCGTCAGCTTCGCCGAGTTGGGCCGGACGCTGGGGATGGATGTCGCTTACGCAGGCGGCGGCCGGATCAAGGCCACGAAGAAGGTGACCGTGCTCGGAGACACGGTGCAGGCGTCGGTCACGACGCGCCCGGCGCTGGTCGATGGTGCGCTGTCGTTCACCGCCACCGCGATCAACGGCGCCGGCGAGCTGGGGGATCAGGTCACGTCGGCGCTCAACTCGGTGTTCGACCTGGCCGTTCCGTTGCAGGGGATCCCGTTCAAGATCCGGGTGCGGTCATTGCAGGTGGACGGGTCTGGTATGCATATCGCGTTCACCGGCAGCCATCTCATCTACTCGGGTTGACCGGGCGCGCGCCGAGCTGACCGACGGCGACCGCGCCCAGTTCCACCGCGCTGCCGAGGCGGGCGGCGACGTCCCCGCTCCCGCAGAGGTACCCCGCCGCGAAGGCGTCGCCGGCGCCGGTCGAGTCGAGGACGTCGGTGGGCACGGCCGGCATGGACCGCACGGCGGAACCGTCCGACCACAGCGCTCCGCCGGCACCCAGCTTCACGATCGTCTGCCCCGTGCGCGCGGCCAGCGCGGCCGCCGATCCGGCCGGTTCGTCGATCCCGGTCAGGACGAGCGCCTCGTCGGCATTGGCGAACAGGAGCACGCCGGTCCCGAGCCAGCCGAGAAAGGTTTCGGCGCCCACGCCGCGCAGCGGAGCCGCCGACGCCGCGTCCACGGCGATCGACCAGCCGAGCTCGCGTGCGGTCGTGAGCGCGCCAAGCGCCGCCTCTCGCGACGGCTCGGACAGCAGCGCGTAGCCGGACAGGTAGAGCCAGTCGGCGGAGTCGGGCAGCGGGTAGCCCCCGGGTGCGGCATTGGCCCCGACCGACGGGACCATCGTCCGTTCCCCGCTCGGATCGACGAGGACGATGCAGGTGCCGGTGGGACGGTCCGGGTCCAGGTCGACCCGCGCCTCGACGCCGGCCGCCATGAGCTCGGCGACCGCGCGGCGGCCCAGCGCATCGTCCCCGACCCGGCCGACGAACGCTGCCGCGGCACCCGTGTGGGCCGCCCACGCCGCGACGTTGGCCGCGGCGCCGCCACCGAGGATCGTGACGGTGGCCGGTGTGTCGGAGCCGGGCGCCAGTGGACCGGGCAGCTGCGCCAGGACATCGACCATGAGGTCGCCGACGCAGACCAGCCGGATCATCCGGCCGAGTACGCCGTTGCCACCTCGGCCGCCAGGTACGCGTTGGACCGCACCAGCGCGACGTTGGCCGCCAGCGAGGCGCCATGCGTCTCGCGGTGGAAGAAGTCGAGCAGGAACGGCGTGACGTCCTTCCCGCGAACCCCGGAGGCGGAGGCCGCGGCGAGGCCTGCCTGCAAGGTGTGGTCGTGCAGGTCGCGGTCGAGCTCGGCACTCGGATCGATGGGGTTGGCCAGCACGAGTCCGTAGAAGGCGGTGCCCAGCGCCTCCTGCGCACGCAGCACGTTCGCCACGAATTGTGGCGTCGGCGCGACCCAGAACAGGGGGTGCCCGGAATCGCGCAGGTAGAACCCGGGGAAGCGGTCGGTGCGGTAACCGAGCACCCCGACGTTGAGAGACTCCAGCCGTTCCAGGGTCGCTCCGACGTCGAGGATGGACTTCACGCCGGCACAGACCACGAGTACCGGCGTGCGGGACAGCGTCGTCAGATCCGACGACTCGTCCCAGGTGTCTCGCGCGTCGCGGTGCACGCCACCGATGCCGCCGGTCGCGAAGATGCGGATGCCGCTGCGGGCGGCGATGTGCGCGGTGGAGGCCACTGTGGTCGCCCCGACGCCGCCGTAGCCGCCGATGGCGGCGAGGTCGCGGACGCTGACCTTCACGACGGCCGGGTCCAGGGCGATGCGCTCGAGGGCGGCGTCGTCCAGGCCGACGCGCGGCTGTCCGTCCACCACGGCGATGGTGGCCGGGACGGCGCCGCCGGCCCGCACCGCGCCCTCGATCTCGCGCGCGATCCGCAGGTTGTCCGGCCGCGGCAGGCCGTGGCTGATGATCGTGCTCTCGAGCGCGACGACGGGCCGGCGGGCGGCCAGCGCCTCGGCGACCTCGGGGTGGATCAGCACTGGTGTTCCTCTCGTCGGCGGGCTCGCCCCCCTCTGCGCAGGAGCCCTACCGGCACGGTAGCGACCGCCGACACGGCGAACGAGACGAGGGAGGCGCTCATCCATGTGGTGGGGGTGAAGTGCAGCCAGCTGTCGATGCGGGTCCAGCCGCGCGACCACCACCCGACGTAGCCGGCGTTGATCAGCTGGTAGGCGATGAAGCCCAACAACCAGGGCGCGAGCATCGTCGACCGTGCCGGCGATGTCTCGCTCAGGTCCCACTCCCGGCGGGACACGACGTAGTAGTCGACGGCGAGTACGCCCAGCAGCGGCACGAACACCGAGCCGATCAGCAGCAGGAAGTTCGCGTAGTCGTTGACGTTCAGGACGAGCGCGAAAACGGTCGCCAGGACGCCGATCACCGTCGCCAGCACGCGTCGGTCCCACCGCGGGCGGAGGTTCTGCACGGAGACCGCCGTCGAGTAGGTGTCCACGAACGACTGGTCCACCTCTCGGATGGCGAGGACGGCGAAGGCGAGCGTCCCGACCGGAATGGCCATGAACGAGCCGAAGATCTGATTGGCGTCACCCTTCGCGACGGTCACCAGCGTGATCAGCCCGATGGCGTAACACGCGATCTGGGTCACCGAGTAGCCGACGAACGTGCCGGCGACAGTGTCCCGGACGGACTTCGAGTGGCGCGTGTAGTCGGCGGCGACCGGCACCCACGAGACCCCGACGCCGATCACGGTGTCGACCGCGATCCAGAACCCGGACCACGACCCGTGGCCCCACGACGGCAATGGATTGCGCAGCAGCTGGACGGCGAGGTAGCCGAGCGCGATCACCACCGCGACCGTCACGTACCGGCGCAGCAACCGGATCCAGCTCAGTGGGTACAGCGCGAGCCCGGTCGTCACCACGCCGCCGGCGAGGACGTAGACCCACCGCGGCACGCCGTCGCTGATCTGGTGCAACGCCGTGCTGATCGTCACCAGCTCGAAGCTCGTCCAGCCGAGCAACTGCACGACGTTGAGGACCGTCGGCAGCCAGGACACCCGGGCGCCGAACAACCCCCGCAGCAGCACCATCGAGGGCGCTCCGGTCTCGGTCCCGATCGCCCCGGCGACCGAGATGGCCGCTGATCCCAGCAGCGTGCCGAGCACGAGGGCGGTGAACGCCGCCGCGAGGGACAGCGCGGTGGTGCCCAGCGGGTAGAGCACGTAGATGGCGCCGGTGAAGCCGAGCAGACTCACGCCGAGGTTGCCCCACATGCCGAGCTGGTCGATCAGCCGCAGCGCCCGTGGGGCCGGCTGGTCGAGGGTGAGCGGCGCCTCGGCGTGCTCGATCGTGGTGGTCACAGGACGGCCATCCCTTCGGTCGGCGAGGAGGCTTGGGCGTGGAACCGTTTCGGGATCCGGCCGGCGACGCGCGCGAGCCGGCCAGCCTCGACGGCGAGCGCCATCGCCCGGGCCATCGCGACGGGGTCCTGCGCGCGAGTGACGGCGGAGGCGAGCAGGACACCGCCGCAGCCGAGTTCCATGGCCAGTGCCGCGTCGGACGCCGTGCCGATGCCGGCGTCGAGGATCACCGGGACGGTGGCCTCGCTGACGATCAGCTCGATGTTGTGCGGGTTGCTGATCCCCAAGCCGGTGCCGATGGGCGACCCGAGCGGCATGACCGCGACGCATCCGGCCTGCTGGAGGCGGCGGGCCAGGACGGGGTCGTCGTTGGTGTACGGGAGGACCTGAAAGCCCTGGGCGACAAGAGTAAGCGCCGCCTCCAGCAGTTCGATCGGGTCGGGCAGCAGGGTGCGCTCGTCGGCCACGACCTCGAGCTTGACCCAGTCGGTCTCGAGCGCCTCCCGCGCGAGCTGGGCGGTCTGCACGGCCTCGCGCGCAGTGCGGCACCCGGCCGTGTTCGGCAGCACCCGGACGCCGCGGCGGTCGATGACCTCGAGGATTGAGCCGCTGGTGGCGGCGTCGACCCGGCGCATGGCGACGGTGCACATGGCGGTGCCGGACGCGACCAGCGTCTCGTCGATGACGTGCAGGCTGGGCGCCCCGCCGGTCCCCAAGATCAGCCGTGACGACAGCGTCACCCCGGCGATCGTGAGTGGCTCCTCGTTCATGTCATCCTCCTTGCACAGCGGTGATCAACTCGACGGCCTGACCGTCGCGCAGTGCCGTGTGCGGCCACGCGCTGCGCGGAACGACCTCACCGTCGACGACCGCCGCGCTCCCACGCGTCGACCCGGTGACCGACAGGATCAACGCGTCGACGGTCAGCCCTTCGGCGATCTCGCGCGGCTGCCCGTTGAGCTCGATCTGCATCAGGCCACCGCCGCGAAGCGGTCCATGGTGAACGCGGCCAGCTCGTCGGGCAGCGCACCGTCGGCGACGAGTGTGGCAACGCCGTCGGCTGTGATCGGCGCGAGCAGAATGCCGTTGCGGTGATGGCCGGTGGCGTGGATCAACCCGTCGACGGCTGTAGGCCCGATGACCGGGGCGTTGTCGGGCGACCCCGGTCGCAGCCCCGTGCTGATCTCCTCGAGCACCGCCTCGCCGAGCTCGGGAACCAGGGATTGGGCGTCGCGCAGCAACTCGTACACCGCGCCGGCCCGCGGCTGCTCGTCGAACCCCCTCTCCTCGACCGAGGCACCGGCGATGATGGCGCCGTCGGCACGGGGGACCAGGTAGATCGGCACGCCTTTGACCCAGCCGCGGACGATCCGCGTCAGACGGGGCCGCCCGGGAAGCCGCAGGCGCAGGGTCTGGCCCTTCACCGGTCGGACCGGCGGGCGGACCGACGCCGGCAACCCCGCGACCGCGTGCGACCAGCACCCGGCCGCGACCACAACGTGGGGACTCTCGATCCGAGTGCCGTCGGCCAGCCGCACGCCCCGCACCCGGTCGCCATCGATGAGTACGGAGCCGCTGGACTCGACGAAGACGACGCCGCCCCGCCCGGCCGCCGTGACGAGCGCGCGGTGAAGGAGCCGCGGGTCGACCTGCTGGTCGCCGGGTGCGTACATCGCGCCGGGGAGCCCGGCGGCCAGGGCGGGCTCCAACGCGCGGAGCTCCCGCCCACTCAGCAGCTCGGCGTCCACTCCCAGGCGGCGGGCGAACGCGTGCAGGTCGCGCAACGCCGCCAGGTCGGCGCCGTCCCATGCCGCCATCACGGCCCCCGAGGCCAGGAGGCCGACCGGCGCTCCGGACTCCTCGCCGACCTCGGCGGCGAAGGCGGGATAGCGGGCGAGCGAGTCGATCCCGAGCCGAAGCAACGGCGTCTCGGTGTAGTGCAGTTCGGTGATCGGAGCGAGCATGCCGGCCGCGGTCCGCCAGGCACCGTTCCTCGGCGCGGGGTCGATCACGGTGACGGACAGGCCGCGCTGCGCACAGCGCCAGGCGACGGCGGTGCCGATGGCACCGGCGCCCAGTACGACGACGTCGCTGGCCGACATGCGATTCGCTCCCTTGCGCCGGCATTACCCGGATCAGGTTCAACGGTCGGCCAGGTGGCCCTCTCAGCCCGCCCCGCGGCGGACTCCCGTGCTGCGCCCACCCTACGCTTCCGGGCATGCGCGATCTCGCCGACGCCCGGCTGTACCTGTGCGTCGACTCCCGGTCGCGCCAGGGTGATCTCGAACAGTTCCTCGACGCCGTGCTGGGCAACGGGGTCGACGTCGTCCAACTGCGCGAGAAGGGGCTCGAAGCGCGGGAGGAGATCCGGCTCCTCGAGGTCTTCGCCGCCGCCGCCCAACGCCACTCGGCGATCTGGGCGGTGAACGACCGCGCTGACGTCGCGCGCGCGGTCGGCGCACCGATGCTGCACCTCGGTCAGGACGACCTGCCGACCGACGTGGCCCGCGAGATCGTCGGGCCGGACGTCCTCATCGGGCGGTCGACCCGCACACCGGCGCAGGCTGATGCGGCGCGCGAAGAACCCGGTGTGGCCTACTACTGCTGCGGGCCGACCTGGACGACGCCGACCAAGCCGGGCCGCCCGGCCGCGGGCCTGGCGCTCATCGATCACGCGGCCGCCCACGCCGACGACCGTCCGTGGTTTGCCATCGGCGGGATCGAGACCGAGTCGCGATTGGGCGAGGTGCTGGCCCACGGGGCCAAGCGGGCCGTCGTGGTTCGCGCCATCACCGATGCCGAGGATCCCGGCGCGGCGGCGCGGGCGTTCGCCGACCGGCTGCGTGGGTAGGAACGTCGCCATGCCTGAGATCCGGTTCCGCAGTGTCGTTCTGGACGCCCCCGACGTGCCCGAGCTGGCCGCGTTCTACAAGCGGTTGCTCGGCTGGCCCGCCACCAGCGAGGAGTCCGACTGGGCGCGGTTCGAGCCGGCGCCCGGCCAGACCGGCCTGGCGATCCAGCTCGAGCCGCAGTTCGTGCGCCCCAGCTGGCCGTCGGACACGACTCATCAGCAGATGCAGTTGCACCTCGATCTGCAGGTCGACGACCTCGCGGCGGCCAGCGAGCACGCGACCCGGGCCGGCGCCACCCTCGCCGACTTCCAGCCGCAGGACGACGTCCGGGTGCTCCTGGATCCCGTGGGCCACCCCTTCTGCTTATTCGAGCAGTGAGATCGTGAGCGGGTGAGCCCGCTCGACTCCGTCACCGTGACGTCGTCCGACTTCGCCGCCGCGCTGGAGTTCTACGACGCGGCACTCGGCGCTCTCGGGCTGGTGAGGGTCAGTGAGCTCGTCGACGAGGAGGAGGACGGCGCGGAGGTCGAGGCGGTCGCCTGGGGAGATCCGGACGGCACCGGCGTGCTCTGGCTCGTCGCCGGTTCAACCGGGACAACTGGGCTCCACGTGCGCTTTACGGCTCACTCTCAAGTCCAGGTCGAGACCTTCCATCATGCTGCCGTCGCGGCGGGTGGAAGGACGTTCACTGCGCCCCGACGCTGGCCGCTCTACCGGCGTGGCGAGTTCAACGCGATCGTCGCCGATCCGGCCGGAAATCTCGTCGAGGCGGTGGGGGCCGAATGACGGTCGGTGGCCGCTCCGCCGCGCTTGACCCCTTTTTCACAGCAGTCACACCTGGCACACTGACCCCATGTCCGTAGGTCGCCTGGTCGGAGCCGCGGCCGCGTCGCTGGCCGTGGCCGGCTGCGCCGTCGTCGCCTTCGGGATGAGCTCGGCCGATCCGGCACGGGTGGCCGACCGAACTCCTTCCGCGTTGCCGACCGGCAGCGCCTCGCGACCGGTCACCCAGCCGATGACCTCGGCGGCCCTCGGGTCCACCGTCCCGTCCCCGTCGACCGGACCGGCACCGAGCAGGGCCCGCTCTTCGACAGTCGCCGCGATTTTCCCCGCTGCGACGTCGGCCCGGCCGGCGGCGCACAGCTCGTCCTCGCCGGCCGGCGTACCGGCGCCTCGTACGCCGCGCCGCGCGGCCCCGACGAGCAGTGCGTTGGCCCCGAGGGCGCAGCCGGTCGCGCCGCGCGGCCAAGCGCTACCCCTGCGCTACAGCGCCGGCACCGCCACCCGGGTGATCACGGTGACGGCGCGTTCGACGCAGAGCACGGTCGCCACCTTGCAGGCGTGGACGAAGGCCACGGGCGGCGGATGGTTGCGCTACGGCAGCGCGGTCACCGCGCATGTCGGGTCCGACGGTTTGAGCAGCTCGCCGAGCGAGTTCCGCAGCGCGACGCCGATCGGCAGCTTCACACTCGCCCAGGGCTTCGGCTACTACGCCAACCCGGGCACGTCGTTGCACTACTTCCGCACGAACTCGGCGGACTGGTGGATCAGCGAGCCGGGAGCGCTCTACAACACCCATCAGCACTGCTGGTCCGGTTGTCCGTTCACCCGCGGCGACCCCAACGAACATCTCTACTACGAGCGGCCGTTCTACAACTACGCGGTCGTGATCAACACGCCGTCCGGTGCGGCCGCGTACCCCCACGGGTCCGCGTTCTTCCTGCACGTCACCGACGGCAACCCGACCGCCGGATGCGTGGCAATCTCGCAGAGCAAGTTGGTCAGCCTGATGCGGTGGCTGACGCCGAGCGCGCATCCGCGCATCCTGATCGGCGTCGGCTGAGCCGCCGGCCGGAGGCCCTACTGCTCGGCAGCCCGCGCGGCGGCCTCGAGCCGCGCGCGGTACGTTTCGCGCTCCTCGGCATCGCCGGGCGCAGCGTTGGCCCGGTCCTTCGTCAGCCCCACCGACCCGTCGATGAGTTCGCGGATGATGTCCGCGTGCCCGGCATGGCGCGCCGTCTCGTCGACCATGTGGACGAGCACCCGGTGCAGGGTGACTTCGGCGTGTTCGGCCGGCCACCACGGGACGCGGCCGGCCGCGTCGAGGGGAAGAGCCTCGATCGTCACGGCTGAGTGCTCCGCCGCGCGCCGGTACAAACCGACGATGTACTCCCGGGACTCGCCCGGGGCGGCCCACATGTCCGCGTTCGGTTCCGCCCCGTCGTCCAGCCAGGGCAGGGACTCGGGGAACGGACGACCGAATGTTTCGCCGAAGTAGCCGAGCTCGACGCTGGCCACGTGCTTGACGAGACCGAGCAGGTTGGTGCCGGTCGGAGTCATCGGCCGGCGGACGTCGTATTCGCTGAGCCCGTCGAGTTTCCAGAGCAACGCGTCGCGGGCGCGGTTGAGATAGCGGACGAGGTCGGCCTTGGGATCGCTCATGAGGACAGCGTTCCACCACGCGGGAATCGATTCCGACGGCAGGGCGCTACGGAATTGCGCGGTGCCGGACCACGCCCGTTTCCGGGCGTGACACCCTGGGACCGTGCCCGAAACGCCCCGCCGGTCGGTCGTTGGCGCGCTGGCCGCGGTGGCCGTCGCGCTGACTGGTTGCGCCGGCAGTGGGACCGCCGGCCAACGCAGTACGGCGTCGGCGCCGAGCACGGCCGCCGGCTCGAGCGCACCCAGCTCCACCCCGACGCCGCGGCTCCCGAGCGCCGCGCGAACCACCCCTTCGCCGACTACGTCGGCACCCGTGACGAGAACGGCCGAGCCTCACATCGCGGCGCGGCCGGCAGCCACCGCGCTGCCCCTGCACTTCCCGACCGGCGCCGCGGACCAGGTCATCACCGTGACGGCTTCGTCGGCCACGAGCACAACGGCCACGGTGCAGGCCTGGAGCCGGGTAACCGGTGGATGGCGTCGCGTCGGCCCGGCCGTCGCCGCCTTCATCGGCGCCGACGGCATCGGCCACGCGAGCGAACAGACGACCCGCACGCCGTCGGGCAGCTACACGATCACGCAGGCCTTCGGCCACGACGCCAACCCGGGCACGTCGCTCCCGTACGTCCACACGACTCCGGACGACTGGTGGATCAGCGAGGCCGGCCGCCTCTACAACACCCGACAGCGCTGCGCAGCCGCCTGCCCGTTCACCACCGGCCCGCCGAACGAGCCGCTGTACTCCACGATGCCGTTCTACCGGTACGCCGTCGTGATCGACTACAACACGCGCAACGCTCCGGGCGGCGTGCGACCGGGCGCCGGAAGTGCGTTCTTCCTGCATGTCGAGGTCGGCAAACCGACCGAGGGCTGCGTCGCGATACCCCAAGACCAGCTCGTGCGAGTGCTGCGGTGGCTCTCGCCCGCACGGCATCCCCGGATCTTGCTGGGTGTCGGCTGACCTAGGTACCGCAGGCCGATCGGTGCCTTCAGCGCGCGCCGAAGCGGTTCGTGTGGTGTTATTTTCCGACAAGCGCGGCTATAGCGGCTGTGCCGGCACGGATCAAGAGCTCAGGGTCCCGACCCTTTCGGAATAAGCCCTGATCAGGGAGCGGGAATGACTTCTCGGGTGACGCCGGCCGGCGCCGCTGTCGACATTTTCGCCGAGTGGCGCAACCTGCTCCGGCCGTTGATGTCGAGCACGCCGGAGCCGCTCCCGGAGTCGTTGGGGCGCATCGCGTCCACCAGCGATGCGATCCTGCAGAGCCCGTACTCGTTGATCGCGGTGCTGAACGACAACGACGCGCTCGACTTCTTCAGCTCCGACGGTGCCGATGCCGCGGCCGGTTCAGCCCTGGGCGACTTTGCCGTCAACGAGCGCGTCCTGGCCGCCGTCCTCGGCCGGGGCGACGTGGTTCGGGCGCCGGGCCGGGACGGCCGGGACGCCGATCTGCTCGCCGGCCAATCGGTGCTCGGGTCGGTCCTGGCCGTGCCCATCGTCTACGAAGGGCGGATCGTCGGCGGCCTCTTCGTCGGACGGCCACCCGAAGGACGATCCTTCGGCTCCGGCGAGGAGTCGATCGCCGAGTTGGTCGCCGGCGCGGCGGCGGCGATCTTGCGGCGGACCCGGCTGACCCAGGACTTCGGCTGGCAGAAGAAATGGCTGGCCGAGTCCACCCATCTGACCCGGGCGGTGCTGGCCGGGGAGCACCAGCAACCGTTGCGGCTGCTCGTCCAGCGAATCCGCGAGATGACGGCGGCCGAAGTCGTCGCCGTCGTGCGCCGGTGCCCGGATGACTCCCACGAAGTGGTCGAGGCATTGGGTCCGGTGGAGTCCTACCTGGACGGCCGGCGAGTGGACGTGCGGACGGCCCGGTTGATGTCGCTCGCGGGGCAGGCGCTCGAGCAGCACCTGCTGGCGCTCTTCCCCCGCCCCACGGGCCGGCCGTTCACCCGCGCCGAGATCGAGGCCGCGACGATGCTGGCTGAGCAGCTGAGTGTCGCCCTGGACCTGGCGAAGGGGCGCGCCGACCGGGAACGGCTCAAGCTGCTCGACGACCGCGACCGCATCGCCCGCGACTTGCACGACCACGTCATCCAGCGGCTGTTCGCGATCGGGCTGACGGTGCAGAGCGTCGCCAGTCAACTCGACGGTGAGGTCGCCGATCACTTGTTGTCCGGTGTCGACGACCTGGACGAGACGATCGAACAGATCCGATCCACCATCTACCGCCTGCGCGGCCCGGTGCTGCCCGCGCCGCGATCGGTCGCGGCGAAGGTATCGGACCTCGTCGTCGAGATGGAACCGGTCCTCGGCTTCGCAGCCGACCTCGAGGTCCGCGGCCCGGTCGAGTTCGGCATCGACGACGAGGTCAGCGACGACTGCATCGCGGTGTTGCGCGAGGCGCTCACCAACGTCGCCCGCCATGCACACGCGAGCAAGGTGCAGGTGACGCTCGCGGTCGAGTCATCCACACTCACGCTCGAGGTCACCGACAACGGCCGCGGGATCGGCACCGGGCGGCGGCGCAGCGGGCTGGCCAATCTCCGCGCCCGGGCCGAGGGTCGGCAGGGCTCGATGACCCTCGAGCCCGGCGACGGCGGTGGCACCCGATTGAGCTGGACGATCCCGCTCGGGGGGCCGGGCTCTGAGGCACCTCACCTGACGGCGGCGAGCTCCGAAGGCCGGTGATCGGCGAGCTCGTCCGGGTGCTTGCGCAGCAGGCGTCCGAGCAGGACGGCAAGCACCAGCATGATCGCGCCGGCGATGAGGAAGGCCCAGCGGATGCCGAGCCCGCCGGCCAGCAGCCCGCCGGTCAACGACCCGAGCGGGATGCCGCCCCAGACCAACGTCCGGTACGCGCCTTGGACCCGGCCGAACAGCGCGGATGGGATGAGCGCCTGCCGCAACGACATGGTGAGAACGTTCCACACCATGACCCCGCCCGCCGCCACGGCGAACAGCGCGGCAGCGATGTAACCGTTGCGGGTGACGGCCATCAGGCCGATGGCCGTCGCTGCGACGAGCGAGCCGGCGGTCAACATCACCGCCCGGCCGACCCGGCGGGCGAGCGGGGGAGTGGCGATGCTGCCGGCCAGGGCACCCGCGCCACCCACCAGCAGGAAGAGCCCGAAGTCGCCGGCCGGCAGCCGCAGCACCTCGAGCACGTAGAGGACGAGGACGCCCGAGGCGATCGTGTTGGCGAACGCGGTACCGGCCGAGATCAGGGTGAGGCCGCGCAGGAGAGCATGCCGGCGCAGCCAGCGCACCCCCTCGCCGATGTCGGTCCGGATCGTGGTGACCTCGGCCGCGCGCGCGGGCCGATAGTGGCCGCGCACGGTCAGGATCAGGACCACGGCGAGCAGGAACCCGGCGGCGTTGAGCAGGAACGGCAGGCTGACCGCCACGGCGAACAGAACCGAGCCCAGGGGAGCGCCGACGAACGTCTGACCGAGCTCTTCCTCGACGGTGATCAGACTGTTGGCGCGATCGAGCTGGTGCGCACCCACCACTTGCGGCAGCAGCGCGCGGACCGCGCTGTCGTACACCGTCTCCGCGGCGCCGAGCAGGAACGCCACGGCGTAGAGCACCGCCACCGACCCCTCGTCGGCGAGGACGACGATGGTCAGCGCCCCGACGGCGAGCGCGCGGACGGCGTTGGCCGCCGCCATGGCCTTGCGCCGGTCAACCCGGTCGATGAGGGCGCCACTGGGCAGCGCGAACAGCAGCCAGGGCAGGAACGTGAACGACGTCAGCCCGGAGATCGTCACGGGATCACGCGTGAAGGCTGCCGCCGCCAAGGGCAGGGCGGTGCGCCCGATGCCGTCGGCGAGGTCGGAACTGGCGGTGGCGAGGTACATCCGCCAGAACGTGCCGCCGAGCGCGTCGTTCTCGCCGGTCACGGCCGGGCGTCGGTGTCGGTGGGGAAGACCGCGAACTGGACGTCGACGATGCGCGTGTCCGGCCCCGGCTCGACATCTCGGTAGCGAGCGACCACCGCGGCCAACTCGTCGGCGAGCGCCCGCGTCTGGATCGGGTCGAGTTCGAGGTTGCCGCTCATGTCACTCGAAGCGCGCTGCCATTCCTCGGGCCACTCCCGGGCGGTGGCAAACCAGTTACCCAGTCGACGCCCGCGATCGTCGAGATCCTCGCGCAACAGGAAGGTGAACGCCTCCCGGGTGTCGGCGTCGTCCATGAACCCGAAGCCGGTGGTGTGCAGTTCGTCGACGGCCATCCGCCACCAGCGCTGGCGCCGGCCCGAGCGCTTCTCGGGCGGCGCCGAGTCGTCGAATTCCTCGACGAAGCCGTGCCGCGCGAGCTGGCGCAAGTGGTAGCTGGTCGCGCCCGTGGTCTCGCCCAGTTCGGTGGCCAGCGAGGTGACGCTGGCCTTCTTGCGCAGGCGCAGGATGCGCAGGATCTGAACGCGCATCGGGTGGGCGAGCGCCTTGACCGTCGAGGCGTCCATCTCGAGTGTGCGTCGGGCCATGAGGGCAGAATAGTTCGCAAACAATCATTTGCAAACTGTTCTGGTGAATCTGGGCGATGTCGTTCGGTTGTGGCACGATCGCTCGAGTGACCAGCAGAGCGGCCGAGGTGCAGCGACTGCGCGACCTGGCGCAGCTGCGTCGGGTTCGCGATCGGATGGACCGGGAGTACGCGCAACCGCTGGACGTGGAGGCCCTGGCTCGTGGCGCGAACATGTCGGCGGGCCATCTCAGTCGTCAGTTCCGCCTGGCCTACGGGGAGTCGCCCTACGGCTATCTGATGACCAGGCGGATCGAGCGCGCGATGGCCTTGCTCCGGCGGGGGGACCTGAGCGTCACCGAGGTGTGTTTCGCCGTCGGCTGCTCGTCGCTCGGCACGTTCAGCACGCGTTTCACCGAACTCGTCGGAGTGCCGCCCAGCACCTACAAACGCCAGGTCGGGGGGGTGACGGCGGGCATGCCGCCATGCGTGGCCAAGCAGGTGACGAAACCCGTCAGGAATCGAGAAGCAGCGGCGCCCGAGCCGCAGTTAGCGTGACCGCATGAACCTCACGATTCACACCGCCGCCCTTCCACACGACGACCCGGAGGCTTCACTAGCGTTCTGGCGCGACACCATCGGCTTCGAGGTTCGCGCCGACGTCGGGCAAGGCAGCATGCGCTGGATCACGGTTGGACCGTCGGACCAGCCCAACACGTCGATCCTGCTCGCCCCGCCGGCGATCGATCCCGGTATCACCGAGGACGAGCGGCGCACCATCACCGAGATGATGGCCAAGGGGACCTACGGCTGGATCCTGCTCGCCACCAAGGACCTCGACGGGGTCTTCGAGCGTGTGCAGGCGAGCGACGCCGAAGTCGTGCAGGAGCCGACCGAACAGCCGTACGGAATGCGCGACTGCGCGTTCCGCGATCCGGCGGGCAATCTGGTCCGGATCCGTGAGCTGACCTGACATAACGTGCGTCAGCCGACCTGGCGGCTCTTCCGCCTGCGGCCGGCCGACACGCCCAAGCCGACCAGCAGGCCGACGACGAGGCCGATCAGGGCGGCCGGGATGCCGAGTTCCAGGGTTGCGGCCCAGGCTGTCGCTGCGTGGACATGCAGTCCGATGATCAGACCGGCGATACCTCCGAGCACGCCGGCGGCGACGGCACCGATGGCCGCGTAGCGCTGAGGCGGGGGCATGGGCTGCCGGTGCAGATCGCCGGTCACGCCCGGATCATCGCACTTCGTCTGCCAGGCAAAGAAATATGCCGCATATCGGGACGGCGACGTCGTCCAAACCCACTGGTGGGGTCCTGGCGGTGATCAGTCGGTGCGCACCGACCTCAAGCGCGACGAGATCGCCGCGACCGGCAACGGCGGCTACCTCTTGGAGCAATGGGCGGCTGCCGGTGACGATGGGGTGAGCCCGGTGACCCGGGTCGAGGCGCAGACCCGACGTCGGGTGCTTCGCCAACTCGCTGTCATAACGGCAGAAGACGCCATCGATGGCCGGCCAGGTGTACCTGCACTCGACAGACAAGTGGCTGCGCTGGATCGATCCGACGAGGGCGACCAGGGCGACCCGCGCCCAAAGTTGATCAACGCTGGGGGATTGTCCAACAGGCCCAGGTCGCGGCGGGAGCCAAAGCGGCCGAGCGTCACTCGACTGAGCATCACGCGCCGCAACTCGATCGCCTGGTCCCGATGATCAACGGCCTGATGGTCGCCGCTCGTGCGGCTTTGCACGTCGATGACGCAGACGCTGTGCTGCGCCAGGTCGCGCTGCTGATCGGCGCATATTGGGACGACAACGGCCGCGACTTCGGCGCCGAGGTCCGCCCCGCAACCTCGAGTTCGGACAACCGTGACCGGCCGAGCACCTCGCGTCTTATGTCGCCCCATCGACCTGATTCGGGCAGGATTTCGCCAACCTCGACGGACGGAGACCTCACATGTGGGCGCAATTGATCACGACGCGGCTCAAAGACGGCCGCGAAGCCGACGTTCCTAAGCTGCTCGAGCAGTTGCGAGCCGTCGAGCAACCGGATTCGGGCTGGTTGCGCTCGACCGCGTTCGTCGACCAGTCCGATCCACTCCGGGTGATGCTGCTGGTCCTGTTCGAGAGTGAGGAACAGGCCCGTGCCCGCGAGAACGATCCGCGCCGCGACGAAGGGCTGGAGAAGGCGCGAGCGACGATGGCCGAGATGTTCGACGCGCCACCGGAATTCCTCGATCTGACCGTTCTCGGCGAGGTCACTCCGTAATTCCTGCCGCTGTCGTGAGTGAGTGTCGGTCTGTCACGGCCAGCCGCTACACCCGGTCAATTAAGTTCGCCGATAATGTACATTATGTCAACTGACGGAGATCGTCAGCCTTCCCCGTCGTCACAGCCCGGTCAGGACGCGAGGGCCACGGTCGGTGATCGCGACGGTGTGCTCGAAGTGGGCGCCCCGGGATCCGTCGGCGCTGC
>NZ_JBHEMO010000062.1:0-4771 GCF_046262535.1 Jatrophihabitans sp. | reverse complement strand
GAGATGATCACCAAGGTGCACGCGCAGGTGTGCGTCCCGCCGCAGCAACCGGCGGACTCTTAATCGATGAGGCCGGCAGTGCGCAGGGTCGCGACCCGGTTGTGCCACCGCCGGGCGTACGCGCACCGCTCATAGATCTCGCTCGCCAGCTGGAAGTGCCGGTCGGCTCGAACGGCATCGCCCGCCAGCGCCAGCCCTCAGCTCGGTCGATTTCGCCACGTGCGAAGGAGATCTCGGCCTGGAGCTCGGTGAGCCCGGACGTCCAGACCGCTCGACCCCTCGAAGGCGAGCACAGCGCGAGCGTGGTCGACGACCGCCTGGGCCGAGTCGAGGTCTCCCACGTCGAGGTACGCCCGATCGCCAAGCCGGACTGGAACGTCCACACGACGGTGTCCACGCCCGCGTCCTGCCATCTGGCCGACCACTCCCTGAGCAGCTGCTCGGCTTGCTCCCATTTGCCCGCGTGCGTGAGCAGCCGCCACAGCAGCGCTCCGGGAACTCGCCGACGTCGGGATGCTCGGCCGCGAATTCCTCGTGCGGTCGTCAGGCCTGGCCCGGCAGCAGCTGGAGGAACAACCCTTCGGCGTCGGACAGCAGCGCGCCGGACGCATCGAACAGCCGCGCCGAACCCCAGCGCTTGCGTCCGTCGACCCGGTCGCGGGTCGCCTCGAAGCGGAGCTCGACGTCGAGCGGAGTCACCCGCCGGTAGTTCACCTTGAGGAACGCCGTGCGGGCGACGCTGGGCTGATGGTGGTTCATGACTCGGCCGAGCACGTCGTCGAACAGCAGCGGATGGGCGCCACCGTGCGCCGCGCCGTTACCCCCGAGGTAGAAGCGGGTGAACGTGACCCGCCCGGACAGCCGCGCATCGCCTTCGTCGTCGATGAAGTACGGCGGCAGCAGGGGGTGGCCGCGGCCGGCGAGATCGGGACGCCAGCCATCGTGCCGGTCGGCTTCGCTCACCTGGTGCACCGCCAGCAGCTCGGCGACGTCGAGCAACTGCTCGGTGATCTCCTTGGCCACGTCGGGCGCGAGCGCGGCACCGGACAGCCGGTCCTGCACCAACCGCTGCGCGTTGTGCAGCGCCGCGTACTCGACTCCGCCGCGCGGCGCGGGCGCCCGCTCGTCCCAGTTCGCATCCGACTCGACGTCGGCGTCCGGCCAGGGCGTCATCACCCCGTCGTCGTCACTCATCGTAGAACTGTAACCCGTTCTAGTTGTCGGACGCCGCCAGCGTGAAGTCGGCGAAGTCGAAACCCGGCGCGACGACGCACGCCACCAGCGACGCCTCGTCGGTCGCCGGAACGGCGGACTGCCACTCGCCGGCCCGGACCAGGTACTGGCCGCCCTCGCGCAGCTCGCAGCTGAAGCCGGCCACCGGTGACTCGTCGAACCCGCCCACGGTGAGCAGCATCGGGCCGCCGCCCTGCCACAGCCACAGCTCGTCGGAGGTCACCCGGTGCCACGCCGAGCGCTGCCCCGGTTCCAGCAGGAAGGCGACGCACGTGGCGAGGTTGCGCTTGCCGCGCGGCGTGTCCACGGCGTCACTGTGGCGCCAGGTCTCCCGGTACCACCCGCCCTCGGGATGCGGTTGCAGGTCCATGGCGGCGGGGTCGAGGGCCATGCCCGGAGCCTAGGGCCTACCCGCGAGCCGTCCGAGGCGCCACGATGTGGACATGGATGCCGGCAGCTCGAAGTGGTCGATCAAGTCGCAGGACTCGGTGCTCTGCATCGGCAGCAAGGGCTCGTTGCTCTCGATCGGGTCGGTGGGCTCGGTGCTGTCGATCGGTTCGATCGGCTCCGCGGCGTCGGTGCTCTCTATCGGCTCGGTCCTCGGTGCGGGCACGATCATGTGCGCGTTCGCCGAGCGGTCGATCATGGCGACGCGGGCCCGGAAGAAGGTGCTCGCCGTAAGCGCATAGGCAGGTGCGGGATGCCGTCCTCGTCGTAGTCGTCGCCGTCGCGGACGAAGCCCAGCCCGGCGTACCACTCCTCCAGGTAGGACTGCGCACCCATGACCACCTCGCGGTCGCCGGCGAGCTCGACCGCGCGGCGCACCAACCGGGCGGCCAGGCCGTGGCCGCGTGCGCTGTCGGCGGTGGCGACACGGCCGATGCGCGCCGTTCCCGCGTCGTCGCTGTCGAGCAGCAGACGCAGGGTGGCCACCACCTCGCCGTTGCGCTCGATCCACAACTGCCGGGCGGACGGCTCGAGGTCACGGCCGTCCGGGTCGAGGTAGACGCAGTTCTGCTCGACGACGAAGACGGCGCTGCGCAGGGCGAGGATGCCGTACAGCGTCCGCGCGTCCAGCTCTTCGGTGCCGGCGGACCGCACTTCGTCGTCGATGCGCATGGCGACCGACGGTAGCGGCTCGTGTTGGATGGGTGCATGACACTCTCCAAGCCAGAGATCAACCGTCCCGACGGCGAGGCCCCGACCGAGCTGAAAATCGAGGACATCGTCGTCGGCGAAGGCGCCGAGGCGAAGCCGGGTGACACGGTCGAGGTGCACTACGTCGGCGTCGAGTTCCACAACGGCGAGGAGTTCGACGCCTCGTGGAACCGCGGCCAGTCGATCGAGTTCCCGCTGCAGGGCCTGATCCAGGGCTGGCAGGAGGGCATCCCGGGCATGAAGGTGGGCGGTCGCCGCGAGCTGACGATCCCGCCCGAGAAGGCCTACGGCCCGGCCGGCGGTGGACACCGGCTCTCGGGCAAGACGCTGGTCTTCGTCATCGACCTGCTCGGCGTCAAGTAGCCGGTCACCGGGCGAGGAGGCGGTCGCCGCACGTCAGCGACCCCGCCTGCTTGACGTGGCGCAGCACCGGCGAGATCTCCAGTCGACGTCGGCGCACACGATCGACGCGGTCAGGTTCTGCGGCCCTGAGATCTTTTGCACTGGGTGCGGACTGAGCTGCAGGCAGCGGATGATTCCGCCCTCGATCTCGTCGATGGCGGCGGATTCCGGCAGGGCCAGCTTCTTGGCAGAAAACTACGCCAGGCGCGGATCACGACGATGGTTGTCTGTCGCTCGCGGAAGACTGACCCGTAGTCATCAGGAAGGGACAACTCATGCGCAAGTGGCTGCCCTTGGTCACCGTCTGCCTGGGCACGTTCATGCTGCTCATCGACGTGACCATCGTGAACGTCGCGCTGCCCGACATGGCGACAGATCTGAAGACGTCGTTCGGGTCGCTGCAGTGGGTGGTCGACGCCTACGCCCTGGTGCTCGCTGCTCTCGTCCTCGGGACAGGTTCGATCGCCGACCTCGTCGGCCACCGCCGCGCCTACGTCGCCGGGCTGGCCCTGTTCGCGGTCGCGTCGCTGGTGTGCGGGCTCGCGCCGAACTCGGGCGCGCTCGTCGCCGCCCGCGCCGTGCAGGGCCTCGGCGCCGCCGCCATGTTCGCGACCACCTTCGCGCTGCTCAACAGCAACTACACCGGTCGGGACCGGGGCACCGCGTACGGGCTGTGGGGCGCGACGGCGGGCGCGTCCGCCGCTGTCGGCCCGATCATCGGCGGCCTGCTCACCGAGGGCGCGTCGTGGCGGTGGATCTTCTTCGTGAACCTGCCGGTCAGCGTCATCGCCATTGCGTTGTGCCTGTCCGTGCTCACCGACACCCACGACACCGTCAAGTCACGCGTCGACGTGCCCGGCATCGTCTTGTTCAGCGCCGCGGCCGGCGCGCTGACCTACGGCCTCATCGAGGCCAACGAGAACGGTTGGTCGCACGTCGGAAGCTGGGGCTGGATCGTGGCCGCGCCCGTCCTGCTCGCGGTCTTCGTCGCCGTCGAGGTGCGGACGAAGGCCCCGATGCTCGACATGACGCTCATGCGCAACCGGGTGTTCGTCGGCATCCTGCTGGCCGCGCTGGTCGTCACCCTCGCCGCGTTCGCGTCCTTCACCTACACCTCGATCTGGCTGCAGTCGGTGCTCGGCCTGAGTCCCATCGAGGCCGGCCTCACCGGCCTGCCGTTGTCGATCGCGTCGTTCGGGGTGTCCGCCGCGATCGGGCGCTTCCTGCACGGCTCGCGCCCGGGTCCCATCATCGGCGGCGGCATGCTGTTCATCGGGGTGGGCGGTCTGGTCAGCGGGTCGCTCGTGCACGGCGGAGCCAGCTGGCCGGCCTTGATTCCCGGCTTCATCCTCGTCGGCATCGGGGTCGGGCTGGCGACACCGACGTTCAGCTCGGCGGCCATGGGTGCCGTGCCGCCCCAGCGCGGGGGCATGGCCGCCGGCGCGGTCAACACCGCCCGCCAGCTCGGCTTCGCCCTCGGTATCGCCGCGCTCGGTTCGGTGTTCGCCGCCCGGGCGGCGCACGTGCTCAGCCGGCACGGCGTCCCCTCGTCCGACGAGGTGTCCCGCTTGCTGGCCGGCGGTCAGGCCAAGGTCCTGCTGGCCAAGGCGCCGCCAGCATTCCGCGGCCGGCTCGACGAAGCCCTGCACGCGGCCTCCGTCCAGGGCGTGCAATGGGCCTTCCTCGTGTCAGGTACGGCCGCCGTGCTGGCCGGACTAGCCGTGCTGGTCATGCTGCGGCCGGTCGAGCGGGCCGCCACCGACGACCCGACGAAGCCGGCCACCTCGCCCGCCTCGCCGGATGCCGACCGGGACGAATTCGAGACGGCGACGCCGACGTAGCAACCGTCCCCGGAGCGGGAATACACTCGGAGTCAACGCTCGTGAAAGCGTTCACAAACTCCGGATCCGTTGCAGGGAGCTCGCGATGTCGGCACAGGGCGCGGCCACACCATCGGCCACCAGCGCCGAGGTCCGGC
>NZ_JBHEMO010000061.1:0-5159 GCF_046262535.1 Jatrophihabitans sp. | reverse complement strand
GTTCCTGACGATCAAGCCCGGCCCCTACCCGTGGCGCAACCACGACAACGCGTGGCGCCCCGCCCACATCCACTTCTCCCTCTTCGGCACCGCGTTCACCCAGCGGCTGGTGACGCAGATGTACTTCCCCGGCGACCCGCTGTTCGACCTCGACCCCATCTACCAGTCCGTCGTCGAGCCGCACGCCCGCGCACTACTCGTGGCCCGCTACGACCACGACCTCACCCGCCCGGAGCTGCACACCGGCTACCGATGGGACATCGTCCTCGGCCGCACCCCGACGGAGGACGGCCAGTGAGGACGACTCCGGGCCAGACAGTCGGACCGTTCTTCGGCTACGCCCTGCCCTACGCCGGCGGCGCCGACCTGGTTGCGGCCGCCGATCCGGCCGCGGTCCTGCTCACCGGTCGAGTCCTGGACGGCGCCGGCGAGGGCGTGCCGGACGCGCTGCTGGAGATCTGGCAGGCCGACGCCGACGGTCGCGTCGTGCGCCAGGCCGGGTCCTTGCATCGCGAGGGGTTCACCTTCACCGGCTGGGGACGGGCGGCTACCGACAACACCGGCCGCTACCGGTTCACCACCGTGCGGCCGGGCGCGCCCGCCGGCGGGGTGCCGTTCATCGCGATGACCGTCTTCGCCCGCGGCCTGCTGGACCGGCTCTTCACGCGCGTCTATCTGCCCGACACGGCCGAGGACGCCCTGCTCGCCGGGCTGCCGGAGGACCGGCGCCGCACGCTCATCGCCACCGAGGACGGCCGCCGGTTGCAGTTCGATGTGCGCCTGCAGGGCCCGGACGAGACGGTGTTCCTGCGCTACCCGGGCTCCGATGAGTGAGCTGTTCTGGCCCGGCGCTTCGCGGGCCGGATCGCTGCTGACCGACGAGTCGCTGGTGGCGGCGATGACCCAGGTCGAGGTGGCGTGGCTGCGGGCGCTGCGCGATGCTGGCGCCGCGACCGACGTCGAGCCCGACGCGGTTCCGGTCATCGCGCCGGCGGAGATCGCCGCCGACGTCGAGCCCGGCGGAAATGCCGTGATACCCCTCGTGGCCCGGCTGCGCGAGCGGGTCCCCGACCCGACCGCGCGCTGGCTGCATCGCGGCCTGACCAGCCAGGACGTCCTCGACACCGCGCTGGTCCTGTGCCTGCGCGACGTCCTCGACCAGGTGCTCGACGACGTGCAGCGGCAGGCCGCGGCGCTGCGCCGACTCGCCGACACCCACCGCCGGTCCGTGCAGGCGGGCCGGACGCTGACGCAGCACGCCGTTCCGACCACGTTCGGGCTCACGGCAGCGAACTGGCTGACCGGTGTCCTGGACGTGGCGGACGAGTTGGTCGAGCTCCGGACGACGTTGCCGGCCCAGGTCGGCGGCGCGGCCGGCACGCTCGCAGCAGTGACTGCGCTGGCCGGTGACCCGTCGGCCGTGGTGGAGCGGTTCGCCGGCGAGCTCGGCCTCCGGTCCGTCGCCCCGTGGCACGGGAACCGCCGCACCTTCACCCGCGTCGGCGACGCGCTCGTCGCGGGCGTCGACGCAGCGGGGCGGATCGCCAACGATGTGCTGGTGCGCGCGCGGCCGGAGATCGCCGAGCTGAGCGAGGCGAGCCCGGGCGGATCGTCGACGATGCCGCACAAGCAGAACCCGGTGCTGTCGGTCCTCGTGCGACGGGCGGCGATCACGGCGCCGTCCGCGGCCGCGGCACTGCACGCTGCTGCAGCGGCCGCCGTCGACGAACGGCCCGACGGAGCCTGGCACGCCGAGTGGGCCGCCCTCCGCGCCCTGGGACGGCTGGCGGCCGTCGCCGCGTCGCAGACCGCGGAGTTGCTTGAGGGACTGGTCGTGCATCCCGATCGCATGCGCGCGACCGCCGAGGCCGCCGGGCCGGACCTGCTCGCCGAGCAGCAGGCGATGACCGGCCGCACCGGCGACCTCGATTCCTATCTGGGCGCGGCGGACGCGTACACCGACCGCGCCCTCGAGCGGGCCGACCAGTTCATCAAGGACATCCGGTGACCCCCGACGTCGCCCTGGACGACCTCGGGGGGACGGGACCCGAGTTGCTCGTGCTCGGCCCGTCGCTCGGCACCACCGGCCGGGGCCTGTGGGCGGCGGCGGCCGTCAAGCTGGCCGACCGATTCCACGTCCTGGCCTGGGAGCTCCCCGGGCACGGAGAAGCACCCGCGGCCACCGAGTTCACCGTCGCCGACCTCGCCGCCGCGGTGCTCGAGCGCATCGAAGGGTCCTTCGCCTATGCGGGCGTCTCGCTCGGCGGGGCGGTCGGCCTGCAGCTGCTGCTCGACGCCCCCGACCGGGTCACATCGGCGGCACTGTTCAGCACCGGAGCGCGGATCGGCCAACCGTCCGGCTGGCACGACCGCGCCGAGCGCGTGCGACGCGAGGGACTGGGCTGGCTGGTGGAGGATTCGCCGCAACGTTGGTTCGCGCCGGCCCACCGTGGCGGGGCCGAGGCGAAGGCGCTGCTAGCCGACCTCGCTGCCGTGGATCCGGAGAGCTACGCCGCGGCGTGCGACGCGCTCGCCGGCTTCGACGTCCGGGCGCGGCTGGCGGACATTGCACCACCGGTGCTGGCCGTTGCCGGCGCGCACGACCCGGTGGCGCCGCCGGCCAGCCTGCGGCACATCGCCGACGGAGTCCAGGACGGGCGGCTGGTTATCGTCGAGGACGCCGGCCATCAGATACCGGTCGAGGCACCCGCGGTCGCCGCGCAGTTGATCCGCGACAGCGTCGATTCCGAACCGGCCGAGCCGCTCGTCGATCGGCACCGGGCCGAGGGCATGCGGGTGCGGCGCGAGGTGCTGGGCGACGCCCACGTCGATCGCGCCTCGGCCGGGGCCGACGAGTTCACCGCCGAGTTCCAGCAGTTCATCACCGGCTACGCGTGGGGCTCCATCTGGACGCGACCCGGGCTGGATCGGCGTAGCCGGTCGCTGATCACGCTCACCGCCCTCGTCGCCGGCGGCCACGAGGAGGAGCTCGCGATGCACCTGCGCGGCGCGCTGCGCAACGGGCTCACCCGCGACGAGATCAAGGAGTGCCTGCTGCAGACCGCGATCTACTGCGGGGTGCCCAGCGCCAACACGGCGTTCCGGATCGCTCAGCGGGTCTTCGGCGAGGAGCAGCCGTGACCGCCGAGGTCTGCCCGGACCTCGACACGGCAGTCCGCGGTATCGAGGACGGCGCCACCGTGCTCATCGGCGGCTTCGGCCGGGCGGGCATGCCGTACGCGCTGATCGATGCCGTACTGCGCCAGGGCGCGGTCGGGCTCACCGTGGTCAACAACAACGCGGGCAACGGCGACACCGGTCTGGCCGCCCTGCTGGCCGCGGGTCAGCTGCGCAAGGTGATCTGCTCGTTCCCGAGGCAGAGCGATTCGTTCGTGTTCGACGAGCTGTACCGCGCGGGCAAGATCGAGCTGGAGCTCGTGCCGCAGGGCACGCTGGCCGAACGGATCCGCGCCGGCGGGGCCGGCATCGGCGGGTTCCTCACGCCGACCGGCGTAGGTACGCCGCTTGCCCAAGGCAAGGAGGTCCGCACGATCGACGGCCGCGACTACCTGCTGGAGTTCCCGATCCGGGCCGACGTGGCGCTGATCCGCGCCCACATCGCCGACCGGATGGGCAACCTCGTCTACCGCAAGACCGGCCGCAACTTCGGGCCGATCATGGCGGCCGCCGCCGGGCTGACGGTGGCCGAGGTGAGCGAGGTCGTCACGACCGGTTCGCTCGACCCGGAGGCCGTCGTCACGCCCGCCATCTATGTCGATCGGGTGGTGGTCGCCTGATGCTGACCCGCGACCAGATCGCCGAACGCGTCGCGCGCGACGTCCCCACCGGGTCCTACGTCAACCTCGGCATCGGCCAGCCCACCCGGGTCGCGGCCTTCCTGCGGCCCGAGCAGCAGGTCGTGCTGCACACCGAGAACGGCATGCTGGGCATGGGTCCGGAGGCCGTCGGTGACGAGATCGACCCGGATCTCGTGAACGCCGGCAAGGTGCCCGTCACCGAGCTACCCGGCGCCTCGTACTTCCATCACGCCGACTCGTTCGCGATGATGCGCGGCGGTCACCTCGACGTCTGCGTCCTGGGCGCCTTCCAGGTCTCGACGGCCGGCGACCTCGCCAACTGGCACACCGGGGAGCCGGACGCTATTCCGGCGGTCGGCGGCGCGATGGATCTCGCCATCGGCGCGAAGGACGTCTTCGTGATGATGGCGCTGTTCGCGAAGGACGGCGCACCGAAGCTCGTCCAGCAGTGCAGCTACCCGCTGACCGGGCTGGCGTGTGTCAGCCGCATCTACACCGACCACGCGTTGTTCCATCTCACCGAGCGCGGAGTGATTCTCGCGGAGACGTTCGGTATATCGGAGGACGAGCTCCGCAAACGCATCGACGTCCCACTACTCGCCCCGGAGGACGAAACATGACCCAGCGCACCGAGCCGCCGTTCCGCGCCGACCACGTCGGCAGCCTGCTGCGTCCCCAGAAGCTGCTCGACGCCCGGGCCGCGCACGCCGCGGGGGACATCGACCGATTCGCCCTGCGCGCGATCGAGGACGACGCGATCCGCGACGTCGTCCGCATGCAGGAGGACATCGGCCTGCAGTCGGCCACCGACGGCGAGTTCCGCCGCACCTCGTGGCACATGGACTTCATCTATCAGCTGCAGGGCGTGCACCGCACCGACGAGCAGATCGCCGTGCACTTCCGCAATGCCCAAGGCGATCTCGACTTCACGTCCGCCGCGCTCAAGATCGACGGCAAGATCGGTCTGGACGAAGCGATCTTCGGCGCCGACTTCGAATTCCTCAAGTCGGTCGTTACGACCGCGACGCCGAAGCTGACGATCCCGTCGCCGAGCATGGTCCACTACCGCGGCGGCCCGGCCGCCATCGACAAGTCGGTGTACCCGGACGAGGACGAGTTCTGGTCCGACCTGTCGGCCGCCTACGCCAAGCAGGTCCAGCAGATCGCCGCCCTCGGCTGCCGGTACCTGCAACTGGACGACACGAGCCTCGCCTACCTCAACGACCCGGAGCAGCGCGCCGAGCTCGCGGCGAAGGGCGGCGACGCCGAACACCAGCACGAGCGGTACATCCGGCAGATCAACGCGGCCCTCGCCGATCGGCCCGCCGACCTGCGGGTGAC
>NZ_JBHEMO010000060.1:0-17260 GCF_046262535.1 Jatrophihabitans sp. | reverse complement strand
GGGGTTGCCCTCGACGTAGTTCTCCCCGTTACCGGTGTGGACCACGTCGTCACCCAGGCCACCGAAGATCTGCTCCGGACCGGGACCGCCGGTGATCGTGTCGTTGCCACCGACCGTCGTCAGGGCGTACTGCAACACAGTGCGCACGGGCGCTCCGGTGTTGGCGTCGATGGCCCCGGTGAGCGTGATCGACCCGTTGCCGCCGACGATGACGTCGGCGTGCATGGGGTTCGGGCCGAAGGGCAGGAACCCGTAGATGGTGTTGCCCACGACCGGCGAGACCGACCCGAGCGTGTCCGGCGTGACGTCGGTGCCCGAGCCGTCGCTGCCGTCCGGGATGAGGTCGACCGACGCACCGGCGACGGCCCGCGGCGAGGTGCCGCCGAGGATGTCGTCGTTGTTGGTGCCGCCGTAGATCGTGTCGGATCCGGGGCCGCCCTCGAGGTGGTCGGATCCGGTGCCGCCCACGATCGAGTCGTCGCCGACGCCGCCGTAGACCGCCACGTCGCCGCTACCACCGGTGATGGTGTCGTTGCCGCCGTAGATGGTGTTGTCCGGCGCGTTCGTGCCCAGGTCGTAGGAATGGGCCACGACCGGCTCGACGAACGGCTTGCCGGCGTTCGGCCAACCGGCGTTCTCGTCGACCTTGCCGTTGTCGCCGAAGATGACGTTGTTGCCCGTGCCGCCGAAGATCGTGTCGCCGGCGTCGCTCTGGGCCGCGGCCGACGTCCCGCCGATGATCACGCTCTGGCCGGTACCACCGTCGATCGTGTCGCTGCCCGCGTTGCCCTCCGCCCAGTCGTTACCGGCTCCGGCGATGACGTTGTCGTTGCCGGTGTTGCCGTAGAGCGAGCTGTTGCCGGTGCCGGCGACGAGCAGGTCCTTGTCCGAGCCGCCGAACAGGGTGTCCATGCCGGCGCCGCCGTAGGCCTGGTCGAGGCCGGCCCCGCCGCAGAGCAGGTCGTTGCCCGACCCGGCGAACAGAGTGTCGTCCCCTCCCCCGCCGCTGATCCGGTTGTTGCCGCTGCCGCCGACGATGTAGTCGTTGCCCGGGCTGCCGCTGTTGGTCTCGGCCGGCGGCGTGGACCGCGGTCCGGACGTGGGCAGCGCGCAGGTGTCCTCCTGGCGGTCGCCGTAGATGAAGTCGCCACCGCCGGCGCCGGTGATGTGATCGGCCCCGTCACCGCCCACGAGCATCTTGGCGCCGACCGTCGTGCCGGACGGGGGCGCGGTCGGCGTGATCTTCCAGGCCCCGAGCGTTGCGTCGGCCGGGTCGATCGCATCGATCGTCGCCGGTCCGCCCGAGATGTAGTCGGCGTCGCCGCCGCCGTAAAGGTGATCGGTGCCGAAGCCGCCGACGAGCACATCATTTCCGTTGCCGCCGTAGAACGTGTCCACCTGCGCGGAGGTTGAGTGGCCGACCACGAAGTCGGCGTTGCTCCCGCCGTAGACGGTGTCGGTGCCCGCGCCGGTGTCGACCTGGTTGCGGCCGTCGCCGGCGATGCCGCCGTAGTTCGGCTGGTCGCTCGTCGCGCCCCACTGTTGACCGGCGTAGATCGTGTCGCCGGCGGCGCCGCCGTGGATGTTGTTGTCGCCGGTGCCGCCGACGATGGTGTTGGCGCTGGCCGCGTTGACTCCGGGTCGGCGGGTCTCCCCCGCGACGAGGGGCTTGTCGGTGGCGATGCTGACGCTGTCGTTGCCGCCGTTGCCGTAGATGTGGTTGGCGCCGTAGCCGGCCAGGACGGAGTCGTTGCCATCGTCGGCCGCCTCGCCGGCGCCCGGGTTGCCGGTCGCGTCGGGCACGTCGGCCACGTCGCTCCACGAGCCCTGCGGCGCCGGATCGCCGACCTGGCGGTGGTTGGCCAGGGTGACGCTGCCGGTCACCGGCAGCGAGCTGTCGCCAGCGACATAGTCGGCCCCGTTGCCGACGGTGATGTTGTCGCTGCCGGGGCCGCCGGCGACCGCGCTCGTGCCGTCGCCAGACAGGTTGATGGTGTCGTCGCCGGCGCCGCCGTCGACATAGGCCGAGCCGCCGTCGATCTTGATGTTGTCGCTGTCCGTGCCGCCGTACACGACCGCCGTCTTGTCGAACGGGTTGGTGGTCGGCGGTCCGGCACTCACCGGCTGGGACTGGTTGCTGTCACCGGTGATGAACAGCTTTTCCTTGCCGGCGTAGCCCCTGGCGTCGAGGACGACGGTGGTGATGGTGTTGTCGAGGAACTCCTCGTGCCGGCTGAGCCCGTCCACGCCGAAGCCGGTGAAGGCACCGTCCCCGTCATGCAGCTCGTGCACCTTGATGGTTTCGTCCTCGTTGGTGTTGCCCCACGGGTCGCCGCGCTGCGCGCTCTTCCCCAAGGCGCCGAAGAACAGGTAGAGGACGTGGTCCTGCACCTCACCCAGTTCAGGTGGTGGCGGCGAGCAGTTCGGATGCACCGAGAAGTCGAGCAGGACGACGTCCACCAGGGTGAAGCTGAAGGTGTGGCTGAACGGGCCGAAGCCGATGGTGACGTTCAGCCGTAGGAAGACGCTGAGTTGGCCGTCGACATTGAACAGACACAGTGGATTGCGCAGAGCTGTCTTGAGGAACTCACTCGAGCGGAACTTGCCGTCGTTGTTCGGGTCGTTCCAGTAGAAGTTGATCGTCAGTCTGATACCGCCCTCGATGCCGACGCTGACGATCAACACCGTGACCGAGGCGCCCGCGGCGAGCTCGCCCTGCAGGGTGAGCACCGGCACCGGCACGCCGTCGTCCTTCGTCGGGTCGACGGTGTAGAGGAACAGGCTGTCCAGGATCGAGCCGATGACAGAGCTCGCCCCTTGACCGGACTTGATCGCCTCGTAGGCCTTGCGCAGACCGTAGGTGTCGAAGCCGGCGATGATGCGCGCGCTCACGCTGGCGCTGCCCGAGATCGTGATGACCACCGGCGGCGGGGCGTAGACCGGGCCGAACTGCTGGCTGTACGCGAAGCCCAGCTTCAGGTTGCCCGAGTCGAAGCGGATGAGGTCGACGTCGCCGCCCATCAGCAGGTTGAACACCGACGACGGGTTGTCCAGCAGCGGGAAGCTGAAGCCGCCCTTGGCCTTGGCGTCGGCCACCTTGCCGCCGGAAGCGTCATCCATCGCGCCCGCCGCGGTCTTGCCGCCGTTTTGCGACGGCGGCGCGGGAGTCTTCTTCGCCGGATCAATCAGCGCGTCGGTGTTGTCCGGCGTGGCGGTGGTGTTGATCGCCTTGGTGGCGTTGAGGTGGAACGAGCCGATGAAGATGCCGAGGTTGGCGTCACCGTCCGGGATCGAGTTGACCATCTTGATGACCTGCAGGATGCGCTCGACCATGGTGAGGTCGGGACCGCCGGCCAGGGTGCTGAAGGCCTCGGCGATCGAGATGAGCGTGACGTCACCGCCACCCGCGAGGTGGCTGAGGTCGGACAGCACCGGGATGGGCGCGTAGAGCGTGTCGATGACCGGTTTCAGCGGCGAGGTGAACTGCTGGACCTCCTTGATGATGGGTCGCAGCACGCCGCTGAGGAAGCCGCCGGCGGAGATGTAGACGTTGTTGAACGAGATGTCGGGGGCGTTGCTGGAATCGACCGGCGGCGCGGCGTCCTTGCCGGTGTCCGTGGCCACCGTCGGGGCGCCGAGCGTGCTGCCCCACTGCCAGTCGAGCTTGAACTCGCCACCGACTCCGGGCAGGGCGGCGTCGGCCAGGGCCTGGAAGTCCCAGTCGATGTGGACCTTCGCCGACAGGCCGACCGTGACGAGCTTCTTCAAGCCGGCCAGGTTGGTGAGGTTGGCCAGCGTGATGTCGTTGGCCGCGTCGTCGTTCACGGTGAAGGCCGGACTGGAGAACGCCGTCTTGGTCGCGGTCGGCGTGTGCAGGTCGAGGCCGAACTCACCGGCGAACAGCGGCTTGGCCGCCCCCGCGGTGCGATGCACATCGGTCGGGACGATTGGGGTGAACGGGCAGGACTTGCCCGCGCCGTAGGTCTGGTCGGAGTTGAAGTCGCAGAGGTTGATCTTCAGGAAGCTGATGTTGGCCTGGATCGCCTTCGGCAGCGAAATGGCCACGCCCAGCGCGATCTCGGGATCTTTGCTGTCCTGCGTCTCGACGAAGAAACCGCGATGCAGGTCGAGGCCCATCTTCAGGTGGATCTTCCAGCCCAGCTTGACGCTCAGCGCTTGATCGGGGTCCGGGGTGCCGTCGTCCTGGGTGGCCGCTGCCAGCGACAGCCCGGGCACGCCGATGTTGAGCGGCGTGCTGGCGGTGATGCACTTGTTGGCGCCGTTGTCGGCGCAGCCCTGGTCGGCGCTGATGTCGCCTTGACCGATGTCCGCAGCGAGGGTGACGCCGGAGATGGAGGTGAGCGGGCACGGCTCCAGCGGCGGGTTCGTCCCGGAGTCCTTCGGCGTGGCCGTGGTCCCGGCGTCGCCGACATCGGTGAAGCTCGGGCTGTCGGCCTGCGCCGCGTCGAACTTCTTCCAGGTCGTCCCACCGTCGGACGAGCGGTAGACCTTGTAAGCCGCGGCGCCGGTGACCTTGGTCCAAGTGACCTTCACCGTGTTGGTGCTGCTCAGCGCCGAGCTCGTCGCGGTGACGGCGGCGGACGCGACCGTCTCACCCTTCGGGTCGGTCGCCGACACCCGGTACTTGTAGGCCGTCGTCGGCGCGGTGGTCTTCGCGATCACGGTCGCCACCCCAGCCGGGGTCGCGAGGGTGGCCGAGCAGACGAAGTCCGCGGTCACCTTGCTGCCGCTGGGCAGGACGTCCTTGAGCGCGTCGTTGAGCTTGGTGTTGATCCAGTCCTTGAGGCCCTGCTCGTCCGACACCGAGGCCAGATCGCCGAGGACGGCATCCACCTCACCCTGGACGTGCTCGAGGAACTGCGCCCCCTCTTGCAGGTCCTTGCCGACGATCGGCAGCTTGCCCCCGAAGCTGGCCAGGTTGAGCGCCTGCTCGGCGAACTGGAAGTAGCCGTCGAGGCCGCCGCCGAGCTGGCTGAAGTCGAGCACCGCGTTCTTCAGGTCGGTGAGCAGGTCCGCGGGTATGTCCAGGCGCTTCACCGTGGGGGCGCTCGGGTCGACCGGCAGGATCGCGCCGCTGCCGTCGGTGAGCTTGAACTCGTCGCTGAGCGAGCCGGAAAGCGGCAGCCGCAGACGCAGCGTGTCCGGCGGGTCGGCGTCGGTGGTGCCGTTGACCGCCTTGTAGGTGGTGCCGCCGTCCGTACTCAGATAGACCGGGAACGCGGCGCACAGCGCGAGGTCCGGGGTCGAGTCGCCGCCGCAGGTGACCGCCGGCGTCGCGTGATTGAACTGCAGGCCGGCCGACTTCAGCCCCGTGAGGAACGCCGAGATCGACTCGGGGGCCGTGTCGTCGCTGCCCAGGGAAGCGCTGAAGGTCGCGTGCGCCTCGGCCGGGTGAGTGGCGCCGGTGTCCACCGGCTGGCCGAGCGCGATGGCGAGTGGCCCGAAGTTGGCCTTGAGGTAGCCCGACGCGCCGGCGTCGATGCTGGCGGCCAGTGACGTCTCCGTCGGATCGACCTGCAGGCCGCTCGGGTCGGTCGCGCCGGCCTCGTCGGACTTGCCCAGCGGCAAGAGCAACTTCAGCTTGGCCTCGGCCTTGGCGTGCAGCTCGACCAGGCCCTTGGCCTGGCTGCCCACGATCGAGTTGTCGTCCGACCCGAGCTTGAAGTCGAAGGCGACCGGGGTGGTGAAATAGAAGTCGCGCTTCCAGTCGACCTGCAGACCGAGGATCGGTGTGGCGCCGCTGGTGTCGACCGAGATGGTGATCGGGACGGACAGCGCGCCGAGCCGCTCGTTCACCAGCGCGATGAGCTGTTGCAGACTGTCGGCCGGGTTGGCGGTCAGCAGGTCGATCGCCGAGTCGAGCGCGTTCTCGACCTGGTACTGCGCCCCGGGCGCGGGAGTGCCGCCCTGCCACGAGCGGACGGTCAGCGTCGTCGCGGTGGTCGCTGTGACCACACCCGTCGACGTGCCGGCGACGACGGAGCGCAGCAACAAGCTGTCGGTGAAGTGGGCGTCGGTGTCGGTGAGGGTCGTGTCGGTGAAGCTGACGTTCGCCCCCTGGCCCTGCTCGGAGGCGTTGAAGATGTCACCGAGCCGCAGGCCGACGACCGGGATCTTCGTGCCGAGCACGGACTGGATCGTGCTGTTGCCGTTGTCGCCGAGCGTCTTGAGCAGCTTGCTCAGCGTCTTGAGGTTCTGCAGCACCTCGCCGAACAGGGCCTTCGGGTTCGACGTGTCGAAGTTGAAGGCCTTGATCTTGTCCAGCGCCGTGCCGAACCCACCCGTGTCGAAGGTGACGCTGGACGGGTCGGTGATGTCGCTCATCGCCAGCGTGAAGGTGGGGGCAACGCCGAAGAAGTCGGAGTCGCTCAGGCCCGGGATGCCGGTGATGTGCGGGGTGATCGAGGCCTGCACCTGGCCGGTGACCGAGACCCCGGCGAGGGAGGCCGGGTCGGAGGCAAGAATGGCGAACACCTTGCTCAATGACAGGTCGTGCTGCGCGTCGCCGAGCCCGGACTTGAAGTCGACGCTGAGCAGGTGATGGTCAGCCGACGCCGGGTCGGGGCACGCGCCGCCCGAGTCGAAGTGCGAGCACTCGTGCAACTCGCCCTTCAGCTGCAGGCCGAGGAAACCGACCGTGGCGTTCACCTCGACGGCGGAGTCGATCGGGGCGTCGGCGGTCAGCAGGTGGAGAGGTCCGCTGCTGTCGGCCGTGCGCAGCATGATGCGGTCGGCCACGGTGGGCAGGGACTGGACGACGGTGGACGTGCCGTCCGGGTTGTTGGCGGTGAACGGGCAGTCGTGGGTGTTGACGACGCCGTTGAACAGCATGCCGTTACAGCCGGCCCCGGTCTGGGTTGCCTGCAGGTCGAGCGCGAGGGTGAGGTTGACGCTGTAGCTCGGGGTGACCGTGGCTAGCGGGATCTGCGCGTTGGCGTTCAGGATGCCGCTGCCGGTCGCGCCGGACAGCGTGTTCAGCTTGTTGGCGAAGCTGATCGCGCCGGTCTGCGAGTCCTGGCCGCCGATGTCGTAGGCGTCGCCGGCCGCCGGCGCGGCGCCGTGCCACGCGCCGATGAACACGAGGGTGTCGCCGGTGTTGGACTTGACGATGTTGCTCGACGATCCGGACCGCACGCGATGCCCGGCGTAGACGTTGGCCTGCCAGCTGCGCCCGTTGTCCTTGAGCGTCGGGGCGCCCGTGGCCGGATCGGTGTCGACGGCGGAGACCGTCCCCGAGTCGACCTTCTGGAACGCGTCGAGGTCCTGCGCGGCACCGGCGGCGCGGGCGATGCTCAGGCCGACGGTGAGCTTGGAGTGCGTGTTGTCGTAGCTGACGTCCCCGACGGTGAAGGTCGATCCGCCGGGCAGGCCGACGGTCGTCTTGAGCGCGACCAGCATCGACTGCAGCGACGTGAAGTTGGGGACGAGATCGCCCAGCTGGACCTGCACGGCGGCGGTTCCGTTGCTCGGTGCGGAGGCGAACGGCGTGTCGAAGGTCAGCGCGTACGGACCGGTGCCGCTGACCGCGGTCACCTTCTTCGTCACGCTGCCGATGCGGTAGTACTCGCCGTTCTGGGGCGCGGCCCCGTCGACGACCGTGTACGACGCGGTTTGTGCCGTTGCGCCGGACAAGGTGCCGCTGTTCGCGTTGGCCAGCGCGTTGTACGTCTGCGTGACGTGCTTGGCCAGGAAGCCGGTGATGGCTTCGTTCGCCTGGAAGATGTCGGCCAGGGTGCCCTTCATGAAGGGCAGGTCGATGTTGCCCTTCGAGTCCACCTGGGTCAGCGTCGTGCCGTCGGCGACGGCGGCGTTCAGCGGTGAGCCGAAGGTGACCGTGAACGGGCTGCTCGTGCCGTCGACGGTGACGACGTCACGCACCGGCGCGCCGGTGCCGCCGACGCGCAGCAGGTCGCCGACCTCCGGGGCGCCGCCGTGCGTGGGCGTGTAGGTCGACGTGACCGCGCCTTCGGCGATTGCCGCCGTAGTACCGGTCTTGCCGGAGTCGGTGGGCGTGTACGTCCGCGACATCTGGATGCCCTCGAGCGCCGTGGCCAGGCCGGCCAGCCCTTGCGCCAGATCCTGGGGCGACAGGTTCTCGAAGGCGTTGATCGAGCTCAGCCCGGCGCCGGTGACGGTCGCCGTCGGTGACCCGGTCGTGATGTCGGGCCAGACGATCGCGACGTTGGCGCTCACGCCCGGCAGCGTCACGGTTGTCAGTGAAGGGTCGACCGACGCGGCGAGATTGAGCTGTGCGACGAGGGAACCCGGAGCGGCGCCGTAGCTGACGGCGACCATGCCCGCCGCCGAGGCGGCGCCGCCGGACAGCTCTCCGGGAGTGGTGCTCGAACCGTTCGGCTCGGCGAAGGGGTAGAACGTCGCGCTAGAGACCGTCCCGAGATACACGCGGCCGTCGCCGTTCGGATCACGCAGGGACGCCCTGAGATTAGTGGTCAGGTCGAAGGACGAACCCGAACTGAGGCTGACGCCGAGGATGCCGACACCGGCGTGGACCGCCGAGGTGTCCTGGGTACAGGGCGGCGCCGAGGCGGTGGCGCACGGGAAGTGCGCGTCCGCCGCGAGCGTGAATGCCGGCGCGCTTCCCGTGGTGTCGAAGTAGACGCCGCCGGTGGTGCTGTCATAGGCGACCGTGAACGAGGCGTGCAACGCGAGATCGACCTGCACCGGCGCGGTGAAGTTGAACTTGGGCGACGAGATCGCGAGCGTCATCGGCGCGCTCGCGACCCGCCGGTTCACGGTGAGGTCGAACGCGAGCGACTCCACCGTTCCGCTGGTCGACGAGGTTGCCGAGATCGACGCGCTGCGGCCGTTGCTCTCCAGATCGACCGGCGCGGACGTCTTCAGCGCGTTGACGAGATCGGACAGGTGCAGCGGGTTGGCAGCGCTGAGCCGGTCGGCGAATGCCTTCTGGAAGAGGTCGGCGAAACCGATGCCGTCGTTGCCGCCCGGCGTGAGCTCGACGTCGTGCAGGGCCTGCCCGAAAGCACCGTCGGTGGCCAGTCCCTGCGAGAAGGACTGGAGGGAATCGAGGCCGTTCCAGATCGCCTGGACGTCCGCGTCGGCGCTGCTCGGGGGGGCCGCATGGGCCGCGGGCTCGATGACAGCGGTGGCGAAGGTGGCGCACATCCCCAAGATCGCCAGAAGTGAAACGGCTCGCTTGAATCGTGATTTTGGCAGCACTGAGCACACCTGCGATCTGGGGCGAACCGGCTCCGACGAAATTTTGATCAACTGCCCCGCGGGAACGTACATCCGGCCGGTTGCCCGATCAATGAATTCGCTGGGAAAGTTGCGCCCACCCAACACATTCGGGACCTAAGGCCCCGACAGGATCCGACTTAGTCGCTCATTCTGGGCACGTCTGGCGTCGCTGTACGGCCGACGTCGACGAACTACGGCGGGGGGCGCGTGGATCATGTTCGTGCAGGCGAAGGGGAACGGCCTCCACGTCAAGGCCCACCGAGGCGACGCCAAGTCGCTGCTCGCGTTCAACCTGACCAAGGCCAGGACCAGGAACCTCGCCGGCTTCACCGTGGCCTACGTCGTCGGCGCACAGACCCACTACGTAAGCAACATGCTCACCTTCGCCAATCCGGCGGACCACAGCCAGGACCCGGCGCACGCCGCGAACTCGAGTGTCAACGCGCCGCTGCACAAGTTCCGTTGGGTGCACGTGCCAGGTGCGGGCAGCCTCGGCGAGAAGCCGGCGTTCGGCCCGTACACCTACGTCGTCACGCCGCGCTACTTCGCCGACGGCGCACTGCTCCCCCTGGACCCGTCGACGAGCGTCAGCGTGGACATCGAAGTGGCGCCATTTCGCAAGGGCGCGATCACCGCTGCTTTCACGCGCGGGTTCACCCAGTCCGAGGCCTTCGTCCACCGCTTCGGCGAGGTGGCGATCTTCCGGCCGCCGAACACCGACCTGGTCTTCGACACGAGCGCGACGTCAGGGACGGCCGCGAACGGCGCCGCGTACACGTTCGCCCAGGAATACACCTGGCTGGGCTTCACCGCCCGCGACGTCATCCTCGGACTGCTGAGCGAGATCCGTTACGATGCGACGCTGCAACTCGACGTCTTCGCCTACGACCTGAGCGAGCCCGACATCGTATCGGCGCTCCTCGCGCTGGGGGCCGACGGCCGCGTCCGGATGATCCTCGACGACGCCGCGCTTCATCACAGCACGAAACCGGGAACCGTCCTGCCCGAAGACCAGTTCGAGACGTTGTTCCGCGCCGCCGCCAAGGCACCGGCCGAGATCAAGCGCGGCCATTTCGCTCGGTACTCGCACGACAAGGTGATGATCGTGTACCGCACCGGCGCCGGGGGCGCCCGAAGACCGATCAAGGTGCTGACCGGATCGACCAACTTCTCGGTCACCGGCCTGTACGTGAACTCCAACCACGTGCTGGTCTTCGACGACACGACAGTGGCGGCCGCCTACGCCCGGGTGTTCCAGAACTCGTGGGACGGCGAGGTGAAGGCGCCGGCCTTTCGCGCGACGCCGGAGGCCGGCCAGGCGACGACGTTCGCCAGCGCGCAGGTGCCGCACACCGACGTCACGTTCTCGCCGCACAGCGCCGCCTTCGCCGCCGAGATCTTGGACGGGATCACTGCGCGGATCACGGCCGAGGCCGGTCGGCCCAAGGGCTCGGTGCTGTTCGCGGTGATGGGGATCGATGTCGGCGGGGGCAGCGTCTACCCGACCCTGCGCGACCTGCACGCCGACACCAGCTTGTTCACCTACGGCATCTCCGATGCACCGGACGGCATCTACGTCTACAACCCGCGGCACAAGACCGGCGTGCTGGTGACCGGCAAGCCGGGCCGGACGCGGCTGCCTGCGCCGTTCGACCAGGTGCCCACGCCGGCCAACCACCAGGTGCACCACAAATTCGTCGTGTGCGGTTTCAACGGATCCGACCCCGTCGTCTATTGCGGATCCTCGAACCTCGCCCTCGGCGGCGAGCAGGACAACGGCGACAATCTTCTCGCGATCCACGACGGCGACATCGCGACGGTCTTCGCGATCGAAGCGGTCCTGCTCGTCGACCATTTCGACTTCCTCGACCGCAATCTCGCTCCCGCGGCAACATCGCCGGCGACCGCGACGTGGCATCTGTCCATCACCTCGGCCTGGGTCACCCCCTACTACGACAAAGCCGACCTGCACTACGCCGATCGTCTGCTCTTCGCTTAGCCGCAGTTGGGAGTCGCCCACGCGGAAGTGGGTAGGTCTCAGGCATGACGGAGCCCCCCGACCATTGCGTCCGTGTCCGGGGAGCCAGCGAGCACAACCTGCGCAACGTCGATGTGGACATCCCGCGCGACGCCTTCGTCGCGTTCACCGGCGTCTCGGGGTCGGGCAAGTCGTCGCTCGCGTTCGGCACGCTGTACGCCGAGGCGCAGCGCCGCTACTTCGAGTCCGTGGCGCCGTACGCGCGCCGGTTGCTGCAGCAGGTCGGCGCCCCGCACGTGCACGAGATCACCGGCCTGCCGCCGGCCGTAGCACTGCAGCAACGCCGCGGCGCGCCGAGCTCACGCTCGACGGTCGGCACGATCACGACCCTGTCGAACCTGGTGCGGATGCTCTACTCGCGCGCGGGGACCTACCCGCCCGGCGCCGAGCGGCTGGAAGCCGAGTCGTTCTCGCCGAACACGGTCGCCGGGGCCTGCCCGCGCTGCTCGGGATTGGGTGTCGTACACGACGTCACCGAGGACCTGCTCGTCCCGGACCCCTCGCTGAGCATCCGCGACGGCGCGATCGCGGCGTGGCCGGGCGCCTGGCAGGGCGCGAACCTCCGCAGCATCGTCGCCGGCCTGGGCATCGACATCGACAGGCCGTGGCGCAAGCTGCGCAAGAAGGATCGCGACTGGCTGCTGTGGACCGACGAGCAACCTTCCGTCCTCATCAAGCCGGAGCGCGACCGGATCGACTACGGCTACTACGGCACGTTCTGGAGCGCCCGCAAACATGTGATGCACGTGCTCGCCGACTCGAAGAGCCAGCAGATGCGCGACCGGGCGATGCGCTTCGTCCGCAGCGTGCCGTGCCCGGACTGCGGCGGCAGCGGCCTCCGCCCCGAGGCTCTCGCGGTGACGTTCGCCGGGCACACGATCGCCGACGTCAACGCGCGGGCGTTGACCGATCTCGTCGACCGGCTGCGGCCCACAGCCGAGCTGTCCGACGCGTCGGCGGCGACGTCGAGCGCGGAGTCCGGCGAGACCACCGAGGTCGCGGTGCGGATCTGCGCCGACCTCGTGGCCCGCATCGAGGTGCTGCTCGATCTGGGCCTGGGTTACTTGAGCCTCGATCGCGCGTCGACCACGCTCTCGCCGGGTGAGATGCAGCGGATGCGCATCGCGACCCAGCTGCGCTCCGGGCTGTTCGGGGTCGTCTACGTCCTGGACGAGCCGTCGGCCGGACTGCATCCGGCCGACGCCGAACCGCTGCTCGACGTCCTGCAGCGACTCAAGGCATCGGGCAACTCGCTGTTCGTCGTCGAGCACGACATGGACGTCGTGCGCCGGGCCGATTGGGTCGTCGACATCGGGCCCGGCGCCGGGCAGCACGGCGGTCGCGTCCTTTATAGCGGGCCGATCGACGGTTTCGAGCGGGTCGAGTCATCGACGGCCGACCACCTGTTCGGTCGGGCCGCGCCATTCGACCACGAGACCCGCACGCCCCACGGCTGGCTGCACCTGCGTGGCGTCACCCGGCACAACCTCCACGACGTCACGGTCGACGTGCCGCTGTGCGTGCTGACCGCGGTCACCGGCGTATCCGGATCAGGGAAGTCGACGCTGGTGACGCAGGTACTCGCTGAGGTGGTGCGCACCTACCTCGGGGTGGTGGCCGAGGCGGACGACGAGACCGGCGAGACCGACCTCGAGGTCGACGTGCACGACGTGACGGGCCTCGAGGCCTTCGACCGGCTGGTCAGGGTCGACCAGCGCCCGATCGGCCGGACCCCGCGCTCGAACCTCGCGACCTACACCGGCATGTTCGACGCGGTCCGCAAGCTCTACGCCGCGACCGAGGAAGCACAGGCGCGGGGGTACACCGCCGGCCGCTTCTCCTTCAACGTGCCCGAGGGACGGTGCGAGACGTGCCAGGGCGAGGGCTTCGTCGCCGTCGAACTGCTCTTCCTTCCCGGCAGCTACGGGCCGTGCCCCACCTGTCGCGGCGCGCGCTACAACGCCGATACGCTCGAGGTCACCCACCGGGGCGAGAACATCGCCGACGTCCTCGCCATGACCGTGGACGACGCCGCGAAGTTCCTGGCCGACGTCCCGGCCGCTGCCCGCAGTCTCGACACCCTGCGCGACGTCGGCCTGGGCTACCTCCGCCTCGGTCAGCCGGCCACCGAGCTCAGCGGCGGGGAGGCCCAGCGCATCAAGCTCGCGACTGAGCTACAGCGTGCGCGCCGCGGGCACGCGCTCTACCTCCTCGACGAGCCGACGTCCGGATTGCATCCGGCCGACATCGCGTTGTTGCTGCGTCAGCTGCACCGCCTGGTCGACGCCGGGAACACCGTGGTGCTGGTCGAGCATGACCTCGACGTCATTGCCAACGCCGACTGGGTGATCGACCTGGGTCCCGGTGGTGGGGACGAGGGCGGTCAGGTGGTCGCCATTGGCCGCCCGAACGAGATCGCGGCGGTGAAGGGCAGCGCAACCGCGCCCTACCTCGCCCGGCGACTGGCGCTTCCCTGACCTCAGACGTACTTGCCCATGCCGCCGGCCACGTCGATCACCGCACCCGTGATGTACGAGGCTCGCGACCCGGCCAGGAACGCGACGAGTCCGGACACCTCGTCGGAGGTGCCGAACCGCCCGAGCGGGACCTCCTGAGCAGCCAGGCCGGCGAAGAACTCGTCCTTGGTTCGGTCCGGTGCGCGCCGGCTGCGGATGTTCTCCCACTGCGGGGTGTCGACGAAACCGATGTTCACGCTGTTGACCAGGATGGCTTCTGCGCCGAACTCCTGCGCCAGTGCCTTGTTCAGGTTGAGGCAGGCGGCTCGGTTGACCGTGGTCGCGAAGAACGCCGGATCGGGATACTTCGCGTACACCGCGTTGACGTTGATCACCCGCGGCGCCTCGCTGTTGCGCAGGTGCGGAAGGGCGGCCCGGAAACAGCGGATCTGCGAGAAAAGCTTGACGTCCAGGTCGGCCTGCCAGTCGTCGTCGCTGAGCGCCTCGAAGTTGCCCGGATGCGCGCCGCCGGCGTTGTTCACCAGGATGTCGATCCCGCCGAGGGCGTCAGCCGCGTGCGCCACCAGGGCTTCGACCTGCGGCCGATCGGTGACATCGGCAACGAGGTCGACGACGGTTGCAGAAACAAACCTCTCCCGTAGCGCGGACGCGGTGCTGTCGAGTTCGTCCTTGCTGCGCGCGCAGATCGCCACCGCGGCACCCTCGGCGAGCAGCTCTTCGGCAATGGCGCGGCCGATTCCCTTCGAGCCGCCGGTGACGAGGGCGCGGCGGCCGGCCAGTCCGAGGTCCATCAGACCGGAGGAACCTCGCGCTGGATCTGCTTCTCGGCGTGCTCGAGCAAGGTCGCGCGCGGGGGCGAGAACATGTCGATCTCCTTGCACGGCGTGTCCAAGGTGTGCGCGCCATGCGGCACCCAAGAGGGGATGACGGCGACGTCGCCCACCCGCATGGTCCGCGTCTCCTCGCCGATCGTGAACTCGAACTCGCCCTCGGTGACGACGACGACCTGCTCCTCCGCGTGCACGTGCATCGGCGCCTCGGTGTGCGGGTCGAAGGACACGAAGTTGACGAGCGACTTCTCGCCGAGGACGGGTTGGAATTGCAGACCGGGTACGTACTCGAGGGGCTCGATGGCCGATACGTCGACGAAGCGCCCCTCCGAGGTGGGCTCTCCTCCGGCTTCGGTGTTGAAGTGCGACGTGCTCACGGGCGTCCTTTCGGGTGACTTCGACAGAGATCGGTCGGGATGACGGGCGGCTCAACCCGAGGCGAGTCGAGCAGCGGCCGCGAGGCGGGAAATACCCTCGGGGATGTCCGCGTCGGCCACCCGGCTGTACGACAGCCGCAGATGCTCGGTGTCGCCGCCCCCGACGAAGAACCCGGCGCCGGGCACGAACGCGACGTGCGCGTCGCGGGCGCGCGCGGCGAGTTCGACGGTGTCGACGCCGGGTAGGCGAACCCAGCAGAAGAACCCACCGTCCGGCTCGGACCACGTCGCGCGACTGTCCCCGAACGAAGCCGTCAGCGCCTCGGTCATGACCGCGGCGCGACGCCGGTAGAGGCGGCGGGCGCCCGCGACCTGGTCGTCGTAGTAGCCGCCGCGGACGAACTCTTCGAGCAGCCGCTGCCCGAGCGCGCCGGCGCACTGGTCGGAGTTCTGCTTCGCGAACACCATCTGCTCGACGACCTCGGCCGGCCCCGCGGCCCATCCGAGGCGAACCCCCGGGAAGAACGTCTTCGAGAAGGTCCCGATCTGCACGACCGTGTCCGGCGCCAGGGACCACAGGCTCGGCGCCGGCGACTCGGCAAAACCGAGCTCGCGGTAGGCGACGTCCTCGACGATCAGGACCCCGTGGCGTCGACAGATCTCGACCAGGGCCCGCCGCCGTTCTTCGATCAAGGTCCAGCCGGTCGGGTTCTGGTGGTCGGGGATCACGTAGAGCACCTTCGGTCGCTCCCCGGAGGCAAGCAGCCGAGCCAGCGCCTCGACGTCCAGACCCTGCTCGTCGATGGGGACACCGACCACCCTGGCATCGAAGGTGGCGAAGCCGGTGACCGCGCCGACGTAGCTCGGCTGCTCGACCAAGACCGTGTCGCCCGGGTCCAGCATGCTCTTGGCGATGAGCGTGATCGCGTCGATCCCGCCACTGGTGATCATGAGTTCGGACTCGGCCGGTCGGATGCCTTGCGTGCGCGCGAGTTGGTCACGCAGCAGCTCCCGCGTGCTGGCGATGCCCTCGCTCGGGGCGTACTGCAGCGCCACGGCCGCGTCGTCGTGCAGTAACTTGTCGGTCAGCCGGTGCAAGGCCTCGGTCGGGAAGATCGAGTGGTCGGGGAAGCCGCCGGAGAAGTTGATGACGCCCGAGACGTTGGCCAGCGCCAGGATCGCCGACAGCGTCCCGTCGCGGCCGCGCGTGCGCCGGGCGAGCCGGTCATCCCACGGCCTGGCCGCGGCAGCGTCGACGCTCCCGACAGCGGCTGCCGGATCGACACTCAGCGTTGGATGCATCTTGACACGACCTTACATTCGCCAGACGATATTCGTCATCGACTTACGGACACCAGGCAAGTCTGCTACTCGAAGTGGCTAACGACAAGCAGCACGACGAATTGGCACTCACGAGGATCTCAAGGGACGTCCACATGCCGAGCCCGGGCCGCAGCGCCGCCACCTCTCGCCGGAGAGCAGGCGGCGCACCGCTGCGCACGGTCCGCGACTCGGCGGTGTCGCCGTCGCCGCAGGTGGCCCTCGACGTCATCGACCTGCGACTGCTCCTGCTGTTGCGCCAGGACGCGCGCCTGTCGCAGCGCAGCCTGGCTCGCGAACTGGGCATGTCGGCGCCGGCCATCGCCGACCGCGTCGCCCGCTTGGAACGCCAAGGCGTGATCGCCGGATACGGCGTGCGGCTGAACTGGGGCGCACTCGGCTATGACTCGCCGGTGTACCTGACGATCACCGCGGTGCAGGGCTATCAGCAGGGCACGATCATGGAGAAGTTGGCGGAGCTGCCCGAGGTCGACGAGGTCCTGCTCGTCACCGGCGCGTTCGACATGCTCGTGCGGCTGCGGGTGCGCGACGTCCGTCACCTGCGCGATCTGCTGCTCAACCGGATCTGGCAGATCGAAGGCATCCAGCGCACCGAAACGTCCATCACGATCGCGCAGATGAAGACGAAGGACACGGCCGAGCAGTTGTTGGCGTCCATGATCGACGAACAGGTTGGTGCCAAGTCCGCTATGCAGAATGAGAGCGCGCCTCGATGACGAAAAAATCGGCCGACGATTCCGCCAATTCCGCCGGCGTCGGCCGGCACGGCTTCGTCCAGGAGCACGGCCTGCACACCGACGAGCAACGGGCGGCGGCCGAGGAGGTGACGGCCCGGATCCGCGAAGCAGACCTGCGCACCGTGCGCGTCGTGATCGTCGACCAGCACGGGCAGCCGCGGGCGAAGTTCCTCTCGCCCGACGCCGCGATCGCCGCCTTCACCAACGGGCTCGACTTCTC
>NZ_JBHEMO010000059.1:0-36606 GCF_046262535.1 Jatrophihabitans sp. | reverse complement strand
CGCGATGAGCACCGCACCCGTCGGTGGCAGCCGATCGAGGTTGCGCAGCTGGGTGAGGCCGTACTTGCCGGCGCCGTGCATGAACGAGTGGCAGGGGAACATCGGGTCGAAACCCGCGGCGGCGCCGGCGTCGCTGCCGACCGTCTCGACGCCCATGCCGATGACCGGCGATTGCTCGGCGACCCATTGGGCGCACGCAGCCGACAGGCCGGGGGTGTGCGGGCCGTTCTCGTCGGCGTTGAGAAACTCCTGCTGCGAGTGCGCGCGGGCGTCCCACCCGGTGCGGACCAGGAGCCAACCACCGCCAGGCAGCGGGCCGTGTTCGTTCTCCCACGCCTTGATGTCGTCCACTTCGACCAGGAAGTCCGGGTTCTCGGCGGCCTGGGCCGAGAAGTCGAGAACGGCGGCCGGACCGATGAGGCTGGTCGGCGGCACGGACGCGACATCCTGGCCGTCGCGCCCGGTGATCCAGTGGACCGGCGCGTCGAAGTGCGTGCCGGTGTGCTCGCCGGTGCGGAAGTTGTTCCAGTACCAGGCCGGCCCGGCGTCGTCGTAGCGGGAGATCAGTTCGAGCTCGAAGTGCGCCGTCTGGCCGAACTGCGCGGGCAGCTCCAGCAACGGCGTGTCGCTGGAGAGCGGCGCCGTCAGATCGATGACCTCGACCGATCCGGACGCGAGCCCGGCGACCAGAGCGGACAGGGTGGTCATCGACGTCTCCTCATCCCAACGGTTGCCCGGGACGCTATTCGCTGCCGCCGACGGGCGTCAAAGGAGCCGCTCGAGGACGGGCGCCAGCTCGTCGATGTCGCCGAGCAGCACCGACGAGACACCGAGCTCCTCGCGCAGCTGCAGGAACTTCTCGACGAGCCGGTCGATCGATCCGATGAACAGGTGCGGTGAGTCGATCACCTGATTCTCGCTCAACTCGACACCCGTACGGCTGCGCATCGCGTCGATGACGCGGCGCGCTTCGCCGTGCAGGTCATCGGTGACGGTGACCGGCCAGGTGGAGGGATAGATGTTGAACTCGAGCGACTCGAACCGCTCGCCGGCGGCCTCACGGACCCACGCGATCTTCTCCCGGGTGGCGGCCATCGTGATCGAGCCGGCGTCCAGTTTTCCGTTCTTGAGGATGCGCGGTGCCAGCCCGACGATGTCGGCCTCCCTGCCGGCCAGCTCCAGCGTGCGCCGACCGCCTCCGCCGATGAAGAACGGCGGATGTGGTCGCTGCGCCGTCGCGGGTCCGGCCGCGTAGTCGGTGATCGTGTAGTGCTTTCCGGCGAAGCTGAACGCCGCGCCGGTGAACAGGCCCTTGAGCACCGTGATCGACTCGGCCAGCCGGGCCTGCCGGATCGGCGCCGGGTCGAACCTCAGCCCGATGGCGTCGTATTCCGGCCGGTTCCAGCCCGCGCCGATGGCCACGTCCAGCCGGCCTCCGGACAGCACGTCGATGCTCGCCAGATCCTGGGCGAGCACCGCCGGATGACGAAGGTCGTTGTTCAGCACGAAGGCCGACGTGCGCAGCGTCGTCGTCGCCGCCGCGATCGTCGCCATCGCCACGACCGGCGACAGCTGGCCGAGCAAATGGTCGGGCAGGACGAGCGCGTGATAGCCCATCTGCTCGGCGCGGTTCGCCTCGGCGGCAAGCTGAGGACCGGTTCGGACGGCGCTGACATCGGCCAGGAAATGGAACGGTCGCATGCGGAAACGTTATTGAAGCGCGATCAGGCCGACGATGTCGAGGGCAGGCGCCCGCCCGCGACCATTCCCCGCCGTTTACTTGACTAAATCCAGAAAAGGCGACGAGACTCGGTGGCGTGCCCACGAAGCCGGAGGTCGAGCGCCTGCTCCGGAAGGCTTCGTTGCGGGTGACCCGTCCGCGCGTAGCGGTGTTGACCGCCGTGCACGAGCACGCCCACGCCGATACCGACTCGATCATCAGGATCGTCCGCGACGACCTGGGCGAGGTGTCCAAGCAGGCCGTGTACGACGTCCTGCGGGCGCTGAAGACGGCCGGGCTGGTTCGCCACATCGAGCCGGCCGGCTCGGTCGCGCGGTACGAAGCGCGCGTGGGGGACAACCACCACCACGTCGTGTGCCGGACGTGCGGAGCCATCGCCGACGTCGACTGCGCCGTCGGCGACACGCCGTGTCTGACGGCGTCCCATGCCCACGGCTTCGACATCGACGAGGCCGAGGTCGTCTACTGGGGCCAGTGTCCCGCGTGCGCCAGCAGGAATGCCAAGGAAATCCCGAGACAGGAGAAGGACCGACGTGTCTGAGAGCAACAGCGAGAGCGAGAACCCGGCGATCTCGTCGCCGACACCGGCGGCGACCCGGCCGAGGACGAACCGTGACTGGTGGCCGAATCAGCCCGATCTGCAGGTGCTGCACCAGCACTCGCCCAGCGCCAATCCGATGGACGAGGACTTCAACTACGCCGAAGAGCTCAAGACGCTCGACTTCGATGCGCTCAAGCGCGACCTCGTCGAGGTGATGACCACCTCGCAGGACTGGTGGCCGGCCGACTACGGCCATTACGGCCCGCTGTTCATCCGGATGAGTTGGCACTCGGCCGGCACCTACCGCATCTTCGACGGCCGCGGCGGCGCCGGTGACGGCGCGCAGCGGTTTGCTCCGCTCAACAGCTGGCCGGACAACGCGAACCTCGACAAGGCACGGCGGATCCTCTGGCCGGTCAAGCAGAAGTACGGCCGCAAGGTCTCGTGGGCCGACCTGCTCGTCCTCGCCGGCAACGTCGCCCTCGAGTCGATGGGGTTCAAGACGTTCGGTTTCGCCTTCGGCCGCGAGGACGTCTGGGAGCCGGAGGAGATCTTCTGGGGACCGGAGGACACCTGGCTCGGCGACGAGCGCTACAGCGGAGACCGCGAGCTCGGCGAGCAGTTCGGCGCCGTGCAGATGGGCCTGATCTACGTCAACCCGGAAGGCCCGAACGGCGAGCCTGACCCGTTGAAGTCGGCCCGTGACATCCGCGACACGTTCCGGCGAATGGCGATGAACGACGAGGAGACCTTCGCGCTGATCGCCGGCGGTCACACGTTCGGCAAGACCCACGGAGCAGCCTCGGGCGACTACGTGGGACCGGAGCCGGAGGGCGCACCCATCGAGCAGCAGGGCCTGGGATGGAAGAACTCCTACGGGACCGGCGTCGGCGCCGACGCGATCACCAGCGGCCTCGAGGTCGTCTGGACGCCGACGCCGACCAAGTGGGACAACTCATTCCTCGAGACGTTGTTCGCCTACGAGTGGGAGCTCACCAAGAGCCCCGCCGGTGCCTGGCAGTGGCAGCCCAAGGGCGGCGCCGGCGAGGGGACGATTCCCGGCCCCCAGGATCCGGCCGACAAGCGTCGGCCGACGATGCTGACGAGCGACGTCGCCCTGCGGGTCGACCCGGTGTACGAGCAGATCGCCCGCCGGTTCCTCGAGCACCCGGACGAGTTCGCCGACGCCTTCGCCCGCGCTTGGTACAAGCTGTTGCACCGCGACATGGGACCGGTCTCGCGCTATCTCGGGCCGTGGGTGCCCGAGCCCCAGCTGTGGCAGGACCCAGTCCCCGCGGTGGATCACGAGCTCGTCGGCGACGAGGAGATCGCCGCGCTCAAGCGCACGGTGTTGGAGTCGGGACTGGCCGTCTCGCAGCTCGTCACCAGCGCGTGGGCGTCGGCCGCCACCTTCCGGGGCACCGACAAGCGTGGCGGCGCCAACGGCGCCCGGATCCGGCTGGAGCCGCAACGGAACTGGGCGGTCAACCAGCCGGCCGACCTGGCGACCGTGCTGTCGACGTTGGAGCGCATCCAGCAGGAGTTCAACGCCGCCCAGTCGGGCGGAAAGCGCATCTCGTTGGCCGATCTGATCGTGCTGGGCGGCTGTGCGGCCGTCGAGCAGGCGGCCCGCAACGCCGGACACGACATCCTGGTGCCCTTCTCGCCCGGGCGTACGGACGCCACCCAGGAGCAGACCGACGTCGAGTCGTTCTTGGTCCTGGAGCCGCGGGCCGACGGCTTCCGGAACTACCTGCGGGCGGGTGAGAAGTTGTCGCCGGAGACGCTGCTCCTGGATCGCGCCAACATGCTGACGCTGACTGCTCCGGAGATGACGGTCCTCATCGGCGGTCTGCGGGCGCTGAACGCCAACGTGGGGCGTTCCCCGCTCGGCGTGTTCACCGATCGCCCGGAGACGTTGACGACCGACTTCTTCGTGAACCTGCTCGACATGGGCATCGAGTGGAAGACCTCGGTCTCGACCGAGAACGTGTACGAGGGCCGGGACCGCTCCACGGGCGAAGTGAAGTGGACGGCCACGGCGGTCGACCTGGTCTTCGGTTCCAACTCGCAGTTGCGGGGACTGGCCGAGGTCTACGCGACCGACGACGCGAAGGAGAAGTTCGTGCGCGACTTCGTCCGCGCGTGGGACAAGGTCATGAACCTCGATCGGTTCGACCTGGCCTGACCTCGAGCCGGCTTGATCAACAGACGGCTCTCGTCGATATTCGACGGGAGCCGTCTCTTGATCATGGAGCGACCCTCCTAGGGTGAACTCATGAGCGCCGTCGCGGATCCGGAACTGGATCCGCGGCGGTGGCTGGCTCTGCTGACCTGCTGCAGCGCCCTGTTCATGACGCTGCTGGACGTCAGCGTCACCAACGTGGCGCTGCCCTCGATCAGCCGAGCCACGGCAGCAACGCCGGCGCAACTGCAGTGGGTGGTGAGCGGTTACACGCTGGCGTTCGGCCTCGTACCGGTGCTGGGCGGGCGGCTGGGTGACGACCACGGCCGCCGGTTGATGTTCCAGGTCGGCGTGGGCGGCTTCATGGCCACGAGCTTGCTCGCCGGGCTCGCGCCGACGGCAGGGATCCTGATCGCCGCGCGCGTCCTGCAGGGTCTGGCCGGCGGCTTGATCAATCCGCAGGTGTCCGGCCTGGTCCAGCAGCTGTTCCCGGGGGAGGAGCGGGGTCGGGCGTTCGGCGTCCTCGGCACGACGGTGGGGATCGGCGCGGCGCTCGGCCCGGTGCTGGGCGGCGCGCTCATCGCGCTCGGCGGTGCGCACGTGGGCTGGCGGCTCGTGTTCTTCATCAACGTCCCGATCGGCCTGGCGGTCATCCTGGTCAGCCGACGGTTGCTGCCCGACGACCCGGCCACCGGCCGGCACCGGCTCGACGTCGCCGGGGCGGCCCTGCTGGGCGGGGCGACCTTCTGCGTGCTCTTCGCCGCCGTCGAGTACGACGCGCTGCACGACGGGCGGCTGGCGTGGCTCGCCCTGCCGGCCGCGATTCTGCTTGCGGCCTTCGCGCGGCGGGAGAGCCGGCTGACGCGCCTGCGGCGCGACCCGCTCGTCGATCTGCACCTGTTCCGGGTGCCCTCCTACACCTCCGGCGTCCTGCTTGCGATCACTTTCTTCCCGGCGATGGCCGGCTTGACGCTGGTGCTTGCGCTCTACTACCAACAGGGACTCGGCTATTCGGCTCTGGCCTCGGGACTGGGCGTGATGGCCTACGCCGTGGGCAGCGGAATCGCAGCGCCGCTGGCCGGCCGCGTCGTCACCCGCATCGGCCGCCCGCTCGTGCTGGCCGCCACCGCGACGTTCGGAGCCGGCGCCACAGCGCTGGCGGTGCTCGCGACGCATGCCCATGGCGCCGGAGCCGCGCTCGTGCTGGCGCCGGCCCTGTTCGTGATGGGCGCCGGGTCGGGCGCGATCATCACCCCCAACCAGGCGCTCACCCTGATGGAGGTCGACCCCGTCACCGGAAGCACGGCGGGCGGAGTCCTGCAGACGGCGCAGCGCATCGGCCTGGCGATCGGCCAGGCCGTGATCGGCGCCGTGTTCTTCGCCAACATCGGCGGTCCGGGGGCCGCCGCGCGGCGTTACGCCGACGGCCTCCGCGCGGCGGTCCTCGCGGCGCTCGCCTTCGTCGCGCTGGCCGCGGTGGTAGGCGGCATCGACCTCGTTCTCAACCGGCGGCGGCGCGAGAGCATGTCACCGCGCTGACGTGCCCCAGGCGGCTACTCGTCGTTGTCGCCGCGATCCTGCTCCGCTTCTGAGCGGCCGTCCTGCGGGCTCTCACTCGGCTCGCTGGCCGGCGTCGGAAGCGACGAACCGGTGGCCGTCGATTCGGTGGTTTCCGGCTTGTTCCCGGCACCGGAGCCGACGATGGGGTCCTCTTGCTCGCTCATGATCTCCTCCAGCTCGAAGCGGATCGCTGCCCTTTCGGTACCCAGTCGGGCTGCGGGTTATCCGGCAAGCGCCTCGACGAGCTCCGGCCAGGAGCGGAACACCGCTTCTGCGCCGGCGTCCAGGAGCTCGGTCGCCCGTCGGCCCTGCTCGGATCGGCCGACGAACCGGACGAGACCGACCGTGCGGATGCCGGCCGCCACTGCCGACTTTGTTCCGTTGGTCGAGTCTTCGATCGCCACAGCGCTCGAGGCCGGGATGCGCAGCGAGCGGAGAGCATGCAGGTAGATCGCCGGGTCGGGCTTGCTGACGGGGGTCGGCAGGCTGTCCTCGACGCTGTAGAGCGCATCTGCGGCGAAGAATCGGTCGACCCCGGTCACGGCGCAGCAGACGGCCACCCGGCGCTCGGCGCTGGAGGTGACGATGGCCAGCTCGAATCGCTGCTTCAGGTCGGCGAGCGCCGACATCACCTCGTCGTCGGTCGCCAGCGTCTTCTGCAGGTGCGCCGTGACGTCCTCCTGCTCCCGGTCGACCCACCGTCCGAGTTCGGTCGCGTCGACCTCGACGCCGGCCGAGGCGAGCAGGTCGCGGGCGGTCGCCCGGAAATTGCGCCCGGCCCCGACCCGACGCAGCTCCTCCGCAGTGAACGTCCCCTCGAGCCCGTAGTGGGCGGCGAAGTTTTGGGTGACGATCGCCGAGGCGTCGTAAGTCGGGTCCTCCGACGGGAACAGGGTTCCGTCGGCATCGCACAACAGGGTCGTGACGCCGGTCAGGTCCGTCAGGCTCTGGCCCGTGATCGTCATGCGTCCTCGAAGCAGGTGGCGATGGCGGCCTGCACTCCGCGTTCGTCGAGCAACCTCACCAGGCGGTTGATCTCGGCGCAGAACTGCTCGCCGCGGGCCAGATCGCCGAAGATGCCCTCGACCTCCAGGAACGGACGCGCATCCTCACCCGCGGTCCGGGCGAGGGGCTGGAGCTCGTCGCGGCGAGCATCCTTGACCTCGATCGGCTCGCCCTGCAGATCCGTCCCCTGCAGGTAGCGGCACCAGGCGGCAACAACGAGCGTGAGCAGGCGATGGGGCCGGTCCTGCGCCTCGTGCACTGACGGCAGCACGTAGTCGACCATCTTCGTCGACCCGCGCCCGCACAGGCGGGCGAGCTGATCACCGATCTCGGTGTTGCCGAACCGCTCGAGCAGGTCGCGCTGGTAGCCGTCGAGCTCCATGCCCGCGACGTCCCCGGGCAGCAGCGGGGCCACCTCGTCACGCATCAGCGCGGTGATGAACCGGTCGATCTGCGGGTCGGCCATCGCTTCATCGGTCCGGCGGTACCCGGCCAGGTAGCCCAGGTAGCCGAGCGCGCAATGCGTGCCGTTCAGCAGCCGCGACTTGATCAACTTGTAGGGGGCCACGTCGTCGACGAACCGGGCGCCGACGCGGTCGAGTTGCGGCCGGTCGTTGCTGAAACAGTCTTCGATGACCCACTGCGAGAACTCCTCGGTGACCACCGGCCAGCCGTCGTCGATGTTGAACTCGTCCTGCACCTGGTCGCGGACCTCATCGGACGTCGACGGCGTGATGCGGTCGACCATGCTCGACGGGAAGCAGACGTTCGCGTCGATCCATTCCACGAGTTCGGGCGAGCGGCGGGCGGCCACGGCCAACACGGCCCGCCTGGCCGCTGCACCGCTGTCGGGCAGGTTGTCGCACGACAGCACGGTGAACGGCGCCACGCCGGCCTGACGACGATTGTCGAGTGCTTCCACGACCGGGACGAACACCGAGTCACCCTGCTGCATCTCGTCGTCGACGCGATAGCCATCGGCCGTGATCGTCATCGTCACGAGGCGGGTCTGCGGGTCAGCCATCCGCTCGGTCACCGCGGCCGGATCGTCGGCCAGCAACAGGTAGTCGACCATCGATCCGACCACGCGCGCCCGGCTCCGGTCGCCCTGTCGCTCGACGACGAGGAAGAGATGGTCCTGGGCTTCGAGCACCTCGCCGAGTTCGGGCCGGCTGATGCCGACGCCAACGACGCCCCATTCCGAGCAACCGGAGGCGGCCAGGTGGTCGAAGTAGACGGCTTGGTGGGCGCGGTGGAACCCGCCCACGCCGAGGTGGACGACCGCGGGTACGAGGCTGTCGCGGTCGTAGGACGGAAAACTGACGTGCTCGGCGTCCTCGGTCGGCCCGACCGTGGGCGCGTGCGCAAGTGATGAGAGGCCAACCACGGGGTACTCCAAAAAAGAGCGCAGCGCGGCGGCTGCGCGATCCGCCGGGACATCGGCGGGGCATGCGCACTTCATTCGGCGCTGCCTGAGCTCGATACCCATGGGTACGTCGCTGGTAACGGTGGCACCCGTCCCAGCGCTGCCGGCGCACCGGGGTGATGGGATGTCCGGATGAATGTCGTCCACCAGAGCTTCGAGGGCAGGTACAGCGACAATCCGCGCGCGCTGTACGAACGCTGGTTGCGCGAGCGTCCGGACGACTCGCACCTGTGGCTGGCCCACCCGGCGCACCGCTCGACGTTTCCGGCGGACGTGGTCACCGTCACGCCCTATGACGCGGAATGCGTGGCGGCACTCGAGGCGGCCGACATCGTGGTGGCCAACACGCACACGGATGTGGAGTGGACGAAACGCGACGAGAGCGTGTACCTGCAGACCTGGCACGGCACGCCGCTCAAGCGCATCCATCGCGACGTGCTGTGGGCCCCGCCGGGCCGCCTCGACCGCCTCGACCGCGACATCGCGCGGTGGGATGTGTTGCTCTCGCCGAACGGACCCAGCACACCGCGCCTGCGTCGCGCGTTCGGTTACGTCGGCGACGTCTGGGAGACCGGTTATCCGCGCAACGACCTGTTGCTGTCGCCCGACCGGGACGCGGTGCGGCGGCGGGTGCGTGCCGAGTTCGGCATCGACGACGACACCGTCGTCATCTTGTACGCCCCGACCTGGCGGGACGACGCAGTGTTCGCCGAGACGACGGCCCCGGTGCCGCTGGCGCTCGACGTGAGCGAGCTCATGGCGCAGCTGGGACCACGGTTCCATCTGCTCCTGCGCGTCCACGCGTTGCAGACCGACCGGCACACGGCGACCAGCAGTCCGTGCGTCGACGATGCGTCGCTGTACGCCGAGGTGGCCGAGCTCTATCTCGCCGCGGACGTACTGGTCACCGACTACTCGTCGGCGATGTTCGACTTCGCGGCGACGGGCAAACCGCTGCTCTTCTACGTCTATGACTTCGAACGTTTCCGCGACGACGTCCGCGGTGTGTACTTCGACCTCGCCGCCGAGGCGCCTGGCCCGCTGTTGCGCGAGCCGACCGCACTCATCGACGCGGTGCTGGATCTCGACGCCGTCCGCGAGCGCTACCGCGATCGCTACGCCGCCTTCCGGGACCGCTACTGCTCATTGGAGGACGGACGGGCGAGCGAGCGGGTCCTCCGGCGCCTCTGGACGCGCTGAGCCCCGCCGCCCGGCGTCAGCGACCGCGCCGCTTGGGCCGGTCGCGGAGCTGGATCTCGATCTTGGCTTCCTTACCGGCATGGATCGCCGATCGGATGTCGCCCATGCTGCTGGACTGCCGGCCCTTGCGCTGTTCGCGGCGCTTGGCCAGCGGCAGCGCGATCAGCAGCAGGACGACGACGACACCGAGGATGACGAGGACCACGTCTCAAGTATGCCGCCGCTACACCGTGATGAGCACGATCGATCCCAGCGCCAGCCCGAGGCCGATCCGTTGGGTCGCGGTGGTGTGCTCGCGCAGCAGTGAGACGGCCAGAAGCACGGTGATGGCGGGGTAGAGCGAGGTCAGGACGCTGGCCAGCGACAGCAGACCATGGCGCGACGCGATCAGGAAGCAGAGATTGGCCAGGGCGTCACACGCGCCGGCCAGCACGATGATCCCGAGCATCCGTCCGCGGACGATTGAGAACGCGCCGCGGGCGCGGGCCAGTGGCAGGATCAACAGCGCCGACGAGAACCTCGAGATGACCAGGGGCCACAGCCCGGAGTGGTTGCCGGCGCGGGCGAGGAACACGAAGTACAGCCCGAAGCCGAGCCCCGAGACCGTCGCGAGGACGAGAGTCCGGGCCCCGATCCGACCGTGCGGATGGGCCTCGGTGGTTCGGCTGACGAGGACCACTGCGGACAGGCCGAGCACGATACCCGACCAAGCGGTGGGGTGCGGTCGCTCGCCGATGATCACGCCGACCACGACCGGCACGATCGCCGCCAGCACCGCGGTGACCGGGGAGATGACGTTGATAGGCGCGACCGTCATCAAGCTGTACATGAGGACGACGCCGAGCAGGCCGGCGGCTCCGCCGGCCACCCCGTACACCGCTGATCGCGTATCGGGGTGACCACCGAACAGCGGCAGCATCGCCGCCATCAGCACCGCGCCCACCGGGTAGCTGAGCAGGAGCACCGTGACCGCGGTGTGCCGGCGTGACGCGAACCCGCCGGCGAAGTCCCCGATCCCGTACAGCACGGCGGCCGCCAGGCCGAGAACAACGGTCACACCCCACCGTATCGGCGATGTCCCGGCCGTTTTCGATCAGGCCGGCGCCTTGGTCAGGGTCATCTGCTGGACGTCGAGGTAACCCGTGCGGAAGCCGGCCTCGGAGTACGCGAGATACAGCGACCACATCCGCCGGAACGTCTCGTCGAAACCGAGCGCCTCGACCTCGTCGGCTCGCTCCTCGAACCGCAGGCGCCACCGGCGCAGCGTCTCGGCGTAGTGCTGGTTGAAGCTGTACCGGTCGGACACCGTCAACGATGTCTGCGCGGACAGCGCCCGCCCGATCGCCTCGACCGAGGCGAGTTGACCGCCGGGGAAGATGTACTTGCGGATCCAGGTGTACGTGTCCTTCGTCGCCAGAACGGTGTAGTCGTCCTGCAGGATGGCCTGCAGACCGACGCGTCCGCCCGGCACCAATACGCGGTCGATGGTGGCGAAGTACTCGTCCCAGTGGTTGGCGCCGACGGCCTCGATCATCTCGACGCTGACCACCGCGTCGTAGCGGCCGCGCACCCGCCGGTAGTCCTGCAGCAGCACGGTGACCTGGTCGGTCAACCCGGCGGCCCGAATCCGGTCCTCGGCCAGCGCCGCCTGCTCGGTCGATATCGTCAGCGTCGTCACCAAGGCCCCACGGGCCGCCGCGCGCAGGGCGAGTTCACCCCAGCCGGTACCGATCTCGAGCAGCCGGGTACCCGGTCCCACGCCCGCGCAGTCGAGCAGACGATCGATCTTGCGGCGCTGCGCGTCGGCGAGGCTGTCTGGTGAACGGGCCGGGTCGTCGGAGAACAGCGCGGCCGAGTACGTCATCGTCTCGTCGAGGAACAGCTTGAACAGGACGTTGGACAGGTCGTAGTGCTGGTGGATGTTCTCGCGCGCGCCCTCGATCGTGTTGTCGTGGGAGCCCGGCTGGCGGCTGAGGACCGCGTTGCGGAGCTTGTGCAGGATCGGCGGGACCATGTCGCGCATGTTGGCCGCGAACGCCGACAGCGCCCCGGTCAGGTCGTCGGTCGTCCAGTCGCCGGCCATGTAGGCCTCGCCGAAGCCGATGGTCCCGGAGTCGCCGAGCCGGGCGAAGAAGGCGTCGGGACGGACGAGGCGCATCACCGGGTCCGTGCCAGTGCCGCCGCCGTACCAGTCGGTCGGCTCGACGACGCGCAGCGGCAGGCGCCGAACGGCATGCCGGAAGATGCGCTTGGCGATTACGGCGCGCACCGGCTTGCGCGGCACCGTGGCGATGTCGGGCCAGCGCTGGTCAGCCACATGGGTCGGCGCGGGTGCGGCCGGAGCCCGGCGGGTGGCGGTCATCTCAACTCCTGTTTGGTCCGGGGCATCGATCACACGACGAGCGGGGTCTGTCCGGCAAGTACCTGGGACATGACGGCCGCAGCGGGGGAGCCGGCGTCGTCCGGCACGGTTCCGCACAATTTCTCGAGTACGTAGGACGTCGTCAACGAGTGCCAGAGCGACGCCCGCTTGAGCATCGCGTGTCCGTCGCCGCGAACCGAGACGTAGCTGGCCGAGGCCGCGACCGTGGCGGCGCGGCGGGTCCACGCCGCGGACGCGCTCCCGTTGGTGATCCGGTCGCCGTCTCCGTGAGCCACCAGGAGGTGACGTCCGGCCAGCTGCGCGTACGGGTCACCGGCTTCGATCCACGGCGCCAGGCCGACCACGGCGTGCACGGACGGATGTGCCGCCGCGTAGATGGCAGCTCGGCCACCCATGGAGTGGCCGACGAGCGCCGTCGGAACGTCCGGGAAGCGGTTGGCCAGCTGGTCTAGCGCCCACTCGACATCAGGCACCGGGGACCGGCTGGCGCCGTTCCAGCCGCGCACGACGTAGCGAAGACGAGCGACCGCGAGACCCTCCTCGGCCCCGGTTCGCCGCAGAGAACGCGCGAACGGCGCCATTCGCAGCACAGCCAGCTGGCGCGCGCGGACCGGGGTGGTGCCGTTCGCCCGCCCTCCGTGCAGAACCAAGACGACCCCGCGGACAGCGCCGGTCGGCTCGCGCACCTCGAGCGCCGGTTCCTCGGTCATCATGGAAGCCACTTCGCGCGGCACCCCACCTTCGGATCCCTTCTGAGAACCTGATCACTCAGCGCGGGCACGTCGTTCCGGCTGGTGGGAGCTTTCCCCTGACCAGGTAAGCATTCACGTAGTCGTCCACGCACGTGCTGTCCTGCAGGTAGGACGTGTGGCCTTCGCCGTCCCACGTCAGCAGCTCGGCGTTGCCGAGCGTCCTGGCCAGATCCTTCGCGCCTTGGTACGGCGTCGCCGGGTCGTGCAGGTTGCCGACCACCAGGATCTGGTTCGGTGTCGGGGCCGTCGGCAACGGCGGTACCGTCCGCTGCGGTTGCCACTGCTGGCAGGAGAACAGCGATGGCGCGGACCACAGCCCGAACAACGGGAAGCGGGTGGCCCACGACCGTGCCGTGGCCCGAATCGTGGCATCGGAGGGGCCCGGCTTGGAGTCGTTGCAGTTGATCGTCGTGTTCGCTTCGCTGATGTTCGTGTAATGGCCGTGGTAGCGCTGGTTGTAGTCGTCGGCGAGGGCGAAGATGCCCTTTGCGTCGCCGTTGCCGGCATCGAGCAGCGCCTGCCCGAGGTCTGTCCATCGCGATTGCGAGTACAACGCCGACAGCACGCCGGTGTACACGATCGAGCTCGTCGCCTTCCGGGTCTCGCCGGGCGCCGAGCTGTGGATCGGTGCCGTCGTCGCGTCGGCCGCGACCCTGGTCACCGCCTGTCGCGGGTTGCCGACGCGGTTGCACGGGCTGCGCTGCCGGCACCAGGCGGCGAACTGGTCGAAGGCACCCTCGAAGCCCTGCAGCTGGTCGGCGAAGGAGGTGATGTCGTCGGTCAGCGGGTCGACGGCACCGTCGAGGACGGCGACGCGAACCGTGCCGGGGAACAGATGGGCGTATTGGGCGCCGAGCTCGGTGCCGTAGGAGAAACCGAGGTAGTTCAGCTGCTTGTCGCCGACCGCTTCGCGGATCTGATTCATGTCTTTCGCGGCCTGGACGGTGTTGTAATCGGCCAGATCTTTGCCGTACTTCGCCGAGCACTCGTCCGCGACCGTCCTGGCGAGACGCTTGGCCTGGGCGAAACCGGTCGCGGTGCGAATGTCCGGCGCGGCCGCGTTGAGGCGGTCCTTCTCCGCGTCGCTCAGGCACTCGATCGGGCTGGACGAGGCGACGCCTCGTGGGTCGAAGCCGACGAGGTCGAAGTGGGACAGGACGGTCTCGGAGATCTGGCCGGCCAGTCCGAGCGCGAGCTCGACGCCCGAGCCGCCCGGGCCTCCCGGGTTGACGAGCAGCGAGCCGGTCGACGACGTGTTGGCGCTGTCGTGCACCCGGATCAGTTGCAGCTTGACCGTCTCGCCGTTCGGGTGGGCGTAGTCCAACGGCACCGCGATGCCGGCGCAATCGAAGCTGAGCCGCGCCTGCCGGCCGGCGGGCAGCCCAAGCGCGGAGATGTTGATCCGGTCGCTGCAGTCGGCGAAATCGGCGGGTGACTGGGCGGGCACCGGCGCGGAGCCGGCGGACGGCGCGGGCGCCGGCGTCGAACTCGGCGCGCTCGCGGAGCCGGCGAGCGCGCCGTGCCCGTTCTGGACGTCCGACGTGCAGGCAGCGAGGAGCGTGATGGTCGCCAACCCGGCCAATGCCGTGCGCGGGAGCGGACGACGACGCGATGCACGGGCCACGCCTTGCACCGTACCGAGCGGTCAGCCCGCCGGATTGGCGAGACGGTTGCGGTCGGGGGCGCAGGCGGCCCAGAAATCACGGCCGAGGGCGGACAGCGCGACGCTCTTGCGGATGAGTTTCGCGCTGCCGAGCTTGTCCGTGTCGATCTGCTTGCGGGCGAACTGGACGGCCTCGTCGGCCACGAGCTGGCCGAACTGCTTGTTCAGCTCCTCGCTTGCCGGCCCGAATTCGACGAGGCCGAAGCTGTGCAGCCGCGCGATGTAGGTCGTCGTGTTCTGCGGCCAGGCGACACCGGCGACGTTGCCCACGACGGAGGCGTTGGCCAGCACGGTGCGGCTGCCCGGGCGACCGACCTGCCGCGCGACCACGTCGACGGCGGCGAACCGGCCGCCGTCGGCCAGCGCGGCCAGGATGCGGGCTTCGTCGGGCACCAACTGGCTGACGATCGTCCCGAACAGGTACTCCCGGCTCGTCCGGTCCGTCGAGACCGACGAACGGTGCAGCAGCTCGGTCATGGCTGTCCGCAACGGAGTGGGGTCGGTGTCGGAGTTCTGGACGAGCATCATCACGCGCTGCTCTTCCGGGCTCGCGGTCCCGAAGAATTGCTGCGGCACCTCGAGCAGACGCAGCATCTCGGCGGCGGCGGCCTGCCTGAGCCGTTGCGCCTGATGCTCCATGGCGGTGACGCCGGGCAGTTGCTTGGCGATCCGCCAGCCGGAGCGGCCGAGCAGGCGCCCGACCCGGGCGGCCGTGACGATGGCGCTGCCGGCGGTGGTGGCGAGCTGGCCGTTGGCCGACGTGGCCTTGCGCTTCGCTTCCGGATGTGGCTGCGGGCGGGGGCGGGCCAGCCCAGCCTGTGCTCGGCGTGCGGCCATCGGCACAGGATAGTTCAGGGCGAAGCCGGACCGGCAGGCCGGCTGAGGTCGGGGACGATGTCGTTGAGGGCGAAGGTCAACGGCTGCTCGAGTTGCTCGTACGTGCACGATTCCGGCGTTCGGTCGTCGCGCCAGCGGACGAAGTGCGCGAGGTGCCGGAATCGGGTGCCTTCCATGTGCTCGTACTTCACCTCGAGCACGCGCTGGGGGCGCAGCGGCACGAAGGACAGGTCCTTGGTGGCGTTCCAGCGGCTCACGCTGCCCGGGAGGCGCTGTCCCTGGTGGGCCTCGGCGCTGGCCCATTCCTGCCAGGGGTGCTCGTCGCCGTCGCGCAACACCAACGGTTCGAGCTCGCCCACCAGCTCCGCCCGACGCTTCGCCGGAAACGCGCCGACGACACCGACGTGCTGCAGCTTGCCGTCCTGGTACAGGCCGAGCAGCAGCGACCCCACGAGCGGACTCTGCTCGGTCGACGTCTTGTGCCACCGGAAACCGGCCAGCACGCAGTCGGCCGTCCGAACATGCTTGATCTTGAACATGACCCGTTTGTCCGGCTGGTAGATACCGTCGAGGGGCTTCGCGATGACGCCGTCGAGACCGGCGCCCTCCAGCTCGACGAACCACCGCTGGGCGACGTCGAGATCGTCGGTCGTCGGAGTGAGATGAATGGGCGGGGACGCGGCGGCCAGCGCTCCCTCGAGGGCGGCCCGGCGGTCGGCGAACGAGCGCCTGGTGTAGTCCTCGTCGCCCAGGGCCAGCAGATCGAACGCGATGAACGACGCCGGGGTCTGCTCGCTGAGCATCGTCACCCTCGACACGGCGGGGTGGATGCGCTGTTGGAGCGCCTCGAAATCGAGGCCGCCATCGGTCGCGATCACGATCTCCCCGTCCAGCACGCACCTTTCGGGTAACTCGGCCCTGACCGCCTCGACGAGCTCCGGGAAGTAGCGGGTCATCGGCTTCTCGTTGCGGCTGCCGAACTCGACCTCGTCGCCGTCACGGAAGATGATGCTCCGGAAGCCGTCCCACTTGGGCTCGTAGGAAGCGCCGGCCGGGATGGTCGGGACGGACTTGGCGAGCATCGGCGCGACGGGTGGCATCACTGGCAGCTTCATCGGGCTCATTCTGCCGTCCGGCCCCGACACGCCTCCGCCGCGGCGAGCACGGCCGGTGCGAGCGCCTCGGCGATGCGCGCGTAACCCGCGCTGGAGGGATGGAAGCGGTCGGCCGAGAAGAGGGAGACGTCGTCAGCGAAGGCCGCGCTGGTGCCGCCGCCCACGTCGGCAACCGCGGCCCCCGCGCCGATCGCCGCCCGGGTCTGTGCCGCCCGGAGCAGGTCGCTGCCGGCCTTGACCACCGCCCGGAGCTGGGGCGGCACCCACGGCACGGCGCTGAGGTCGGGGGCCGGCGCGACGACCACCTGCGCGCCTGCGGCACGCAAGCGGGTGACCGCGTCGCCCAGCTGAGCGGCCGCCCGGTCCGGCGGTACCAGGCGGGTGAGGTCGTTGGCGCCGATGATGATCAGCGCGAGTTCGGCACCCCACTCGACCGCGCGCCGCACCTGGGCGGCCACTGCGTCGCTGCGGGCGCCGGGAACGGCGAAGACGCGCAGCTCGGCCGGCGTTCCGGCCGCGGCCAGCCGGGCCGCGAGCCGAGCGCCGGCGGTCTCCGTCTGCCGGGTGGCGCCCTGCCCGTAAGCGATCGAGTCGCCGAGAACCGCGAAGTGCAGCCGGTCGCCGGTTCCCATGACTCCAGCGTGCCATCGTGATGATCCTGTCCGCGGACTGGCCGGGTCCGCGTTCGTGTCGCACAGTTGTGACAGGAGCGCCCCCACATCGGGACCGCGGCTCCCATGACATCGGGACAAGGTGGCTGCGACCGTTTCCGGTATCGCAGCACGTGGCTGCGACAGAGCGAAGGAGAAGAAAATGATTCGTCAGCACCCCGTCCGCGTCCTGTCCGTGATCTTCCTGGTCGCGGTCGGCCTGTTCCTGCTCTCCGCGCCGGGCGCGGACGACACGTCCGGCGCGTGGTACTACATCAGCGCCTTCGGTTGGTACGGATTCATGGTGACCATCTTGATCTTCCTCGTTGTCGCCGTCATCGCCGCCGTGTCAGCCCTGGGCCGGCGCCGGCGACCGAGCAATCCCTGACCGTGCCGACGCTCACCGGGAGCGCGGCGCGCCGGACCATCGAGTCCGTGGCACACCGCGTGCTCTCCACCCTGCTGCTCGCGCTCGTCGCGATGGCGGTGATCATTCTCGTCGTTCCACTCATCCGGAAGTACTCGGGCACCAACGAGCAGATCATCTTCGTGGCGATCCTCGTCGTCTTGCTCGTCGAGCTGGTGAGCACGAAGTTGCGGACGTTCGTCGACTGGTTGCTCTACGGTCAGCGCCGAGACGCCGCGGCCGTGTCGTCCCGCCTCGCACGGGAGCTGGAACTGGCGTCGGAGGACGCCGCGGCGCCGGCACTGGTCGCCGCGCTCGCCGACACGCTGCGGCTGTCCTACGTGGCCGCCTTCGTCGATGGGGGTTCCGAGCATGAGCCGATCGCCGCGGTCGGAATGCCGTCCGGGACGGAGAAGCGATTCCCTGTCCGCCACTCCGGGGAGGAGCTGGGCGAGCTGCGGGCCGGACGGCGCGCACAGGGACTGAAACCATCAGGAGGAGCGCATGCTCGGCGCGGCGGCGGCCCAACTGGGGGTGGTGCTCCATGCGGCCTCGCTCGCCGTCGGAGTGAAGCACACCCGCGAGCGCCTCGTGTCCTCGCGTGAGGTCGAGCGGCAGCGGCTTCGGCGCGAGCTGCACGACGGCGTCGGGCCCACGCTGGCCGGTGTCGCGCTCGGCCTGGAGTCCGCCGACCGCGCGCTGGACGGCGACCCACAACGGGCCAGCCGGTTGATCAAGGAGACTCGTAACGACGTCGCCGGCCTGATCACCGACGTGCGCCGGGTCGTCGACGGATTGCGGCCGCCCATGCTCGACGAGGTTGGTCTGGCCGGAGCGCTCACGCAGTTGTGCGACGCGTTCGCCGCTCGGACGGACTGTCAGATCAGCGTGCGGACCGGCGAGCTGCCGACGGTCTCCGCCGCGGCGGACGTCGCCGCGTACCGCATCGGCTCGGAGGCGCTCACGAACGTGGTCAGGCACGCCGGGGCGACGCACTGCGAGGTGACGTTGTCGTCCTCCGACGGCTGGCTCCTTCTCGAGGTGACGGACAACGGCCACGGCGGCGCGGCGAGCCGCAACGGAGGCAGCGGTCTGCCCTCGATGCTCGAACGCGCCGCCGAACTGGGAGGCTCGGTCGACGTGCGGAGTTCGTCGACGGGCACCCGGGTCCAGGCCCGCCTGCCGCTTGCACCGGTGAGCGCCGATGGGTGAGGGGGATCGGCCCGGCGGCATCCGCGTGGTGGTGGTCGACGATCACCCGATATTCCGCCGCGGACTGCTCGGGGCCCTGGAGGACGCTGCTGACGTCATGGTCGTCGGCTCGGCGAGCGACGGGAACGAGGCGCTCGCGGTGATCGCCGCGAACGGCCCGGATGTCGTCCTCCTCGACCTCAACCTGCCGGCGTTGAACGGCATCGAGGTTTCGAACCGCCTCACCGCCCAGGGCTTCGCCGGTGCGGTGCTGATCCTGACGATGTACGAGGACGATCGCGCGGTTATCGCGGCGCTGCGGGCGGGCGCCCGCGGCTACGTACTCAAGGGCGCGACGCAGGAGGACATCGTGGCCGCGATCCGGGCCGTTGCCTGTGGCAACATGGTGCTCGGCGCGGCGGCCGCGTCTGCCGTCGCCGATCGGCTGACCGGGTCGTCGCCGAGCCGGGCGGCGAAGGACCTGGGACTGACTGAGCGGGAGACCGAGATCCTGAGCCTGATGGTCGACGGCCGGCGCTACACCGAGATCGCCGGAACGCTCTTCCTCAGCGAGAAGACGGTCCGCAACCACATCACCAACATCTTCACCAAGCTCGCATCTTCACCAAGCTCGGCGTCGCGGATCGGGCCGCCGCGGCGGCCCGCGCCCGCGAGTCCGGACTGCGCTCCGGCGAACGCGAGCTGCCCTGGACGGCGCCGTAACAGTGCCGACTGGTGATCCCGGCGACCCACCGCCGCCCGACGTGGTGGCGGCCTTCGGCGCGTCCGGCGATGCCGTTGCGCTCTCCGGCGGCCGGCGCACGGTGTGGCGGGTCGGCGGGGTCGTCCTCAAGCCGCTGGACTGCGATCCCGAGACGCTCGCGTGGCAGGAGTCGTTGCTCAACCGCGTGGACGGGCACCCGGAGTTCCGGGTCGCGCCGCCGCTGCGATCCCCGCCCGGAGAGCTCGTCGTCGACGGGTGGACCGCCTGGCGGTTCGAAGCGGGGCGGCCGGCGGCCGGCCGGTGGCTCGACATCATCGCGACCGGTGACGCCTTTCATCGCGCAGTGGCCGACGTGCCTCGGCCGGGGTGGATGGACGAGCGCGTTGACCCGTGGGCGGTGGCGGACCGGGTCGCGTGGGGGGAGACCCCGGCGAGCGCATTCCTCGACGTGCCCCCTGTTCGCGAGATCGTGCCCTTGCTCCGCCCGCTCCACGCGCCGGCGCAGCTCGTCCACGGCGATCTGACCGGCAACGTCTTGTTCGCCGATGGCCGGGCGCCGGTCATCCTCGATCTTTCTCCGTTCTGGCGTCCGCCGGTCACCGCGGCCGCCATCGTGGTGGTCGACGCGCTGCTCCGCGAAGGCGCCGGCTCGCACCTTGTGGACGCCGTCGCGGACCGTCCGGACTTCCCGCAGTATTTTCTGCGTGCCCTGATCTTTCGAGCGGTGGCCCAAGCCGAGTTGGGGGACCATGACTTCGGCCCATTCACGGCGCCGCTGCGGCTTGCGCTGGAGCTGGCGCGGCCGGTCTAGCCGCCTGCTTCTTCAGTCCGCGGGCAAGAGCAGGTCGACGCCGAGCCAGGTCGCGAGATCCTCGAGCTCCCGGCCGACCGACTCGGTCATGGTCTTGGAGAACGGGACGTCCTGGTGGATCGCGTCGACCCGCAGGACGCCGCGCTTCCGGTCGGTGGTCGCGTCGATCTTGCCGACAAGGCGGTCCCCGTCCAGGATCGGCATGGCCCAGTAGCCCCAGCGGCGCTTGGCCGCCGGCTTGTACATCTCGAGCTGGTAGTCGTACTCGAAGATCTCCACCATCCGCTTGCGGTCGAAGATGAGCCGGTCGAGGGGCGAGAGAATCGCCGTCCGCCCGCGGAACGAGCCCTCGAGGTACATCGGGTCGACGCGCCACTGCCCCTTCACGCCCTCGATGACCGCGGGTTCGCCCACCTCGTCGACGCCGTTCGGTTCGTTGGGGCAGACCTGGCCCTTGGCCCGCGCGATGCCGAGCGAGCGCAGCCGCCGCTGATTGCGGATCCGCACCGCCTCGGCGGCCGGCACGGGGTCGTCGTCGGGGTAAATGCGTGACGCGAGGTCCCACAGCCGGTCGCGGCCCCGACGGCCGGCCAGTGCGACCTCGCCGCGCAGCGCCAACATCTCGAGCATCATGGCGACGTTGCGATTGTTGTTCCACCCTGACGAGCGCCAAGGCACCGTGCACGTGTCGGGCAGTTCGCGCTGCGTCAGCGGACCGTCGCGCAGCAGCTCGTCGAGCACGTCACGCCGGAACCCGTCGTTCGCCTGCACCCACGCGGCTTGGCCCTCGAGCCACAACGGCACGTCGTCGACCCCTGGCCACTCGGCCATCTCAGCGCGGTACAGCACGAGGTCCTCGGCCGGCCGGAGCAACCCCTGGACGTCGATGAGCCCCAGTTCGTCGACTGCGTCGGTGACGGCCGCGCGTGCGCAGGAGGAGCCCAGCCGGCTCCACACGACAAGCTCGGCGTTCCGTGCGACCGCCGCCGTCAGATCGTGCTGCAGCATCGTCAGGTGCCGCACCGTGTCGATGAGGTCGGTCGGCCGGGGAGTGTCGAGCAGTTGGGCCCGGACGGCGATCCGGCGGGCGTGCGTCCGGGACAGCTCGTGGACGATCACGACGACGAGGCTAGGCGAGCGGTCCGACAGCCGGCCGGTCCACCCGGTAGCGCAGGAACAGCGCGCCGTCCTCTTCGAGCGCTCCGACGAGGGCGAGCCCGGCGGGCCCGGCCCACTGGGCGCCGGCGGTCACCCGGACCGGTCCCGGGCCGATGAGCAGGGGCGAAACGGTGAGACACAGTTCGTCGACGACGCCGCCGGCGACGAAATCGGCGAATGCGGTCGGGCCGCCCTCGGACAGGAGGCGGGAGTGGCCGCGCTCCTCCAGCGCGGCCCGGGCGCGGGCCGGCTCGACCGCGTCACCGCCGCAGATCACGACGTCCGCGACACGCCCGAGCGCGGCGAGGCGGTCAGCCGGCGCGGCTTCGCACGTCAGTACGATCGTGCGGCTCTCGCCGCCCGCATCGACGAACAGCGGCGCCGACGGGTCGAGGCGCAGCGTCCGGCTGACCACCGCGGTCGGCAGTGCGTCCCGCAGGCCGTAGGCCCGCCGGATGGAGTGGCGCGGCTCGGGCACGGTGATCGCCCGGTAGCCCTCTGCCATGACCGTCCCGGCGCCGGCGACAACGACATCAGCGAGGTCGCGCAGCGCCGCGAAGACCAGGTTGTCCCCCGGAGTCTGCAGCCCGGCCGATTTGCCGGCCGCGGACGCCGCACCGTCGACCGAAGCGATGAAGTTGACCCGCAGCCCGCCGGGCTCCAGCCAGTGATCGGCGTAGAACGCATGGACGTCGACCTCGTCGGCAGGGCTCGGCAACAGGACGCGCATCCACCAATCTCAGCACGGCCCGCCGTAGGGTGGCGCCACGCCGCGACGCTGCGGCCGCGCGAGGGGAGCCGTGGGTGCCCGAGCCCGAGACCGAGACCACCCGGTACGGCGAGCCCGGCGCGCCGATATCGCGGCAGACGCCGTTCAATCGCGGGTTCCTCTTCACGCTCGGCGGCCTGTCGGCGCTGGTCCTCGGGTTCGCCGTCGACGAGGCGGCTTCGGTGCTCGTCCTTGTCCTGATCTCGGCGTTCCTCGCGGTCGGCCTGGACCCGGTGGTGGCGTTCGCCGTACGGAGGGGGATGAAGCGCGGCTGGGCTGTCGTCGCCGTGGCCGTGTTGTTCTTCGGCGTGATCACTGCCGTCGTGTTCGTGATCGGCGGTGCCCTGGAGTCGCAGGTCACCTCACTCGTCGACAACGCGCCGCGGTTGCTCGACGACCTGCGCCGCAACCGGTCCGTAGCGAAACTGGACCACAAGTACCACGTGTTGTCCGGTCTGCAGGACCGGATCCAGGACGCCAACCTGTCGTCGTCGACGCTCAGCCGCATCTTCGATGTCGGCATCTCGGTGCTCAACCTGCTGCTCAACACCGTCGTCGTCGTGGTCCTCACGCTGTACTTCCTATCCGCGCTGCCGCAGTTGAAGAAGGGCATGTACTCGCTGGCTCCGGCCAGCCGCCGCGACCGCGTCGAGAAGCTGGGCGACGCGATCCTGCGCAGCGTGGGCGGATACGTGATCGGTGCCGTCGGGGTGGCCTTGCTGGCTGGAACGGTGACGCTCGTCCTCCTGTTGTGCGTGGGACTGAGCGCCTACGCACTGCCGCTCGCCCTGTTGGTCGCGCTGCTCGATCTCGTCCCGCTCCTCGGGTCGATCGTCGGGGCGAGCGTGGTATCGCTGGTCGGGTTCGCCACGTCGCTGTCGACGGGAATCGCCTGCGTCCTGTTCTACGCCGTCTACGAGGCGCTCGAGGGGTATGTCATCTACCCGCGGGTGATGCGTTCCTCGGTCGACATCCCCGAGTACCTGACGATCGTCGCGGTGCTCATCGGCGGCGCGGTCGGCGGCATCGTCGGCGCGCTGCTCGCTCTGCCCACCGCTGCGGCATTGCTGCTGATCGTGCGCGAGGTGTGGGTTCGCCGCCAGGACGTGTCATGACGGGCCGCCGATGGGTAGGGGAGGAGCGTGGCCAAGTCGAAGTCGGATAAGCGCCGGATCCCGGTGCCACCCGGCGTCGAACGGGGCCTCGACGCCGCCCTGGACAAGGCGCTGACCATCCAGCGGCCGGTGGTACAGAACTACCTGGACCGGGTCCGGCGCAAACATCCGGAGCTCACCCCGGCCGAGGTCGTCGAGCAGCTGGAGAAGCGGTATCTGGCCGCAGTGGTCGGCATCGGCGGAGCGTCCGGGGCGGCGGCGGCCGTGCCCGGAGCCGGGACCGTCGCCACGATCGCATCCGGCGCGGCCGAGATCACGGCCTTTGTGTCCGCGTCGGCGATGTTCGTGCTCGCGCTGGCCGAACTCCACGGCGTGCCGGTCAGCGATCCCGAGGTCCGCCGCGCGCTGGTCGTCTCCGTGCTCGTCGGCGACGCCGCGATCCCAGCCCTCCAAGGTGCGGCGGCCGGGGAGGCGCACTGGGCCGAAGTGCTGTCCCGTTCCACGCCGAAGGACAGGATCACCGGCATCAACAGCCATCTGGGACGACTGCTGGTCCGCCGCATCGGTACGAGGCAGGGCGCGTTGCTGTTCGGCCGGGCGCTCCCGCTGGGTATCGGTGCCGCGATCGGCGCCGGCGGGAACGCCGCCCTGGCCCGGGCCGCCATCCGAGCCGCCCGCAAGGCGTTCGGACCGCCGCCGGAGCGGTTCCCCGGCCGGGTGATCGACGCGCCGGAGCCGCGCGGCCCGCGGCCGAATTGATAGGTTTGCCTACGCCGAAAGTGGAGGTGGCCGGTGTTCGTGGTGGTGCTCACCGACGAAGGGCAGCAACTCGTAGGGCCGCGCGCGGTCGGTCCGTTCGAGGACTTCGACTCGGCGCAGCGATGCAGCAGCGCCCTTGTCGAGCAATGGGAGGTCGAGTCCGGCAAGGCGCCGCAAGCCGATGTCGTGCGCGTCGAGGAACCGGTTCCCGGCATCGTGGTCGGCGAGATCCAGTAGCGCCGCGTCCGGGGAGCCCGCTGGCCCTTCCCGTCCATCGGTACTAAATTCGCAGCCATCATGACTTCGCCGACTCGCGACTCGACGACCGACCGTCCGCTCGCCGAGCTGTTCACCCTCATCGGCCGCCGATGGACGCTGCGCATCCTGTGGGAGCTGCGGGAGCGCACACTGTCCTTCAACGACCTCCGGCGTGCCGTCGGCGGCATGAGCCAGAGCGTGCTCGTCACCCGGCTGACCGAGCTGTTCGGCGCCGGCCTGGTCGCCGACGTCGCCGGCGGCTACCGGCTGACGCCCGACGGCGAGTCGCTGGCTCGCGAGATCGGCCATCTCGACGCGTGGGCGGCCCGCTGGGCAACCGATCGCTGATCAGGGCCGGATTACAACCGCACAATCGCGGCGCTCTGCGCGGGAAGCGCGAGGCCCTCGGCTGACGGCCGGGCGTCGGCGGTCGCCAGCACCACGTCACCGCCCTGCACGGGAAGCGACTGCTCGGCGTCGGCCAGGTTCGCCGCCACCCGGAACCGGCCACGGTGCACGACCAGGCAGCGGGCGTCGTCGTCGAAGTCGACCTTCACCTCGGCCAACTCGCCGTCCCGCAGATCCGGTTCGGCGGCCCGCAGGGCCAGAAGAGTGCGGTAGAGGTCGAGGACTTCCGCGTGTGTGCCCGCGGTCGGTTCCGACCAGTCGAGGATTGCGCTCCGATAGGCCTTCGGGTCCTGCGGGTCGATCATCTGGGCGGTGTCCCAGCCGTGTCCCGCGAACTCCTCGAGCCGGCCTTTCGCCGTCGCCTCGGCCAGTTCCGGTTCCGGATGGGAGGTGAAGAACGGCCAGCGGGTCGCCGCGGCCCACTCCTCGCCCATCCAGAGCATCGGCGTGAACGGCGAGGTCAGCAGGAGCACGGCGCCGACCCCGACGAGCTGTGGCGTCGTGAGCTCGGGAAGCCGGTCGCCCACGGCTCGGTTGCCGACCTGGTCGTGGTTCTGCAGGCAGACCACGAACTGCCAGCCCTTGTGCACCGCGGGGTCGATGGGACGGCCGTGCACACGTCCACGGAACGTCGAGTAGGTGCCGTCGTGCAGGAACGCCTTCGTGAAGGTCTTGGCCAGGACGTGCAGCGGGCCGAAGTCGCAGTAGTAGCCCTGCGTCTCGCCGGTGAGCGTCGAGTGCAGCGCATGGTGCACGTCGTCGTCCCACTGCGCTGCCAGCCCATAGCCGCCCAGGTCGCGCGGCGTGATCATCAGCGGGTCGTTCAGATCGGACTCCGCGATCAACGTCAACGGCCGGCCCAGCGCGCCGGCCAGCTCGTCGGTGGCCGCCGACAGCTCAGCCAGGATGTGGGTCGGCGAGTCGTCCTGCAGCGCGTGGACGGCGTCCAGGCGCAAGGCGTCGACGTGGTAGTCGCGCAGCCACATCAGTGCGTTGTCGATGATGAAGGGCCGGACGTTCGGTTCCTCGACGTTGACGAGGTCGCCCCAGGTGTTGCGGCCGGTCTTCAGGTAGGGGCCGAAGCGCGGAAGATAGTTGCCCGACGGGCCGAGGTGGTTATAGACGACGTCGAGCACGACGGCCAGGCCGCGCCCGTGCGCGGCGTCGACGAACCGCTTGAGCCCGTCGGGGCCGCCGTAGGTCTCGTGCACCGCGTACCAGAGCACGCCGTCGTAGCCCCAGTTCCAGACTCCGTTGAAGTCGTTCACGGGCAGCAGTTCGACGTGGGTGATGCCGAGATCGACCAGGTGTTCGAGCCGTTCGATCGCGGCGTCGAAGGTCGCCCCCTCGGTGAAGGTGCCGATGTGCAGCTCGTAGATCACCGCAGCGGTGAGGTCACGGCCGGACCACTCGGCGTCGCGCCACTGGAACCCGCTCTGGTCGTAGACGCGGCTGGGACCGTGCACGCCCTCGGGCTGCCGCCGCGATGCCGGGTCGGGAATCGCCTCGTCGCTGTCGTCGAGCAGGAACGCGTAGTCGGTGCCCGCCGGGAGGTCGGGCCCCGTCCACCAGCCGCCGTCGGTCTTGTCGAGCGGGGTGTCCTGACCGTCGGCCCGGACCCGGATCGACGAGACGTTGGGAGCCCACACGCGGATGGCAGTCACACCGCTCACCCTGCCCGACCGGTTCGGCGCGGTAACCACGGCGTGCCAGGATCACTGGATGGCAACCACGAGCATGCGTGAGGCGCTCGCAGTGGGGACGCGGCCGGTGGAACTGGCCGGCCACAACCCGGCCGCGCGCCCGCTCGCTCCGACGAAGAAGAACCGCGACCTGCGCAACGACCTGGCCCAGATGCGCGGGCTGCAGGACCGCCTCTACGCGGAGTCGACGGCCGACGGCACGCGCAGCATCCTGCTGGTGCTCCAAGGCATCGACACGGCCGGCAAGGGCGGCGTCACCGAGCACGTGGTCGGCTCGTTCGGACCGATCGGCGTCCAGTACACGGCCTTCAAGGCGCCCACAGAGGAGGAACGCGCCCACGACTTCCTTTGGCGCATCCGCAAACGGCTGCCACCCGCGGGCGTCATCGGTGTCTTCGACCGGTCGCACTACGAGGACGTCCTCATCGCCCGGGTCCACGACCTCGTCCCCGAGGACGAGTGGCGCGCTCGCTACGACATCATCAACGACTTCGAGGCCGAGTTGGTCGCCGGCGGCACGACGATCTTGAAGTGCTTCCTCAACATCTCCTTCGAAGCACAGCGCAAACGGCTGCTGGCCCGCCTCGACAATCCGGACAAGCATTGGAAGTTCAACGAGGGCGACCTCGAGGAGCGCGCGCGGTGGAGTGATTACCAGTCGGCGTTCTCCGAGATGCTCGAGCGGTGCAACACCGACGTGGCCCCTTGGTACGTCGTGCCCAGCGATCACAAGAAGTACCGCAACTGGGCGATCGGCGAGCTGTTACGCGAGACGCTGGTCGATCTCGACCCTCAGTATCCGCAACCGAAGCTGGACGTGGCGGCCCTCAAGGAGCGGCTCACCCCACCGCACTGAGCGACCCCGCTCGCGCTTCCCGCCCGTCGTGGTTGATTTCGGCGCGGGAAATCAACCAGCCCGGGCTGGAAGGCGGATCTTGGTCAGCGAACCAGCAAGGCGACCGGATAGCTGTCGAGCAACTCGCCCAGGCCCACCTCGCGCGAGACCTTGCGCCCGGTGATGACATCGGTCGCCGGACCGCCGAGGTCGATCGCCGTGTCGCCCCAGCCACCGGCCTGCGCGAGCCCCACCGGCAGCCGCGTCGCCACAGTGATCGCGCCACCGCGGTCGTAGGCGAGGGCGTGCGCGGCCGCGCTGCCCGACGCCATCAGGGGCGCGTAACCGCCGAAGAGGTCAGGCCAGTCGCGCCGCAGCCGCAGGGCGCGGGACACGACCCACAACTTCGCGGCGCCCGACGAGTCGATGGCCGGCGGGTCGTCCGCGGCGTCCAGCTGATCGAGCAGCGCGCGCCGGCCGTCGAAGTCGACCGCGCGCCGGTTGTCGGGGTCGACGAGCGAGTCCTCCCACAGTTCGGTGCCCTGATAGACGTCCGGGATGCCCGGCATGGTGAGCTGCACCAGCTTCTGGGCCAGTGAGTTCGACCAGCCCGGCGGAGTGACCCGGTCGACGAAGGCGGCCAACGGTCCGTGCACGGCGGGCTCGGCGTAGGCCGCATCGACGACCGCATGCACCGCCGCCTCGAACCGCTCGTCGGGCGCGGTCCACGTCGTCGACGTCGCCGCCTCGCGCATCGCCTTCTCGGCGTAGGCGTGCATGCGGTCCCGCTCGATGAAACCGACGCCGACGAACGTCTGCCACAACAGGTAGGCGAACGGAAGGTCCGGCAATGGCGCGGCGGCCATGAGCTGCCGGGCCAGGGCGCCCCACGCTTCCGGGAGCTCACTCAGGACGGCCATCCGGGCGCGCACGTCCTCGCCGCGCTTCGTGTCGTGCGTCGAGAGCGTCGTCATCCCGCGCGCGGCGATCTCCTGCCGGCGCCACTGCGCACGGTGGAAGCCGTCGAGGTCGAGGCCGAAACGGGCGGGATCACCGCCGACCTCGTTGAGGGCGACGAAGCGGGTGTAGCGATAAAAGGCGGTGTCCTCGACGCCCTTCGCCATCACAGCGCCCGACGTCTGCTGGAACCGCGAACAGAGTTCGTCGGCCGGATCGGACAGGCGCGGGGTCAGCGCGTCGATCGCGTCGGCGAGATCTGGACGGCTGTCGCGGGCGCGTTCGATGGCCGTCGCCAGGTCAGCGGCGCCGGTCGGCAGGTACGAGCGGTAGACCGGAAAGGCGACCAGCAGTTCGGCGAGCGCTTCGCCGGCCCGCTCGATGGCGGGCACCAGCCGGGCCAGGCGGTTGACCTCCGCCTGCAGGATCGTTTCGACGCCGTCGCGCTTGCCCGCGTGCACGTGCTCCTCGGCCGTGCGCTGGTCACCGGTCAGCTCGCGATACAGCACGTCCAGCTGCCCCTCGGCCGTGCCGTCGACGAAGACCTCGCCCACCTCGGTCAGCGCGTCGTATCCAGTCGTGCCGTCGACCGGCCAATCCGGCGGCAGCTCCTCGCCCGTTTCGAGGATCTTCTCGACCAGCAGCCACGCGTCCTCGCCGGCGACCGTCCGCAACCGCTCCATGTACCCGAAAGGGTTGGCCAGGCCGTCGGGGTGATCCACACGCAGCCCGGCGATGCCGTCCTCGCGCATCCAGCGTGCGATCTGGTCGTGCGTCGCGTCGAAGACCTCGGGGTCCTCGACCCGCAGCCCGGCCAGCGACGTCACGGCGAAGAAGCGGCGGTAGTTCTGCTCGGTGTCGGCCCGCCGGTAGTTGACGAGCTCATAGTGCTGACGGGCATGCACGTCGGCGGGGGAGTCGCCCTCGCGCGGGCCGGTGCCGTCGGCGATCGGGAACCGGTGCTCGAAGTAGTGCAGTTCGGGACCGGTGCGACCGTCCGGCCCCGTGCCTTCGACCACCTCGAGCTGCGTGTCGTCGAAGTCGTCACCGAGCACGGGGAGCAGCAGCCGGCCGCGGGCCCAGTCGATGTCGAACCAGTGCGCGTGGGCGGCCTCGCGGCCCGCTCCGAGCACGTCCCACCACGCCTTGTTCTCGGCCGCGTCGGCGACGCCGGTGTGGTTCGGGACGATGTCGACGACGACGTCGAGCGCCCGCGCGCGGGCGCCGGCGAGCAGATGCGTCCACCCGTCGATGCCCCCGCGCTGCGGATCCACGGTGTCGAATGCGATGACGTCGTAGCCGTGGTCGGACCCCCGGGCCGAGGGCAGGAGCGGCGACAGGTACGCCGCGCCGGCTCCGAGGGTCGCGAGGTAGTCGCACACATCCGCGGCGGCGTACAGGTCGAAGGACGAGCGGATCTGCAGCCGGTAGGAGGAGCTGGGAACGCTCATCAAGCAGTCCGCTGCAGGACGACCATGGTCTGCGGGCCGACCTGCACGCTGCCGCCGGCCTTGATCACCTTGCCGTCGGCCACCGGTGCGGTCGTGTCGACAACGACCTCCCAAGCGGTCCCGTAGTCCTCACCGGGCACGGTGAAGTCGATCGCTTCGTCATGGGCGCAGAAGCACAGCATGAACGAGTCGTCGAGGACGCGCTGGCCGCGGGCGTCCCGGTCGGGAATGCCCTCGCCGTTGAGGTAGACGCCGATGCTGCGACCGAAACCGGCGTCCCAGTCCTCCTCGGTCATCTCCTTGCCGTCCGGCGTGAACCAGCTGATGTCGGGCAACTGGTCGCCGCGGCGGGTGGGGCGGCCGTCGAAGAAGCGACGCCGGCGGAAGACCGGGTGGTCGCGGCGCAGCTCCGAGACGTGGCGCGTGAACGCCACCAGGTCGGATTCGACGTGGTTCCAGTCGATCCAGGTCACCTCGTTGTCCTGGCAGTAGCCGTTGTTGTTGCCACCCTGGGTGCGGCCGAGCTCGTCGCCGTGACACAGCATCGGGACGCCCTGGCTGAGGAACAGGGTGGCGATGAAGTTGCGGCGTTGACGCGCCCGCAGCTCGACGATGCCGGTGTCGTCGGTCTCGCCCTCGATGCCGCAGTTCCACGACCGGTTGTGGCTCTCGCCGTCGTTGTTGTCGTCCAGGTTGTTCTCGTTGTGCTTCTCGTTGTACGAGACGAGGTCGCGCAACGTGAACCCGTCGTGCGCGACGACGAAGTTGATGCTGGCCACCGGGCGGCGTCCGGACGTCTTGTACAGGTCGGCCGAACCGGTGATCCGAGCGGCGAATTCGCCGACCGTGCCGGGCTCGCCACGCCAGAAATCGCGGACCGTGTCGCGGTACTTGCCGTTCCATTCCGTCCACTGCGGCGGGAAATTGCCCACCTGGTAGCCACCGGGCCCGACGTCCCAGGGCTCGGCGATCAACTTGACCTGGCTGACGATCGGGTCCTGCTGGACGAGGTCGAAGAAGGTGGCCAGCCGGTCGACGTCGTAGAACTCGCGGGCGAGGGTCGCGGCCAGGTCGAACCGGAACCCGTCGACATGCATCTCGGTCACCCAGTAGCGCAGCGAGTCCATGATCAGCTGCAACGAGTTCGGGTGCCGGACGTTGAGGCTGTTGCCGGTGCCGGTGTAGTCCATGTAGTACTGCGGGCTGTCCTCGACCAGCCGGTAGTAGGCCTCGTTGTCGATGCCGCGAAAGCTCAACGTCGGACCCAGGTGATTGCCCTCGGCCGTGTGGTTGTAGACGACGTCGAGGATGACCTCGATGCCCGCCTCGTGCAGCGCCCGGACCATCGCCTTGAACTCCTGGACCTGGCCGCCCGCTGACGCGCTCGACGAGTACTTGTGGTCCGGGGCGAAGAACCCGATCGTGTTGTAGCCCCAATAGTTCGCAAGGCCCTTCTCGATCAGGAAGGAATCGTTGACGAAGTGGTGCACCGGCATCAACTCGACGGCGGTTATCCCGAGCTGGGTCAAGTGCTCCACGATCACCGGGTGCGCCATGCCGGCATAGGTGCCGCGCAGGTTCTCCGGCAGATCAGGGTGGGTTTGCGTCATGCCCTTGACGTGCGTCTCGTACACCACGGTCTCCGCGTAGGGCCGGCGCGGCGGGCGGTCGACGCCCCAGTCGAAGAAGGGGTTGATGACGACACACTTGGGCAGCTGGGCGGCCGAGTCGTCGTCGTTGCGGCTGTCCGGGTCGCCGAAGTGGTAGCCGTAGAGGGACTCGTCCCACTCGATCGTCCCGTCGATGGCCTTGGCGTACGGGTCCAGCAGCAGCTTGTTGGGGTTGCTGCGGAGACCGTTTTCCGGGTCGTAGGGTCCGTGGACCCGGTAGCCGTAGTGCTGACCGGGCTCAATGCCGGGCAGGAATGCGTGCCAGACGAAACTGTCCACCTCGGGCAGCGGGATACGGGTCTCCGTCCCGTCCGCGTCGAACAGGCACAGCTCGACGCTCTCGGCCACCTCACTGAACAGGGCGAAATTCGTGCCCGATCCGTCGTAGGTCGCGCCCAGGGGGTAGGGGTTCCCCGGCCAGATTTCCACGTCACTCCAAACGTCTTGCAGGTTGTGCGTCGCTCCAACCCTGCCAGAGCCGTGCCGCGTAACGCCGGCTTACCCGTTCGGAGCCGCCGCTACCCGTGACGTTCGGCATGGCGGCCGGACCTGCGCTCCCGGTGCCAGCGGCCGGCCGCACCGAGGCCGAGCGCGGAGGCGACGACGGAGGCGGCGGACAGCCAGATGCACGCGCCGTACTGGAATTGCGGAGGGGACGGGGCGCCGAGCTCGACGTCCACCGTGCTGGTGGGGGTGCTGCCGAACTGGGCGGCGACCAGCAGCCACATGGCGAAGACCAGCCCGGCCAGGACCCCGGTAAGCCCCGCCGCGGCGAACCCACCGAACCTCAGCACCCGATCGGGAAGCGGCGCTCTGGCGGCGGCCGCCAGTAGGCCCGCGACGACCACCATCAGCAGCGCCGCGCAGATGACCAGCGGGATGCCGAATCGGCTGAAGTGAAGAGGGCCGGGGTCGTCCGACCGGGCCCCCAGAAAGAGCCGGCCCCAGCCGTCCGCCGCGAAAGTGACGGACCGGCCCGCCCCCTGCTGCCGTATGACGAGCAAGTCCTGGAATGGTGCGGCCACTGCCAGGGCAGCCGCTCCGGCCAGCAGGACGCATGCGGCGACGAGGGTGCGGTCGGGCGGGGCGCGGCGGACCGGCTCGGAGCCGATCTCCTCGCCCCCGGCGGTGTCGAGGCCGGGGGGCGGCTCGTCCGGATCGAGGAACTCGATCTCCACCATCTGCCGAGTCTGTCAGGCTCCCGCACGAGGTGGCCCAGGTTGTCGTACCCGCCTCGTACCGTGGAGGCATGCGCGTTCGTACGGACCTCGTCCCCAGCACCGGCAAGTTCGAGGTGGTCTCCGACTTCGAGCCGTCCGGCGACCAGCCGACGGCGATCGAGGAACTCGAGAAGCGGGTGCGGTCCGGCGAGAAGGACATCGTCCTGCTGGGCGCCACGGGCACCGGCAAGTCGGCAACCACGGCCTGGCTGATCGAGCGGTTGCAGCGGCCGACGCTCGTGATGGCCCCCAACAAGACCCTGGCCGCCCAGCTGGCCAACGAACTGCGCGAGATGCTGCCGCACAACGCCGTCGAGTACTTCGTCAGCTACTACGACTACTACCAGCCCGAGGCTTACGTCCCGCAGACCGACACCTACATCGAGAAGGACAGCTCGGTCAACGACGAGGTCGAGCGGCTGCGGCACTCGGCCACGATGTCGCTGCTGACCCGCCGCGACGTCGTCGTCGTCGCCACCGTGTCCTGCATCTACGGTCTGGGCACGCCCCAGGAATACGTCGACCGGTCGGTGCGGCTTCGCGTCGGCCAGCAGATCGAGCGCGAGACGATCCTGCGTCGCCTCGTCGATGTGCAGTACGCCCGTAACGATCTCTCCTTCACCCGCGGCACCTTCCGGGTCCGCGGCGACACGGTCGAAATCTTCCCGGTGTACGAGGAACTCGCGATCCGAGCCGAAATGTTCGGTGACGAGATCGAGCGGCTCTACTACCTGCACCCGCTCACCGGCGAGGTCGTCCGCGAGGTCGACGAGGTCTTCGTCTTCCCGGCGACCCACTATGCCGCCGGTCCGGAGCGGATGGAAAAGGCGATCCGCGGCATCGAGAAGGAGCTCGAGGAACGCCTGGCCGAGCTCGAAGGCCAGAACAAACTGCTCGAGGCGCAACGGCTGCGCATGCGCACCTCCTACGACATCGAGATGATGCGCCAGGTCGGGTTCTGCTCGGGCATCGAGAACTACTCCCTTCACATCGACGGGCGCGAGCGGGGGAGTGCCCCGAACTGCTTGCTCGACTACTTCCCCGAGGACTTCCTGCTCGTCATCGACGAGTCGCACGTGACCGTGCCGCAGACCGGCGGCATGTACGAGGGCGACATGTCGCGCAAGCGCACGCTCGTCGACCACGGTTTCCGGTTGCCGTCAGCCATGGACAACCGGCCGCTGAAGTTCGAGGAATTCGTCGACCGCATCGGGCAGACGGTGTACCTGTCGGCGACACCCGGTGACTACGAGCTGGGCCGCACCAAGGGCGAGTTCGTCGAGCAGGTGATCCGCCCGACCGGCCTGGTGGATCCCGAGATCATCGTCAAGCCGACCAAGGGTCAGATCGACGACCTCGTGCACGAGATCCGCGAGCGGGCCGACCGGGACGAGCGCGTGCTGGTCACGACACTGACGAAGAAGATGGCCGAGGACCTGACCGACTACCTCTTGGAGCAGGGCATCCGGGTGCGTTACCTGCATTCCGAGGTGGACACCTTGCGCCGGGTGGAGTTGCTGCGCGAACTGCGGATGGGCGAGTACGACGTCCTCGTGGGCATCAACCTGCTGCGCGAAGGTCTCGATTTGCCCGAGGTGTCGCTCGTCGCGATCCTCGACGCCGACAAGGAAGGCTTCCTGCGCTCGGGCAAATCGCTGATCCAGACGATCGGTCGCGCGGCGCGCAACGTGTCGGGCCAGGTGCACATGTACGCCGACACGATCACCCCGTCCATGGCGCAGGCGATCGACGAGACCAATCGGCGGCGGGAGAAGCAGGTCGCCTACAACGTCGAGCACGGCATCGACCCGACCCCGTTGCGCAAGCGGATCGCCGACATCACCGACATGCTGGCCCGCGAAGCCGCGGACACCGAGGAGATGCTGGCCGTCGGAGGATCGGGCCGGTCGCAGTCGAGGGGGAAGTCCGCGGTGCCCGGGCGCGGGGGACGCGGGGTCTCCGGCGGTGTCGTCGGCGTGGGTGCGCACGCCGGTGGCGGGCTGGACGTGGCCGAGATGCCGCGGGCGCAGCTCGCCGACCTCATCCAGCAGCTCAACGACCAGATGCTGAACGCGGCGCGCGAACTGCAGTTCGAGGTCGCTGCGCGGCTGCGGGACGAGATCCGCGAGCTGAAGAAGGAACTGCGCGACATGGACGTGGCGGGCGTCGGAGCCTGACCGGACCGCCGCCGCCGCCGGGCGGCCGGGTGCCCGACCCGCGCACACGAGGGGCGGCTTGCGGCCGCCATTCGCCCACCGACCAGAGCAGCTGACCATTTCGGCGTGCCGCAGTTGGTTCCCGGCTCGGGTCGAGCGCGAGCGGGCGTCGCCCCCCTCACGCCGGCGTACCGCCGATGCGCCGGGTGATGGTGGCGGCGGTCCGCGCGACCTGGGCGGCGACCCGCTCGCGCGCCGCGGACGGCACCGCAGCGCCCGGGAAGGTGACGGCAACTCCGGCAACCGGGTGTCCCGAGTGGTCGAGCACGGGCGACGCGATGGACGCGAAACCGGTTGTCACCTCGCCGTCCTCGAAGGCATGGCCGCGACGGCGGATGTCGACGAGCAGCGCCCTAAGGGCGGACGGCGACCTGGGCCCGGCTGCGGTGCGCAGTACGAACGCGGCCGGGTCGGGGAACAGCGCCCGCACCTGGGCCGGTTGCAGCCGCGCCAGCATGGCCCGGCCGCTGGCCGTGAGTTGCGCGGGCAGCCGCACCCCGACGTCGGTTACCAGCGGAGGACGGCCGGGCGCCCGCTCCTCGATGACGTACACCACCTCGCGTCCGTGCAGCACGGCCAGGTGAGCGGAGTGCCCGACCCGGTCGACCAGATCGGCCAGTGGCACTCGGGCGATCCGCTGCAGCGGCGCCTGCCTTACGTAGCCGGTCCCGAGTTCGTAGGCGGCCAGCCCGAGGGCGTACCGGCGGTCCTCGGGCACATGGGCCACGAAGCCGTCCTCGGCCAGCGTGGCGAGCAGGTGGTACACCGTCGAGCGCGGCAGTTTCAGATCGCGGACGATCGATGCCGCTGACACCGGACCGGCCTGCCGGCTGAGATAACGCAGGATCGCCAGCGTCTGATGGGCAGCAGGCACGGCGGGCACGCCTGCGAGGCTAGTCCGCTGTCTGGGATCCCAGACAACGGAGGTGCCTCGACCATGGCCGTCGACCGTTCGACGGGTGTGCAATGGGAGCCACGGCGATCGAAGAGAGGTACCTGATGGAGGGCGCACGCCCGGTCAAGGCTCCGCACGGCAACAGCTTGACGGCCCGGTCGTGGCAGACCGAGGCGCCGATGCGCATGCTGATGAACAACCTCGATCCCGAGAACGCGGAACGCCCCGACGACCTGGTCGTCTACGGCGGCACGGGGCGGGCCGCGCGGAGCTGGGCAAGCTACGACGCCCTCATCCGCACGCTGACGACGCTGGAGCAGGACGAGACGATGCTCGTCCAGTCGGGCAAGCCGGTCGGCGTCATGCGCACCCACGAGTGGGCGCCGCGCGTGCTCATCGCGAACTCCAACCTCGTCGGCGACTGGGCCAACTGGGACGAGTTCCGGCGGCTGGAGAACCTCGGGCTGACCATGTACGGGCAGATGACGGCCGGCTCCTGGATCTACATCGGGACGCAGGGCATTCTGCAAGGCACCTACGAGACCTTCGCGGCCGTCGCGGCCAAGAGGTTCGGCGGCACCCTGGCCGGCACCATCACCCTCACCGCCGGGCTCGGGGGCATGGGCGGGGCGCAGCCGCTGGCCGTGACCATGAACGGCGGAGTCGCGATCTGCATCGAGTGCGACCCGTCGCGGATCCGGCGCCGGATCGAGCATGGCTATCTCGATGTCGAGGCGAGCTCGATCCAGGAGGCGCTAAACCTGGCCGAAGAAGCCCGCAACGCCCGGCGTCCCCTCTCGATCGGCCTGCTCGGCAACGCCGCCGCCCTCGTCCCGCAGTTCCTGGCCAACGACGCGCCGATCGACATCGTCACCGACCAGACGTCGGCGCACGACCCGCTGTCCTACCTGCCGATCGGCGTCGAGTTCGACGAGTGGCACGACTACGCGCAGCGCAAGCCGGAGGAGTTCACCGGCCGCGCCCAGGCCTCGATGGCCCGCC
>NZ_JBHEMO010000058.1:0-14911 GCF_046262535.1 Jatrophihabitans sp. | reverse complement strand
GACACCGCGGCCGCCACGAACGTCCCCGGGCTGTTCGCCTCGGGCGAGGTGGCCGGCGGCATGCACGGTTCCAACCGGCTCGGTGGCAACTCGCTGTCGGACCTGCTGGTCTTCGGCCGCCGGTCCGGCGAGGGCGCCGCGGCCTACGTCAAGGCGCTCAAGGGCCAATACCCGGCGATCACCGATGCGCAGATCGCCGACTGCACGAAGACCGCACTCGCCCCGTTCGAGCAACAGGGGGACTCGGCCTACGAGAGCCACGAGGAACTGCAGCAGTGCATGAACGACCTCGTCGGGATCATCCGCAAGGCGAACGAGGTGCAGGACGCCCTCGAGCGTCTCGAGAAGCTCAAGGAACGGGCGAAGGACGTGTCCGTCACCGGCGGCCGGGCGTTCAACCCCGGCTGGCATCTGGCGCTGGACCTGCGCAACATGATCGCCGTCTGCGAGTGCGTCGCAAGAGCGGCGCTCATCCGCGAGGAGTCGCGCGGCGGGCACACCCGGGACGACTTCCCGGCCATGTCGGCCGAGTGGCGCACGGTCAACCTGATCTGCTCGCAGAACGCGGCCGGCGACGGCATCGACGTCGTCAAGCAGCCGATGCCGCCGATGCGCCCCGACCTGCTCGCCCTGTTCAAGAAGGACGAGCTGAAGAAGTACTTCACCGATGAGGAGATCGCCGACGTGCTCGAGGAGGCTCAGGTCTGATGACGACGGTCGAAGAGAACGCGAGCGTCAGCCCGGACGAGGCCATCGCGACGGCGAAGGAGAAGGCCAGCACCGACAAGGGCACCTACGACGCGCACTTCCGCGTGTGGCGCGGTGACGCCGAGGGCGGCGAGCTGGTCGACTACACCGTCGAGGTTAACGAGGGCGAGGTCATCCTCGACATCATCCACCGGTTGCAGGCCACCCAGGCCGGCGATCTGGCCGTGCGCTGGAACTGCAAGGCCGGCAAGTGCGGCTCGTGCAGCGCCGAGGTGAACGGGCGCCCGCGCCTCATGTGCATGACGCGCATGTCGACCTTCGGGCCCGACGACGTCATCACCGTGACGCCGCTGCGGACCTTCCCGGTGATGAAGGACCTCGTCACCGACGTCTCCTACAACTACAAGAAGGCGCAGGAGGTGCCGGCCTTCGCGCCGCCACCCGGCCTCGGGCTCGGCGAGTACCGGATGGCCCAGGTGGACGTCGAGCGCTCGCAGGAGTTCCGCAAGTGCATCGAGTGCTTCCTGTGCCAGAACGTCTGCCACGTGATCCGTGACCACGAGGAGAACAAGGAAGCCTTTTCCGGTCCGCGGTTCCTCATGCGGATCGCCGAGCTGGACATGCATCCGCTCGACGCGCTGGACCGGCAGCACTCCGCCCAGGAAGACCACGGGCTGGGCATGTGCAACATCACCAAGTGCTGCACCGAGGTCTGCCCGGAGCACATCAAGATCACCGACAACGCGCTGATCCCCCTTAAGGAACGCGTCGCCGACCGCAAGTACGACCCGCTGGTCTGGCTCGGCAGCAAGATCCGCCGCCGCCCGTCCTAGGCTCCGAGACATCGAAGAGTCCAGGCGACAATACGGGGGGACCGCCGCCTGGACTCTTTGCTGATTATGCCGAGTTACGAACCGAACGCAATACCTCCAGGTACGGAGGCACTGCGCTCGGTCAGTTTCGATTCACGTCGGAGACCACCGAGGGACGTCACCGGCTGGATCGGCGGACGCAGATCGCCACGATCGACGCCGCAAGCGCGGCCAATGACACGATCATGATCATGACGAGGCCGGGGCCCACGTCGAGGTGCCGGCCGATCAATTGCGCGGTGTCGTTCTTGTCGCTGATGTCGCCGATGTCGGCGAGTGCCACCAGCACGGTGATCGCCGACAACACCGTGCCGACGATGCTCACCCAGAGCCGTCCCTGGCGGGCGAGGATGAGGACGCCGAGGACGAGCAGGATGAGCCCGAAGACCACGGTGACCTTGCCGTCGCGGTCGCCGTCGGTGCCGGCGATGGCGGAATCCGTGCCGACGTTCGTGTTGATCCAGGTCATGAACGAGCCGATGGCGATGAGGAGTCCGGACAGCGCGAGGACCGCGCCCGTCCAGACGACCGAGACCCGACGCCCGGCGGTGGGCGTCGGGTAGCCCGGGTAGCCGGGCGGGGCCGGGTAGCCGGCCGGGCCGTAACCCGGTTGCGGGTAGCCGTACGGCGCCTGGCCGTACGCCGGCTGCTGGCCGTACTGCGGTTGCTGCCCGTACTGCGGTTGCTGCCCGTACGCCGGCTGTCCGTACTGCGGTTCTCCGTACGGCTGCGGCTGCGGCGTCCAGTCCTGCGGCCCCTGGGTCATCGGATCTCCTCGAGCAGTGTGCGGTCTGAGCCAATGTAGGACGAGGCCGGGCGAGCCGGGCGGCGCGCTGCCCCTTGTCCGGCCCGCACGAGAACGGTAAACCGTCCTTATGCCTGCAAATCACATGAATCAGGGCGACGAGCCGCTCGACCTCCGACCGCTCCCGGGCAGCGAGCGCGCGCCCGCGGCCACCTTCACCGCCGCGGTGGAGCCGCTGGCCCCCGAGGAGACTGTCACGGCGACGCTGGTCCTGCGGCGCCGGGCCGAAGGCGAGATCGGCGCGGCGGCGGGCGACATCGCGGCGGTCACCGACACATTGTCCGGGCTCGGTCTGACGATCGTGGCCGCCGACGAGCCTTCGCGCCGGGTACGGGTGTCCGGCTCGGCGGCGCAGCTCTCCCGGGTCTTCGGCACCGAGCTGACGCGGGTCGAGAGCCAGTCCCCGGACGGCCGGCTCGTCGGGCACCGCCAGCGCAGCGGCGGGTTGAGCGTGCCGGCCGCCCTGGACGGCATCGTGACCGCGGTGCTCGGCCTCGACGACCGGCCGCAGGCCCGCGCCCAGTTCCGGGCCGCGCCCGCAGCGGCGGTGAGCACGAGCTACACGCCGCCACAGCTCGACAAGATCTACCGATTCCCGGCGGACACCGACGGAACCGGGCAGGTCGTCGCAATCATCGAGCTGGGCGGTGGCTTCGCGCAGTCCGAACTCGACACGTACTTCGGCAACCTCGGCGTGCCGAGTCCCGTGGTGACGGCGATCGGCGTGGACGGTGCGAACAACGAGCCGGGCCAAGATCCTCAGGGTGCCGACGGCGAAGTGCTGCTCGACATCGAGGTCGCGGGTGCGCTCGCGCCCGGTGCGAAGTTCAACGTCTACTTCGCGCCGAACACCGACGCCGGCTTCCTGGATGCAGTCAGCGAGGCAGCGCACGCGACGCCGACGCCGGTCGCGATGAGCATCAGCTGGGGGCAGAACGAGGACGAATGGACGGCCCAGGCCCGCACGGCGATGGACGACGCGTTCGCCGACGCGGCAACGCTCGGGGTGACCGTCACGGCCGCCGCCGGCGACTCGGGCAGCTCCGACGGCGCCACCAGCGGCGCCCACGCCGACTTCCCGGCGTCCAGTCCGCACGTCCTCGCCTGCGGCGGCACGAACCTGCACGCGGATCCGGACACCGGAACGATCTCGGCCGAGACCGTGTGGAACGGCGGCACCTCCGGCGGCGCCACCGGCGGCGGGGTCAGCGACGCCTTCCCGCTACCGGACTGGCAGTCCGGCGCCGGTGTCCCGTCCGCCGGCCGCGGCGTGCCCGACGTGGCCGCCGTCGCCGATCCAGCCACTGGCTACCAGGTGCTGGTCGACGGCACGGCGGCCGTCTACGGCGGCACCAGCGCGGTCGCGCCGCTGTGGGCCGCCCTCGTCGCCCGGTTGGCCCAGGCGACCGGCGAGCCCTTCGGCCTGCTGAACCCGCTGCTGTACCAGGGCGTGTCGGCCGGGAAGGCGGCCGACGGGTTCCGCGACGTCACGCAGGGCTCGAACGGCAAGTACTCGGCGCGGCCGGGATGGGACGCCTGCACCGGGCTCGGCTCCCCGGACGGCACCGCCTTGCTGGCTCGGCTTCAGGCCGGCAACCGACCCGACCGGCGTTGATCAACGCGCGCGACCCGAGAGCGGTGAGCAGGGCGCTCAGCCGGTGTCCGCGTCGGTGATCACGAGCTCGGCCGCGATGACGACCGGGAGATCGAAGGGCAGCGCGGTCACTCCGGGCGCCGCCCGTGCGTGGGCGCCGCGCTCGGGACCGAACAGCTCCACAATCAGCTCGGAGGCCGGATTGGGGATCAGGGTGGCCTGCGCAAATCCCGGCTCGGCGCTGACGAAACAGGTGAGCGACAGCCAGGCCAGACGGTCTAGTCCGCCCAGCGTGCGGCGCAGGCTCGACAGGATGGAGAGGACGGCCTGAACCGCGGACTGCTGCGCGGCCTCGATCGACACGGCATCCGGTACCCGGCCGAACGGGCCGGCCGGCTGGCCGGAGCCCGTCAGTGCGCCGTGGCCGGAGACGTGTACTCGATCTCCCCACACCCGTATCCAGTGGAACGGGATGGTGACTCCGCTCGGCAATGCCGCCTGGGGCGGGAGGGCGAGCTCGCGTTCGGTCAGCCGTTGTTCGACGACGTCCACTGTGTGCCTCCTTGACATGCTGTCAAGTAACATAGGTGGTAACTTGACAGCATGTCAAGAAACGTCGGGACGCGGGCGCGGATCCTCGATGAGGCGCGGCGGCTGTTGGAGGAACGGCCCGGCGCGTCACCATCGATGTCCGAGGTGGCCGCGGCCGCCGGCGTGTCACGTCAGGCGCTCTACCTGCACTTCGCCGACAGGACGGCGCTTCTCCTCGAGGTCGGGCGGCAGGCCGACAGCGCCGCGCGCACAGCCGAGCGGCAGCAGCGCATCGACGGCGCGGCCACCGCGCACGAGGCTCTGCGGGCCACCATCTCCGTGCAGGCCGAGCTGAAGCCTGAGCTGCAAGGCATCGCCACGGCGCTCGATGTGTTGGGCCGTTCCGACACCGCCGCGGAGGCGGCCTGGCAGGAACGGGAACAGGCGCGTTTGCAACGCTGCCGGGCCGTCGTGAAACGCCTGCGCGCGGAGCGGGCGCTCGCTCCCGACCTCGATCTGAACACCGCGAGCCAGCTCTTGTGGGCGATGACCTCGCAGCGAGTCTGGGACGACCTGGTGGCCGACCAGGGTTGGACGACGACGCGCTACCGCACTCACCTGATCAGGCTGGCCGAACGGGCGCTGCTGGCTTCCGACGCGCCGTCCTGACCGAGCCGGGCGTCCTCGAACCTGTCGCCGAACCAGGTCGCCAGGTCGTCCAGCGCTTGTCGGGTGTCACCCACGAATGCCGGACCATGCATGAGCGCGAGCGTCTCAGGCGTGAGTACAGCCAGCCGGCGCAGCGTCGGAGCCGTGGTCGGCGTCAGGGCCGTGCCGTGCCCTCGTTGGTCGTGCGCGATGGCCGGCCCGACGATGTCACCCGACGATGTCGCCGGCGCGCGACCGGCCTGCGCGAACAGGTCGCCGCAGAACATGACGCCCGTGACCTGCTCGACCAGAATGCCGGCCTCCCACGGGCCGGGGACGTGCGGCGTGGCCCACCACTGCAGGCGCCGCCCCCCGAGATCGAGAACTTCTCCGTCGACGAGCGGCCGCAGCGGGCGATCGCTGAGGTCGGGAAGGTTGACCCGGCAGCCGGTCGTGCCGTGGGCGACGGCGGCGTGCGGAGCTCGCGCGAACCAGCGAGGGAGGGCCCCGAACTCGTCGGGGCGCGACGCGTGGTTCGACGTGATCCAGCGCAACCGGCTCACGTCCACGACGGTTGCGGCCTGCGCGACCACGTCGTCGAAATGCATGTTCATGCCGGTGTGCACCAAGGCCGGCTCGTCGGCGTCGATCAGGAACTGGTTGAAGGTGATCCCGCCCGGCGGGCCTTCCGATGCGTAGCAGCTGATGCGAAAGACCCGGTCGGCGATCTCGTCGATGCGCGCGCTCATCGGACGTCGAGGTGCGTGGGCGGATTCGGAGATTGCTTCATGCACCCACGGTGACGCCCCCCGATACCGCCGGCCATACCAACGATCTGGGGTGTCAGCAGCCTCGCTGTAGAGCGCGGCGTTGTCAGGCGGGCAGGTCAGCCCAGGACGTAGGTGCCGGGCCGATTGGTCGTCAATGCGGTCCATCCGCCCTCGTCGGGGACGATAACCGGTCGGTAGGCGTCTTCGACCGCGTCCTTGGTGTCGCCGGGCAGCTGAGCAGATACGTCGAGGAACTTCGACCAGCGGATCTTGATCGACACCTGGCAGGCGCACGGCACGCGGACGGTCAGCGTCGACTGGGACGATGCTTGGACGGCAGCGGGCGCCGCGACGATGGGCACCGGGTGCTCCACTTGGTAGAGCTGCCAGTGCTGAGAAGTCCAGATCCGGCGCAGGAAGCCCGGATTCGCTGTCGTGATCACCCTGGCCTCGGGAGTGTCGGCGCTCGGGATGTTGAGCGCGACGTAGCCGACGGCGTTGTCGTCGATCCAGGTCCGGTAGCTGCGCGCGTCGAGCGTCGTTTTCTCGAGCACGGCGTTGAGGGCGCTGTCCTGCTGGGTCTCCCATCCCCGGGCCATCATGGCGTGGTCGAGCAGCGCCGCGTAGGCGGCGTGCGCGGCGTTGACGAGCTCGAGCCGGTGATTCGCCGGTGCCGGTAGCTTGTCCAGCTCGGCCGCGAGCGGCGTGTAGTACGCGACGGCCGACGCCGGCCGGCTGGCGCTGCGCACGGCCGACACCGAGGACAGCGCTCCCAGCACCAGGATCGGCGCAGTGAGCGAGGCGAGGATCCACGATTTGCGCCGGCTGAGGGCGACGGCGGCCGCCGGCAGGCAGAACAGCCCCAGGCGAGCGAAGTTCGCTCCCATCCCGTTCGGTATGACGAACAACAGCAGGGCGGCCACAGCGGCAGCCGCCAGCGTCGTCCGCAGATGATCGGGCGGGGCGGCGAGCAGCATCAGGCCAAGGACGAGCAGGACCTCGCCGACCAGGTATGGCGGAAACGGTTCAGGTCCCGGGCTGCCGAAGAGCACGGCAAGCCCGATGAGCGTGGCCCCCGCGCAACCCACGACGAGCATGGTGGCTGCGCGGTGGGCCCGCAGGCGAGCGGTCAGCAGGAGGCCGGAGACGGCAAGCGCCAGGAACGCTCCGGACACCGGCGAGGCCAGCACGGTGAGCACGGCCAGCAGGGCGGCGGGCACCTTGCGCTGTTGTCGCAGGCAGACGAGCGCGGCCACGGCGAACGCCGCACCAACCAGAAAGGGCACCCGTCCGCACCAGAGATTGACGGCCACGCTGGCTGCAGCCACGCCTGCGGCGACGGTCGGCCGTGCGGTGTCGCGGACGAGCCAGGTGGTAAGCGCGCAGATCAGCACCGCCGCGATCCCCGCCGCCACCTCTGTGCCCAGTTGGGCGCACAGCCACGGCGTGATCACGGAGTAGTTGCCCGGCGTCGTGCCGCCGAACCAGCTGAACCAGTAGGTGACGCCGACCCCGTGGGCCACGGCGGACGCTCGGGCCCGGGCCGCCCATAGATCCGGTACGCCCGGCCGCAGTAGATAGAAGGCGACCGCGTTGGCGAGCAGGAAGAGCGTCGGGATCACGAGCCGGTGCGTGTCGTACATCCGGCGGACGGGGGGCAACGGCGCCTCCGGGCACGGACGCGGCCCGGCCGTTACCGATTGCAAGCCTGCTCCCCTGAAGTACGGCGCCGGCGACTCGACGCGGCGCGTCACGGTCCTGTAGCCGTGCGCCAGCAATTGATTGTCCACCTGGCCGGGACGACAAACAGCGGCAACCACCTGACCACAAGGTGAACGCTCAGGTCAGGATTGCTGCCACGGCCGCACCGACCCCTTCCTGGTGACGAGGTCCAGTGTCCGCGGAACCAAGGCCGTGCTGGGGACCGAGATGGCAACAGCCCCCGGGAAACGGAGGCTGTGGCGCGCTGTGGCGGGTGTTGGGTTTGAACCAACGTAGGCTGAGCCGGCGGTTTTACAGACCGCTCCCTTTGACCACTCGGGCAACCCGCCGTGCACCGGATTCCTCCGGCAACGGTTGGAAACTTTACCCGATGCCCGCATCCACTACGGTCGAGGTCTGCCGAGTCCAGCAGGAGGTTCTGAGCATGGCCGATCCGTCCTTCGACATCGTGAGCAAGATCGACCGCCAAGAGGTCGACAACGCCTTGAACCAGGCGGCGAAGGAGCTGTCGCAGCGCTTCGACTTCCGCGGCGTCAACGCCACGGTCGAGTGGTCCGGCGAGCTGGGCATCACGATCAAGGCCGACACCGAAGAGCGGGCCAAGGCCGCCCTCGACGTGTTCAAGGAGAAGCTGGTCAAGCGCTCGATCTCGATGAAGGCACTCGACGCCGACGACCCGAAGCCGTCCGGCAAGATCTACGTGATCAACGGGACGCTGCGGCAGGGCATCAACAAGGACCACGCCCGCGAGATCGTCAAGCTGATCAAGGATCAGGGCCCGAAGGGCGTGCAGGCGGCCATCCAGGACGACCAGGTGCGGGTGTCGGGCAAGAAGAAGGACCAGCTGCAGGACGTCATCGCGCTGCTCAAGGGCAGCGACCTCGATGTGCCGCTGCAGTTCACCAACTACCGCTAGCGTCCGTCAAAGACGGGCCGGACCGTCGCGCAGCACGCCGCGGACGTGGTCCAACGACAGCGTCAATGGGCTGATTGCCGTAAGCCACCACGTCGCGCCGGCCTTCACGTACGGAGCCGGATCGACGCCGGGCTCGAGCTCGACGGCCACGTCGAACGGCGCCGCCGGATCGGTGCGCTGCGCGGCGATCGTGGCGACGGCTTCGGCCAGTTGATCGGGATGCTCGAGGTTCACCGGGAAGAAGCCCTGATACTTGGCCGCCCGGCGCAGCGGCTTCGATTTGCCGGGGAACGCGCCGACCCAGACGGGGACGCCCGCGGGCTGCGCCGGCGTCGGTAGGAATTCGAAGTCGTCGACCGTGTAGTGCCGTCCGTGGTGGTGCACGGGCCGGCCCGACCACGCCGCGGTCAGGATCTCCAGCGACTCGTCGAGCATCTCGCCGCGCAGCCGGTCATCGAGCTGCTCGCCGGTCTTCGACAGCTCTTGACCCGACCCGTCCCCACCTATCCCGACGCCGAGGATCAGCCGGCCGGCGCTGAGCCGGTCGAGGGTCGCCGTCTCGCGCGCCAGCTTCGCGGGCCGGCGCCGCGGCAGCGGGGTGACCATCGGGCCCAGTCGCACGGTCTCGGTACTGCTCGCGATCGCGGCCAGCGTGATCCACGGGTCCAGTACCCGTCGCACCGGCGCGCGCCAGTGCAGGTGGTCCCACACGAAGACGCCGTGCCAGCCGGCGGCCTCGGCGTCCGCGGCCAGGTGCGCGAGCAGGACCGGATCGGCCAGTTCGTCGAACGGCGGCACCCACAGTCCCGAGCGCAGGCCAACCGTTGCGTCCGCTGCGTCAGTCACCGTGGTATTCAACCGTGCGGACGGTGGTGCGGACGCCGGTGGGTCAGCGCAGGTAGCGCGGGTCCGACTTCGCCATCTGCTCGAGGCGGGCGATCCGCTGCTCCATCGGCGGGTGCGTCGAGAACAGGGTCCGCGCGCCGCCGAACGGGTTGGCGATCATCAGGTGGCTCGTGGTCGCCAGCCGCGGCGTCTGCATCAGCGGACGGGCCGCCGTCCCGGCTTCCAGCTTGCGCAGCGCGGACGCCAACGCCAGCGGGTCGGCTGAGAGCTGGGCGCCCGACTCGTCGGCCTGGTACTCCCGCGACCGGCTGATCGACAGCTGGATCAGCCCGGCCGCCAGCGGGCCGAGGAAGAGCATCAGCAGTTCGGCGAACGGGTTGCGGTCGCGGTCGTCGCCGCCCCCGAAGAAGATCGCGAAGTTGGCGATCATGGTGACCCCGGACGCGAGCGCGCCGGCGACCGACGAGATGAGGATGTCCCGGTTGTAGACGTGGCTGAGCTCGTGGCCCAGGACGGCTCGCAGCTCGCGCTCGTTCAGCATCTGCAGGATGCCTTCAGTGGCGCAGACCGCGGCGTGGTGCGGGTTGCGGCCGGTGGCGAAGGCGTTGGGGGCGGCGGTCGGCGACACGTAGAGGCGCGGCATCGGCTGCCGGGCGCTCGTGGCGAGCTCGCGAACTATCCGGTACATGGCCGGTTGCTCGACCTCGCTGACCGGCCGGGCCTGCATCGCCCGCAGGGCCAGCTTGTCGGAGTTGAAGTAGCTGAACGCGTTGATGCCGACGGCGATCAGCAGCCCGATGACCAGTCCGCTGCGCCCGGCGATGAGCCCACCGCCCCCGACCAGCAGTGCCCCGAGCGCACCGAACAGGACGGCGGTCTTGAGACCGTTCTGAACGCCATGCATGTCAGAAGAACGACCCGACCCGCGTCCTGCGTTCCCGTTCCGGCTGGCGGGCGGGCGTGACGCAGGCCGCACCGGCCGGTCTGATTGACTTTCGGGCATGTCGGCCATCGATCACCTCGTCCACGCGAACGCCCGTTTTGCCGAGACGTTTCCGGGGCCGCGGCCCCTGCGGCCCAAGCTGCGCCTGACCGTGATCACCTGCATGGACTCGCGCCTGGACCTGTTCGGGGCGCTGGGCCTGGACATCGGCGACGCGCACCTCATCCGCAACGCCGGAGGGATCCCGACCGACGACGTGCTGCGTTCGCTCGCGCTGAGCCAGCGGGCGCTCGGCACGCGCGAGGTCGTGATCATCCACCACACCCAGTGCGGGATGGACGGCTTCGACGACGACGCGTTCCGGGCCGAGCTGGAGGCGGAGAGCGGCGAGGCGCCGCCGTGGCGGGTGGCCGGGTTCACCGACCTGTACGAGGACACCCGGCGCTCGGTCGAGACCGTCCGCAACTGCGCGTGGATCCCGCACCGCGAGGACGTCCGCGGCTTCGTCTTCGACGTGGCGACGGCCACGATCACCGAGGTGACCTGAGCGGCGTTTCTGTCGCGATCTTGTGCAGACTCGCGGGCTATTTCCCGCGTGTCTGCACAAGATCCACAGCCTACGGGCCCGGTCAGAGCCACAGTGCCCGCCGTAGTTGCGACGCGACCAGCGCTTCCTCGGTGCGCAGGACGATTGACGGGTAACGCAGCACCAGGGCGTCGGTGAGCGCGATCTCGTTCTGCCGGAGCTGGTCGTCCCACCAGCCCCGCGGCGCCAGGTGGAGCGCGCCGTCGACCTCGGCCACGACCAGCCGGCCGTCCCGCCGCTTCCAGGTGGCGTCGAGGTAGCGGATCCGGCCCGACCGTTCCCGGCGCATGAGCTGGCGCACGGGCGTGGGCAGCCCGTTGCGCCGGCAGAGGCGGACGAAGTCGATCTCGCTCAGCGCCTCCGAACCGCCGGCGATATCCGCGATGGCCAGGCGGAACTGCGCTCGGTGGCGGATCCGCGGCGAGCGGGCAATGGCCGCAGCGAGGTCCGACGGTCGCCTTCTTCTGCTGGACGGACGCGGCCAGGATCCCGCAGCCCGGACGGGCGGAGGCGAAGGTGCCCGCGGCCCGCAGGACGGCGTCGGGGAGGGCCTCGATCGAGCGCGGACCGGCTCGTCGGATCGGCTGGTCCCCGTGCAGGTGCAGTTGCAGCGGCACTGGGCAGCCGGGCCGGAGCCGGGTGCCGGCCGGCGCCAGCAGGTGCACCTTCGTGCGTGTCCAGCCGTGCAGGCCGAGCAGCTCGGCCGCGGTGAAGGCGGTGAAGATTGCTTTCGGACCGGTGTGGATCTGGGCCACCCGCCTGCGCTGGTCCGGGCTCAGCGGCCCGTTGTGCAGCACGATCGCGAGGCCGGCCCGGCGCCAGCGGCCGGCGGCGAGCTGGGTCTCGAGCTGCGTGCGGCTCACGCCGTCCGCGTACAGGGCGCGGGCGGTGGTGACGAGGGTGGTGCTGAACCGAGAGCGCATCGGGGCATGGTGGAGCGGGAGCGCGGGTCGGCGCCGGGCTCGCCGCCGAGCTGTGGAAAACCGTCCGTCCTAAAGCTTGTGCAGACTCGCGGGCTATTTCCCGCGTGTCTGCACAAGATCCACGGACGAAGGGTGGGGACGTGCTGGGCTGACCTACGCGCCTTGCCAGCGGAAGGACACCATCAGCCGCTCGACGCGCCGGTCGAGCTCGAGGTCGTCCTCGCCCACCACGAACTCCGCCAGCAGCGCGAGACGGTGGTTGCCGGGCGCGGGCATGACGTAGCGGCGGGTGCCCGGGGTGGTGTCCTCGTCGAGCAGTTCGTGAGCAGCGGCGCCTGGGGCCACGGCGCGGGTGGCCAGTTCCTCACCGGCGTCGATCATGCCGACCGTGAGGGCTCCGGTCGCCTCGCGCAGGTCGTGGGTGATGACGACGGTGCTGAGGACGGCCAGGACGGGAGCACCTTCGACGTCGTCGGGGACTCCGGCCTCGGAGGGGCTCACGACCATCCAGTCGCGGCAGTCCATCTCGAACGCCGGAAGCACCAGATCCGCCATGAAGGCCCCCCTCATCGTCACGGGTTCTTCCCCGGTCTTACCCCTCGCACGAGCGGGCTTCACGCATTCGACAACCAGAACGCTAGGCGACCCCGGTCGGGTGCGGACCCGCCGCAACGGGCAGCAAGCTGCAAGGCGACATCGGGCCAGAGGACAAAGTGGGCCGATCGCCCACCAGCGGCCGAACGGTGGTCCCTCGGAGCGGCCGCGAAACGGGGGGTCGAGTGAGCCAGCCCACCGACATACCGCGATACATAAACGTAATATGAACGGTGTCGCGGCCCGCGCAGTTATCGGCGCACGTGGCGCCGCAGATTTTCGATGCCGGGAGGCACGTACCCGCATGACCAAGAACGTCCAACAGCTCGATCAGGTCGTGATCCGAATTGCCGGCGACTCCGGCGACGGGATGCAGCTGACGGGCGACCGGTTCACCCAGGAAACCGCGGTCTTCGGCAACGACCTCGCGACCTTCCCGAACTTCCCGGCCGAGATCCGGGCGCCGCAGGGGACGCTGGCCGGGGTCAGCAGCTTCCAGCTGCACTTCGCCGACCACGACATCCTCACCGCCGGCGACCGACCGGACGTCCTCGTGGCCATGAACCCCGCCGCGCTGAAGGCGAACCTGGGCGACGTCCCCAAGGGCGCGACGCTCATCGTCGACACCCACGACTTCACGACCCGGGCGCTGGCTCGCGTCGGCTGGTCGAGCAACCCGCTCGAGGACGGCTCGCTCGAGGGCTACAACGTCCACGCCGTCGATCTCACGCAGCTCACGCTGGACGCACTGGAGGGCACCGAGCTCTCGCGCAAGGACGCCGGCCGCAGCAAGAACATGTTCGCCCTTGGCCTGCTGTCGTGGATGTACTCACGTCCGACCGAGGGGACGATCGACTTCGTCCGGACCAAGTTCGCCAACAAGCCCGAGATCGCCGAGGCCAACATCACCGCCTTCAAGGCGGGCTGGAACTTCGGCGAGACCACCGAGGCGTTCGGTGTCTCTTACGAGGTGAAGCCGGCGACGGTGCCGGCCGGCACGTACCGCAACATCAGCGGCAACCTGGCTCTGGCCTACGGGCTGATCGCGGCCGGGCAGCGCTCGGGCCTGCCGCTGTTCCTGGGCGCGTACCCGATCACGCCGGCGTCGGACATCCTGCACGAGCTGTCCAAGCACAAGCGGTTCGGCATCCGGACGTTCCAGGCCGAGGACGAGATCGCCGGCATCGGCGCCGCCCTCGGTGCGGCCTTCGGCGGCTCCCTGGCGGTCACCACGTCGTCCGGACCCGGCATCGCGCTCAAGGGCGAAACGATCGGGCTGGCGGTGTCGCTCGAGCTGCCGCTGATCATCTGCGACATCCAGCGCGGCGGCCCGTCGACCGGGCTGCCGACCAAGACCGAGCAGTCCGACCTGCTGCAGGCGATGTACGGACGCAACGGCGAGGCGCCGGTGCCGATCGTCGCGCCGCGCTCCCCCGGCGACTGCTTCGCCGCCGCGGTCGAGGCCGCCCGCATCGCGCTGACCTACCGCACGCCGGTGTTCCTGCTGTCGGACGGCTACCTGGCCAACGGGTCGGAGCCGTGGCAGGTGCCGTCGGTCGACGAGCTGCCCGACCTGTCGGTCGAGTTCGCGACCGAGCCGAACGGCGAGGGTCCCGAAGAGGGGACGTACCTGCCGTACCTGCGCGACCCCGAGACGCTGGCGCGCCCGTGGGCGGTGCCGGGGACGGCCGGGCTGGAGCACCGGATCGGCGGCATCGAGAAGGCCGACCGCACCGGCAACATCAGCTACGACCCCGACAACCACGACTTCATGACGCGGACGCGGCAGGCGAAGGTCGACGGGATCGCCCGCTCGCTGCCGCCCATGGAGGTTGACGATCCCGACGGCGACGCGCGGGTGCTCGTCCTCGGCTGGGGCTCGACCTACGGCCCGATCGGCGCGGCCTGCCGGCATGTGCGCGCGGCCGGCGGCTCGATCGCGCAGGCCCACCTGCGGCACCTGAACCCCTTCCCGAACGATCTCGGCGACATCCTCAAGCGCTACGACAAGGTCGTCATCCCCGAGATGAACCTCGGCCAGCTGGCCCAACTCATCCGCGCGAAGTACCTCAACGACGCCATCAGCGTCACCCAGGTGCGCGGCCTGCCGTTCAAGGCCGACGAGCTCGCGGAGATGCTGCAAGGAGTAATCACCCATGACTGACTTAGGGCTCAAGGCCAAGGACTTCAAGACCGACCAGGAGGTTCGCTGGTGCCCCGGCTGCGGTGACTACGCGATCCTGGCCGCCGTCCAGGGCTTCATGCCCGAGCTCGGGGTGCCCCGCGAGAACATCGTCTTCATCAGCGGGATCGGCTGCTCCAGCCGGTTCCCGGACTACATGAACACGTTCGGCATGCACTCGATCCACGGACGCGCGCCGGCGATTGCCACCGGCCTGTCGACCTCACGTCCCGACCTGTCGGTCTGGGTCGTGACCGGTGACGGCGACGCG
>NZ_JBHEMO010000057.1:0-19061 GCF_046262535.1 Jatrophihabitans sp. | reverse complement strand
ACGTTCAAGCTGTACGGGCCGAGTGACACTGCGGATTGCACCGGCACCGCCATCTTCACGAGCACGGTGCCGTTGGGTGCTGATGGCACGGCGACGTCGGGGACCTTCAGCCCGACGACGGCCGGCTCGTACTACTGGACGGCGTCCTACTCCGGTGACGTGAACAACCTGCCGGACACCGAGGCCTGCGGCGGGACGGACGAGACCTCGACGGTCGGCAAGACGACGACCGTCGTCGGGACGGCAGCGTCGTCGGCGACCGTGGGCGGTCCGATCTCGGACACGGCGACGGTGACCGGTGGGCTGAACCCGACGGGCATGGTGACGTTCAAGCTGTACGGGCCGAGTGACACTGCGGATTGCACCGGCACCGCCATCTTCACGAGCACGGTGCCGTTGGGTGCTGATGGCACGGCGACGTCGGGGACCTTCAGCCCGACGACGGCCGGCTCGTACTACTGGGTCGCCGCGTACTCCGGCGACGACAACAATGCGGGCTCGACCGGCGCCTGTGGTGCCGAGGGCGAGACCTCGACGGTTGGCAAGCTGACCACCGTGGTCGGCACTTCGGCCACGTCGGGGAACGTCGGCGACGCGGTGTCCGACACGGCCACGCTGAGCGGTGCGACCGCGACGGCCGGCGGAACGATCACCTTCAGCGTGTTCGGCCCGAGCGACTCGCCGGACTGCACCGGCGACGCCGTCTTCACCTCAACGATCACCGTGGACGGCAACGGCCCCTACACGTCGCAGCCGTTCACTCCCACGACAGCGGGCAGCTACTACTGGGTTGCGGCCTACTCAGGTGACGAGAACAACATCGCCTCCAGCGGAGGATGCGGCGACGACGGCGAGACGTCGACGTTGAACGCCCTCGGCACGGGGCCGGAGACGCCGAGCCCGCAGCACTCCCCGGAGGTGGCGGCCCAGCAGCAGTTGGCCGCGACCGGTGCCGGTCCCGTGCACGACCAGATCGGCTGGGCCCTCGCCCTGCTGGTCCTCGGCGCGGGGATCCTGCTGGTGGGCAAGCGCCGCGGTTACCGCCGCACGCACTGATCGGTTGATCCCGGCTGGGGGGCACCGCCGTTTTTCGGCGGTGCCCCTCAGCCGTCAGGCAGGATCGGAGCCGAAAGGACCGGCTCGAGCCGACCAGGCAGCGATTGGCCGACGGTTGGGCATGTCGCGTGTCAAGTGAGCGTGGGCCCGTCTTCGACATCACTGTCGACATTCCTTCGAATCTCGACCTCGGATCGTTGTTCTGCAACGTCGCGAAGACGATCCAGGGCCCGTCAGCCGCTCAGGGATTCAACCGCAAGGCCGGTCCGGCTTGCTTTCGCATCGGCGGCGACGTCCGCGTGGTCAAGACCGCGGCCGGCAGACTCACCGTGACCTTCGTCGACCCGCGCACCAAGAACACGACGACGATCAGCACGGCGGCCAAGGCGGCCACCCTCGGTGCAGCGATCAGTGACACGGCAACGCTGACGGGTGCCACCAGCGGCGCGACGGGCACGATCACGTTCAAGGCGTATGACACCGCCGAGGTCCACGGCAACGGCGACTACGCGTCGGGCTTGTTCGCTCCGACCGCGGCGGGCAGCAACTTCTGGGTGGCGGCCTACAGCGGCGACGACGCCAACAAGCCGTCGACCGGCACCTCCGGCGACAAGGGCGAGACATCGGTGGTGACGGCACCGGCGACATCCACGCCGCCGAGCTCAACCGGCGCGGCACCGCAGGGCGCGTCGCAGCAACCGCTGGCCAACACCGGAAGCAGCCACGTCAGTAACGAGATGGCCTGGGCGCTCGCCCTGCTGATCCTCGGAGCGGCGCTGACACCACCGGGATCCGGCGCTACCAGCGCAAGCACTGACGCGCTGAGCTGACGACGAGGAGGCCGGCCCGCGTAACTGCCGGTCGGCCTCTTCCTTCGTCGCCGGCGTCGCGACCCCCGTCGGATCCGGCGCGTAGGCTTGCAAATAACCCCCTCACCCGCTCGGTGTGGGGATGTTTGTGCTGCGCCCGAAAGGCAATTGCTGTGTCCCTGTCCTGCCTGCTCGCCGCCGCCCTCGCCGATCCCGCCCTGACCGCCGCGACCGAGTCCGCTGGTTCGTCGAGCCTCACGCTCAGCGGCCCCCACGGCCTGCAGCCGTTCGCGCTGGCGGCCACTGCCCGCACCGGGCGGCTCGTCCTCGCGGTGACGAGTTCGGGACGCGAGGCCGAGGACCTCGTCACCGCGCTGCGTTGCCTGCTGCCCCCCGACGAGGTGGCCCTGTACCCCGGATGGGAGACGCTGCCCCACGAGCGCCTGTCGCCGCGCGCCGACACGGTGGGCCAACGGCTGGCCGTACTGCGCCGCCTGTCCCACCCGTCCGCCCATGATCCGGCCGCGGGCAAGCTGTCCGTCGTCGTGGCTCCGGTCCGCGCGCTGCTCCAGCCGCAGGTGCGCGATCTCGGCGAGCTGGTGCCGGTCGAGCTGCATCCCGGCGACGGCGGCCGGGAGCTGACCGACATCGTCACCGACCTGGTCGCGGCCGGTTATGCGCGATCGGAGATCGTCGAGAAGCGGGGCGACTTCGCCGTCCGTGGCGGCATCCTCGACGTCTTCCCGCCGACCGAGGAGCACCCCCTTCGCGTCGAGTTCTGGGGCGACGAGGTCGAGGAGATCCGCTACTTCAAGGTGGCCGACCAGCGCTCGCTCGAGATCGCCGAGCACGGGCTGTGGGCGCCGCCGTGCCGCGAACTCCTGCTGACCGATGCCGTGCGGGCGCGGGCGGCCGAGCTGCTCGTGCAATATCCCGAGCTCGGCGAGCTGCTCGACCCGATCAGCCGTGGCGAAGCGGTGGAGGGCATGGAGGCGCTGGCGCCCGTCCTGGTCGACGATCTCGCCCTCGTCCTGCACGAGTTGCCGACCGGTTCGCACGTCGTGCTCTGCGATCCCGAGCGGGTGCGCACGCGGTCGGTCGACCTCGTCCGCACGTCGCACGAATTCCTCGACGCCTCGTGGGCCGTCGCCGCCGGCGGCGGGAAGGCCCCCATCGATCTGGCCGCCGCCTCCTTGCGCCACTTGGAGGACGTCGAGGATGACGCCCGCGGTCTCGGTGTGCCGTGGTGGGGGATCACCGCGTTGACCGAGCCCGACGCGACGCCGAGCCTGTTCGCCGCCGCGCCGTCCTACCGCGGCGACACCGAGGCCGCCATGGACGACCTGCGCAGCTGGGCGCGCGACGGCTGGCGCATCGCCTTGGTGTTCGACGGGCACGGCTCGGCCCAGCGGGCGGTCGAGCGTTTGTCGGCCGCTGAGATCCCGGCCCGGCTGGTGGCCGAGGCGACCGTGGACGCCGGTGTCGTCGACGTGACGACCGGCCGCCTGGCCGGCGGGCTCGTCGCGCCCGAGCTGAAGCTGGCGTTCCTCACGGAGTCCGATCTCACCGGGCAGCGCGGCTCGTTGACCAAGGACAACAGCCGGATGCCGTCGCGGCGGCGCAACGCCATCGACCCGATCCAGCTCAGGTCCGGCGACTACGTCGTACACGAGCAACACGGAGTCGGCAAGTACGTGGAAATGGTGCGGCGCACCGTCAACGGCGGCGAGCGCGAGTACCTGATCATCGAGTACGCGCCGTCCAAACGCGGGCAGCCCGGCGACCGGCTCTTCGTCCCGACCGACTCACTCGACCAGGTCACCAAGTACGTCGGCGGCGAGGCGCCCACACTGTCGCGCCTCGGGGGTTCGGACTGGGCCAAGACCAAGGGTCGCGCGCGCAAGGCGGTCAGGGAGATCGCGGCCGAGCTGATCCGCCTCTACAGCGCGCGGATGGCGACCAAGGGGCACGCGTTCGGGCCCGACACCCCGTGGCAGCGCGAACTCGAGGACGCGTTCGCCTACGTCGAGACGCCCGACCAGCTCGGCGCGATCGACGAGGTCAAGGCCGACATGGAGAAGCCGCTGCCGATGGACCGCGTCATCTGCGGCGACGTCGGCTACGGCAAGACCGAGGTGGCGGTGCGCGCCGCCTTCAAGGCGGTGCAGGACGGCAAGCAGGTGGCCGTCCTCGTCCCGACGACCTTGCTCGCCCACCAGCACATTCAGACGTTCTCCGACCGGATGGCCCAATTTCCGGTCGTCATCAAGGAACTGTCCCGGTTCACCCCGTCGTCCGAGGTGGACGCCATCAGCAAGGGCATCGTCGACGGCTCGATCGACATCGTCATCGGGACGCATCGGTTGCTGCAGCAGACCGTCCGCTTCAAGGATCTCGGCCTGGTCATCGTCGACGAGGAACAGCGCTTCGGCGTGGAGCACAAGGAGTACCTGAAGGGGCTGCGCACGGCGGTCGACGTGCTGACGATGTCGGCCACCCCGATCCCGCGCACGCTGGAGATGTCGCTCACCGGGATCCGGGAGATGACGACGATCCTCACCCCGCCCGAGGAGCGGCACCCGATCCTCACCTTCGTCGGCGCGTACGACGCCCGACAGGTGGCCGCCGCCGTGCGCCGCGAGCTGCTGCGCGACGGGCAGGTCTTCTACATCCACAACCGGGTTGAGTCGATCAATCGGGCGGCGGCCAAGCTCGCTGAGCTGGTGCCGGAGGCGCGGATCGCCGTGGCGCACGGGCAGATGCCCGAAGGCGCGCTGGAACAGATCATGGTCGGCTTCTGGGAGAAGGCCTACGACGTGCTGGTCGCGACCACGATCGTCGAGTCGGGTCTGGACATCCCCAACGCCAACACGCTGATCGTCGACCGGGCCGACATGTTCGGGCTGTCGCAGCTGCACCAGCTCCGCGGCCGGGTGGGGCGGGCCCGCGAGCGCGGCTACGCGTACTTCACGTACCCGCCCGAACGGCCGCTCACCGAGACGGCCTACGACCGGCTGGCCACCATCGCCCAGCACACCGAGATGGGCGCCGGCATGGCCGTCGCGATGAAGGACCTCGAGATCCGCGGCTCCGGGAACCTGCTCGGCGGCGAACAGTCCGGGCACATCGCCGGCGTCGGCTTCGACCTCTACGTGCGGCTCGTCGGCGAGGCCGTGGCCGACTTCCGCGGTGACTCCCAGGATGACCAGAAGGAGGTCAAGGTCGACCTGCCCATCGACGCCAACCTGCCGGTCGAGTACCTGCCGGGGGAACGACTCCGCCTCGAGGCCTACCGTGCGCTGGCGTCGGCGACGACCGACGAGGCGGTCGACAGCGTCCGTGCCGAACTGATCGACCGGTTCGGGCCCATCCCGCCCCAGGTCGAGAACCTGCTGGCCGTCGCCCGGTTCAAGGTCGTGTGCCGCCGCTTCGGCGTCACCGAGGTGTCGCTTCAGGGCAACCTCGTGCGGTTCACGCCGGTCGAGCTGCCGGAATCGGGGCAGCTGCGCTTGCAGCGGCTCTACGACCGGTCGCACTACAAGCCGGCAGTCGCGACCATGTCGGTGCCTCGGCCGAAGGGTGTGGTCAAGCCCGATGGGTCGTTCGCGGAAGTGAAGTTCGGCGGCGCGCCGCTGCGCGACATCCCGCTGCTGACGTGGTGCGGCGAGGTCCTCGCAGCCGTGACCGGTCGGCATGAGATTGTTACGCCGTGAGACTTCGAACGTTGACCGCGGTTCTGGTTGCGGTCGTCGCGGCAGCCGGGCTGGCCGGTTGCCGGACCAACGTCGGCACCGCGGCGACGATCGACGGGTCCCGGATCACCGACTCCGACGTCAGCAGCTACGTGACGCCGACCGGCCCCGATGCGGCCGTCGCGGCCAACGCCGGTAAGTCCGGACAGGTCGTCTCGCCCCGGTCCCAGGTCCTGCAGTTCCTGGTCCAGCAGCAGGTGTTCACCCAGACCCTGAAGTCGTTCGGGACGGTGCCCACCGACGCCCAGCTCGCCGCCTCGCACGACGAAGCCGCCAGCGTGCTGCTGCAGACCGAGCTCAAGGGCGCCGCGCTCGATCAGGCGATCCGCAAGGGCCTGCCGAAGTCCGGCATCAAGCCCGGCTTCGTCAAGGCCTACCTGCGGACGCAGGAGCTCGAGTTCGCGATCATCAAGAGCCGCCAGCTCACCCAGCTGCCCGAGCTCTTGGCGCTCATCAAGAAGGCCCACGTGCACGTGAGCGTGAGCCCCCGCTACGGCAAGTGGAGCTCGTCCACGCTCGGCTTGGACGGCAAGGCCGCGGTCCCGTCCTACCTGACGGTCCAACCCGGTGCGGGCGGGGCCGCTCCGACGTCGACCGGCCCCGCCGGCTGAGCCGTGACGTCCCCGCTGGAGCGCGCGGTGCAGGTGATGGACCGACTCCGTTCCCCCGGCGGCTGCCCGTGGGACGCGGCGCAGACGGCCGAATCGTTGACCCGCTATCTGCTCGAAGAGGCCTACGAAGTTCTCGAGGCGATCGAGACGGGCAACCAGGCGCTGCTGCGCGAGGAGCTCGGCGACCTGTTGCTGCAGGTGCTCTTCCACGCCCGCATCGCCCAGGAACTGCCCGGCGACGCGGCCTTCGGAATCGACGAGGTCGCGGGTGATCTGGTCGCCAAGCTGGTCCGCCGGCATCCGCACGTCTTCGGCGACCCGGCCGGAACCGGCGCGCCGCCCACGGCCGACCAGCTCAACGAGACGTGGGAGCGGCAGAAGATCGACGAGAAGGGGCGCAGGTCGGCTGTCGACGGCGTCCCGTTGAACCAGCCGGCGCTCGCCCTGACGGCGAAACTCGTCTCCCGGGCGCGACGGGCCGGTATCGATGCCGAGCCGGCCGAGACCGATGACATCGGGGCACGGTTGTTCGCGGTCGTCCAGGATGCGGTGGCCGCCGGCATCGATCCGGAGACGGCCCTGCGGCGCACGGCCCGCGAATACCGGGCCGCGATCGTGGCCGCGGAAGCGAATCCCGGGGCGGAACGGGACGTAAAGGGTCCCAGCCAGTAGCACGGGGGGAGCTACCGCCTGGGACCTTTTCCGATCATAACCCCGCTTTGTCCTCACCGCCACCGGGCGGCGTCGGGCTCGACGCCGGTACGGCGGGGCAGCGGCGCCCCGACAACGGGCGCCGATAGGGTTGGTCTCCTTCCGTCGATTTCTGAGAGGACGTGCCGGTGGCCAGCATCGACGCCGTGGGGGCGCGCGAGATCTTGGATTCGCGTGGCAATCCGACCGTCGAGGTCGAGGTGGCCCTGGACGACGGCACCCTGTCGCGGGCCGCCGTGCCGAGCGGCGCGTCGACCGGTGCCTTCGAGGCCGTGGAGCTGCGCGACGGTGGCAGCCGTTACGGCGGCAAGGGCGTCGAGAAGGCCGTCGCGGCCGTCATGGACGACCTCGCTCCAGAGCTGATCGGGCTCGAGGCCAGCGAGCAGCGCATCCTCGACCAGACCCTGCGCGATCTGGACGGGACGCCGGACAAGAGCAAGTTCGGCGCCAACGCGATCCTCGGCGTCTCGCTGGCCGTGGCCAAGGCCGCCGCGCTGTCGGCCGAGCTGCCGCTGTTCCGCTATCTCGGCGGCCCGAACGCCTACCTGCTGCCCGTCCCGATGATGAACATCCTCAACGGCGGCGCCCACGCCGACTCCAACGTCGACGTCCAGGAGTTCATGATCGCGCCGATCGGCGCCCCCACGTTCGCCGAGGCCCTGCGCCACGGCGCCGAGGTCTACCACGCGCTCAAGGCCGTGCTGAAGACGAAGGGCCTGTCGACCGGGCTCGGCGACGAGGGCGGCTTCGCGCCCAACCTCGGCTCCAACCGCGCCGCGCTCGACCTCATCATCGAGGCGGTCGGCCAGACCGGTCTCACCGCGGGCGTCGACATCGCCCTCGCCCTCGACGTCGCCGCCACCGAGTTCTACCGCGACGGCGCCTACCAGTTCGAGGGCGCGGCGAAGTCGGCCGACGAGATGGTGGCGTACTACCGCTCGCTGGTCGCCGACTACCCGATCGTCTCGATCGAGGACCCGCTGTCCGAGGACGACTGGAGCGCGTGGGAGGAGCTCACCGTCGAGCTCGACGAGCAGGTGCAGATCGTCGGCGACGACTTGTTCGTCACCAACCCGGAGCGCCTCGGCCGCGGAATCGAGGCGGGGGCCGCGAACGCGCTGCTCGTCAAGGTGAATCAGATCGGCACGCTCACCGAGACCTTCGACGCCGTCGACCTCGCGCACCGCCACGGCTACCGCTGCATGATGAGCCACCGCTCGGGCGAGACCGAGGACACCACCATCGCCGATCTGGCCGTCGCGGTGAACTGCGGGCAGATCAAGACGGGCGCGCCGGCCCGTAGCGAGCGCGTGGCCAAGTACAACCAGCTGCTTCGGATCGAGGACGAGCTCGACGACGCCGCGCGGTACGCCGGTGCCGCCGCGTTCCCGCGTTACGCGCCCACGGCGTACGTCGCACCCGCGGCCGAGTGAGCCGGTGAAGCAGACGCGCGCGGGCCGTCCGGTGCTGACCGGGCGCGCCCTGGTACTGGGCGGGATCGTGATCCTGCTCGTCGTCCTGCTCGCCTCGCCGATCCAGCGCTACCTCACCAGCCGGCACGACCTGAGCGGGGCCGGGCGGCAGTTGCAGGACGACCGTCAGCAGCTGGGCGAGCTGACCCGGCAGAAGTCGCTGTGGTCGGATCCGGGTTTCATCCAGCAGCAGGCTCGCAAGCGTCTGCAGTACGCGATGCCCGGCGACACGGTGTACGTGGTTGTCGACAAGGGGCAGAAGTCCGACATCGAGAAGAGCGCGGGTCTGCCCGGCAAGCACATCGCGGGCCCGGGGTGGAACAACCGGCTGATGGACAGCGTCCGCGCCGCGGCGAAATGACGGCCGGCGAGCCACTGGTTTCGGCCGCGGATCGCACGATCGTCGGCGCCCAGTTGGGCCGGGCGCCGCGGGCCATCCGCGCGGTCGCGCACCGCTGCCCGTGCGGCAATCCCGACGTCGTTGAGACCTCGCCGCGCCTGCCCGACGGCACGCCGTTCCCGACCCTGTACTACCTGACGTGCCCCAGGGCAGCGGCGGCGATCGGCACGCTCGAGGCCAGCGGGGTGATGCGCGAGATGACCGAGCGGCTGCAGATCGATCCGGACCTCGCCGCCGCGTACCGAGCCGCGCACGATAGCTACCTGGCCCGCCGCCAGGAGATCGGGCATGTCGACGAGATCGCCGGCGTCAGCGCCGGGGGGATGCCGAACCGAGTGAAGTGCCTGCACGTCATGGTGGGTCATGCGCTCGCCGCCGGACCCGGCGTCAACCCGCTCGGCGACGAGGCCCTGGCCACCCTGCCCCACTGGTGGGCCAACGGACCGTGCGTGAGTCCATGACCCGAGTCGCCGGGATCGACTGCGGCACGAACTCCATCCGCCTGCTCATCGCCGACATCGAGGAGGGCACGCTGACCGACGTCGTCCGGCAGATGCGCGTGGTGCGGCTCGGCCAGGACGTCGACCGGACCGGCCGGCTCGCGCCCGAGGCGATCGAGCGCACCCGCGTCGCGCTGCTCGATTACGCGGCGCTCGCGCATCAGCACGGCGCGGAGCGGGTCCGCATGGTGGCGACCAGCGCTACTCGGGACGCGGCCAACCGGGCCGACTTCGTCACGATGGTGCAGGGCGTGCTCGGGGCGGAGCCGGAGGTCATCACCGGGCGCGAGGAGGCGGAGCTGTCCTTCGCCGGCGCTACCAGCGTGCTCCCCGAAACCGACGGTCCGCTGCTCGTCGCCGACATCGGTGGAGGGTCGACCGAGCTTGTCCGCGGTGGCGACGGGCAGTTGCGCTCCCACAGCATGGACGTCGGCTGCGTGCGGATGACCGAGCGGCACCTGCATTCGGATCCGCCGACCGACGCGCAGGTTGCCGCGACGATCGCCGACGTCCGCGCCGCTGTCCAGGCTGCGCGCGCCGACGTTCCACTCGATCCGGACGTGACGTTCGTCGGTGTCGCCGGCACGGTCACGACGATCACTGCGATCGCACTGGGGCTCGGGCGCTACGACCCCGGCGCGATCCACGGCGCGACTATTCCCGCCGACCAGGTGCGCGACGTCACCGACCGCCTGCTGCACATGACCCACGACCAGCGCGCCGCGCTGCCGGTGATGCATCCGGGACGGGTGGACGTGATCGGCGCCGGCGCCCTGGTGCTGCGCACACTGGTCGACGAGATCGGCGTCGCGGCGGTGATCGCCAGCGAGCACGACATCCTCGACGGGATCGCGCTCAGCATCGGGTGAGCCGCGGCGCCGAGCTGGCGTCAGTCGGCGGTGCTGTTCGCCTTCTCACTCGCCTTCTGCAGCTTCTTGGCGGCCTTGCTCGGCTTGCCCGGCGGCGGCTCGCTGCCGGTGATTGCGCGATAGGCGACCTCGGTGCTGCGCCGGGTGATCAGGTCGGCCAGCACGATGCCGACGCCGGACATGGCAGCCCACACGACGGCGTCGCTCCAGTGCACCTCGGCCTCTGATGGCTTGCGCGGCGGGTCGTCGGGCCGGACAGTCAGCCACGCGCGCTCCACCGCTTTCTTGGTGACGATGCCGACGGGAATGCCGACGACGATGCTCATCACCTTCATGCTGACCTTCGCGCCTGCGCCCATCCGTCAGTCCTCTCGTTCCGGTGCTCGAACCCTACCCAGGCCGGTCGGCGCGCTCCCTGCCAAGCTTGCGAGCGTGGTGGTGCCTCCGGGAAGCGGCTGGCCGGGCGACCCGGCGACCGCCGCGACCCCGGTGGCCCATTCGGCCGCCGACGTGGCCAGGCTCGCGTCCGCCTCGGCGGGCGACGAGCTGGCGGCGCGAGTGAGCGTGTGCCGCGCGTGTCCCCGGCTCGTCGCGTGGCGCGAGCAGGTGGCGCGGGAAAAGCGCCGCTCGTTCGCCGACCAGACCTACTGGGGACGGCCGATCCCGGGCTTCGGCGATCCTGAACCGCGCATCCTCGTCGTGGGGCTCGCGCCGGCCGCGCACGGCGCCAACCGCACGGGCCGCATGTTCACCGGCGACCGGAGCGGCGACTGGCTCTATGCGTCGCTGCACCGCGTCGGTCTGGCCAATCAGCCGACCTCGGTGTCGGCTGGCGACGGGCTCGCGCTGCGCGGCGTCTACATCACCGCACCGGTGCACTGCGCGCCGCCGGCCAACAAGCCGACGCCCGAGGAGCGCGACAACTGCCGCCCATGGTTGAGCCGCGAGCTCTCCCTGGTGTGGCCCGAGGTGCGGGCTGTGGTGGTGCTCGGGGGCTTCGGCTGGGTCGCGCTGTGGCCGGCGTTGCGGGTAGCCGGTCTGCCGGTACCGGCTCGGGTACCGCTGTTCGGGCACGGCGTCGAGGCGGGGATTGACGGGCGGACCGTCCTCGGCTGCTATCACGTCAGCCAGCAGAACACCTTCACCGGACGGTTGACCGAGCCGATGCTCGACGCTGTGTTCCTGCGCGCGGTGCGGCTCGCCGGGCTCGACCCGCTCAGGTGACCGCAGTGCGTAGTTCGGACACGACGGTCTCGAGCTGATCGACCAGGGCGGCGACCCGGTCGCCGTTCACCGCCGCCAGCCCCGTCCGGATGAGGTTTCGGGCCAGCACGGACGGCTTGACGCCAATGACTGCCGCGCGGGCGCCGATGGCGGCGAGTTCCCGTGGGTCGAGTCGGATGGAACGACGGAGGCACCTGACGGGCGCCGCGTCGCCCGGGCCGCCTGCCGGGTCGCTTCGTCCGCGGCGTCCAGCCGGGCCATCTCGCGGTTGACATGGGCGATGGCAAGTTCGCGGGCACTGGTCACGCAGCCGACGGTAGGGAGGACGTGTGACAGTTTCCCGTGCCGAGTACCAGCACCAGTAGGTGCTGGTGCTGTCCGACGGTTGTCAGACGCCACTTGTCCTACAACCGTCGGACAGCCCTGCGGAAGAGGTACCTCTCCGGAGCGGCGCCACGGGGCCGTCGGACGCCTCGCGCCGCGCGGCCAGATCACTCCGCCCGCAGCACCTGGGAAATTGCAGGCGTGCCGCGCGGCGTCCTGGCCACGCGGCCAGTGCGTTCGCGGCGAGCAGCGCGGCCGGGACCAGCAGCAGCACGGTCGGGCCGACAACCGGCGGCACGTACTCGAACGGCGTGTAGGACGCGACCTGGCGCCAGATCGTCCGGCCGACGGCCACGCCCAGCGGCATTCCGAACGCGAGTCCGACGACGGCCAGCACCGTCGCCTGCGTGACCACAACACACCGACATTGCCATGGAGTCATGCCCAGGGCACGGAGCACGGCAAGGTCCTGCGTACGTCGGCGCACCGACGTCGTCAGCGCATGTCCGACGGCTCCGATCGCCAACAGTGCGAGGAACCCGCCGAGGAACAGCGGCAGCCGTCGCACATCGCGGAGCGCCGTCACCTCGGACAACGGAGCCGGCGGTGCGAATGCCACTGCGCCGAGCTTCGGATTCTCAGCCGCGATCGTCCTGCTCAAATCCGCGCCGGCGCCCGCAGAGCTTCCCGATCGCAGCGCGACGTAGACGGTGTGGAACTTGAAGTCCTTGAATGCCCGGTCGTAAGCGGCGTCGGTCAGCCAGCCGCCATCGGCGTAGTTGTTGTGGGCGCCTTTCGGAACCAGCGCCGCCCCGGTGACGGTGTACGTCCGCGACGCCCGGCTGCCGGTCAGCACGACCCGTCGACCGACCGCCGTGTGCAGAGCAGACATCGACTGCGGGGCGAGCGCCACCTCGTCCGGTGCCCTTGGCATCCGTCCCTCGACGATGACGACCGGCAGCGGCTTGGTTCCTCCTCCGTAGGTATAGAGGGACACTGAGCCGTGTCCGGCCGGACCGGTCGCGACCCCGATGCGCCCGTCGTTCAGGCCGGTGACCCGGGCGTCGGACTGCAGCGCTGCGGTCAGCCGGCCGACGGGCGCGAAGTCGTGGCCGTCGAAGCCGACGTCGGCGCTCACGTCGAACGTCTGCCCGAACCGTTGCGGATGGCCGGCCGCATCGGCGACGCCGTGCGAGAAGGTGAGCGCGGCCAGGATGCCGACCACGCCCAGCACGGCGCCGAACAACGCGGGCCGCACCGGCACCGACGTGCGCCCGCGGCCGGCTTCGAGCGCGAACCGCGTGCCGACCACTACGGGCACGGGCAGGCCGCCGCGGGCGGCGACGCCCGCGACCACGGACCGGCGTGCCTCGAACTTGCGCCGGTCAGCCCGCAGGGCGAGCGCCGCCGACGCCGCGGCGCCGCCGGCGACCAGCACGACCGTGAGAACGGTCCCCAAGATCAAGACGAGCCAGTCGAAGGAGAGGCCGGGATCCGGCTCGGCGGCGGCCGCGGCGCCGATCGGAAACCAGCGCGACGCGACGACCGCCCCGGCTGCGCCGACGGCTGCGCCGGCCACGGCCGCCAGTGTCGGCGCGGCGGCGGCCGCGGCGCCCGCCTGTCGCGGAGTCATGCCGAGAGCGCGAAGCGTCCGAAGGTCGGCGATGCTGGACGAGGCATGGCGCGCGACCGCCTGGCCGACCAGGAACAACGCAGCGAGAAGTGCGGCCGCAGCAAATGCGTACAGGCAGCGGGCGGCGAAGGTGGCTTGCTGGCGCGGCGCCCGGTCGACCCACACCGCCAGATCGACGACCTCGAGATCAGCTCGCCCGGTGACCCGGGCCAGGTCACGGCGGAATTGCGGTATTGCCGCAGCGCCACCCCGCAACCGGAACAGGGCGTTCGCAATGGTCGGGCGGTCCGGATCGCCGGAGGTGCCCACGAGACTGCCGGGATAGCGCCGCACGACGCCCGGCGACATGAGCAGGGTGTCCGCGAACCAACGCGACACCACTGATCCCACCACTCGCAGGTGCAGCCGGGGACCGGTGAACGTCCCGCCACCGTCGTCCTCGCTCACCGCCTTGCGGAACTGGGCGGGCGTCGGTAGCCGCACGACGACCACGTCCCCCACGTGGAGCTTGTACCGGGACAGGAACGCCGGTGATGCGATCGCTTCATCGCTGCGGTCGGCATCGAACAAGCGGCCACGCTGCACCACGCCGGCCTCCAGGGTGCGCATGGTGGTCGGCAGCATCGCCGGCTCGGTCTCGGCCTCCGGTGGCAACCCGTCGATGTGGAACGTCGGGCCGAAGGGTGTGTAGCCCAGGACGACGGGCAGCCGGCGCACCGGTCCCCAATCGAAGTCCGGCGTGTTGGCGAGGACGGCGACCGTCGCCGGCTTGGTCCGGCTCTCCAGTCGGTCGAGCGCGCTGCCGGTGCGTCGTGCGCCGGCCGTACCCGTCATCACTGTCGCGGTCGACACGGCGATGAGCAGAGCGAGCGCTGCTAGTGAGCGCCACCGTCGACGCCGCTCGAGCCGCAACCAATCCGCGACGACACTCACGCGGTGACCCCCCTTCCGGTTCACCGGTGAGCCTGCCTCGCGGCAGGAGGCGGCTCAAGGGTGCCTGCACCCGCCTGACTGCGGGTGCCCGCCGCCGCTCAGCCGAGCGCGGCCCGCACCTCGTCCGGTATCGGTTGGGGGACGCCGGCAGCGTCGGCGTACACGTAGGTCGTTTCGACCGCGCAGCACGGATGGCCGCCGGCGCGGACGTCGAAAGCGAGCGTGGCGCTGGTGCGACCGATCTTCGTGCAGCTCACGTCCACCTCGATCACGTCGCCCCAGGTGGCCGGACCGGTCCACGTCAACGTCGACGACACCAGCCGGACGAGCGAGACGAACCCGCGCAGGCCGCGCTGTTCGCAGTACGCGCCCATCGCTTCGTCGCAGTAGAGCAGGTAGTGGGAGTTGAAGACGACGCCCTGCTGATCGACCTCGGCGTAACGCACCGGCGCCGACCAGGTACTGCCGTGCCCGCTTGCATCCGTGCCCATGCGTGCAGTCTGCCGCGTGCCGGCCGTCGACCCGTCACAATGGGCGCGTCGCCCCCGTAGCCCAATGGCAGAGGCAGACCCCTTAAAAGGGTCCAAGTGTCGGTTCGAATCCGACCGGGGGTACCGCGATCAGTCCGGAGTCCGGAACCGACCGGTCGCCAGCGCGGCCGCGCGATGGCGCTCCGGGTATCCCGGACCGAGGTGCAGGCTGACGTCCGCGAGCCGAAGGGGCTCGCCGCAGTTCGCGCACACGACCTCCGCCGTGGTGTCGTGCCCGCAGCTCGCGTGCTCCATCACGACCGGCGGTCCGTCGTCGGTCGCGAGCCATCGGTCACCCCAGCTGTTGATGGCGGCCAGTACAGGGAAGAAGTCGCGGCCCCTGTCGGTGAGGACGTAGTCGTAGCGCGGGGGGTTCTGCTGATAGGCCTTGCGTTCGAGGATGTCCGCATCGACGAGCCGGCCCAGCCGCTGGGTCAGCACGTTGCGCCCGATGCCGAGCACGCGCTCGAAGTCGTCGAATCGCGTGGTGCCGTAGAACGCCTCGCGCAGCACCAGCGGAGTCCACCAATCGCCGAGCAGGTCGACCGTGCGGGCGATCGAGCACGGCCAGTTGGCGAAGGTCGTGCGCTTCACAGCGCCTCGACCCGGGCCCGGACGTGCTTGTGCCACGGAGTTCCCGCCCACTCGTCGCGGTCCTCAGTGGCGGTGAGTTCGTTGGGCGCGATGCCGACCGTGGTGGGCGCACCGGACTCGTCCGGGACGGTCAGCCCAAGGCCGTTCGGCAGCGAGATGTGCCCCGCTCGCATACGTGGCGTGGGTTCGATGGCGACATCCACCGTGCCGCGCGGGGTCGTCAGCCTGACCCGGTCACCGCCGGCCACGCCCAGCCGGTCGGCGTCGAGCTGGCTCATCCGCAGGGCGCCGCCGGCATCTCGTTTGCGCCAGGCCGGATCGCGGATGATCGTGTTCGCCGTGAACGCGCGCCGCTCGCCGGCCGACAGGACGAACGGCCACTCGGGATCGACGAGCGCAGCGCCGCGCCGGGCGAGCCCCTCCACCTCCGCGAGCAGCTCCGGGATGTCGAGCTGGATCGGGCGGCCGGCCAGGCGGTCCCACGTCGCGTCCTCGGTGTCGTCGGTGATGACCACCCCGGACGGGCTGGCGAGAATCGCGCGGAACAGGTTCTCCCCGGCGGCGAGACCCGTACCGAACCCGGCGCGTTTCACCCCGCTCGGGTTGGCGGCGGCGCAGGTGTGGGCCGCCGCCCAGAGCACGGCCGCGGCGGCTGCGCCGTCGGGCAGGGTGGGTCCGAGCGTCCGGTACAGCAGGACGGCCGCCAGCCGGCGCAGGCGCGGGTCGCTCACCGCCGCGAAGAACGCAGCGGCGAAGGCTTCCGGGTCTCCGGCTGCCGCGCGCAGGGGCGCGTAGTCGGCCTCGGTCAGCGCGCCCGACGCCTCGACCAGACGCGCGTGGATCTCCGGCTCGGGGAGCACGCCACTCGGCGGCTCGACGACCGGATGGCGCAGATGGAAGATGTTGCGCGGGAAGTCGAAGTTGAAGAACGTGGCCTCGAACTTCTCGAACTGCGTGGGCGCCGGCAGGACGTAGTCGGCCAGCCGCGCCGTCTCGGTCATCGCGACATCGATGACGACGACGAACTCCAGCGCCTCCATCGCCTGCCGCATGCGTGCGGAATCGGCGAGCGAATGCACCGGGTTCGCGCTCTCGACCAGCATCGCCCGGTACCGATTCGGGTGATCGGTGAGGATCTCGTCGGCGATGACGTTGCACGGCACGAGGCCACCGATGATCGGGGCACCGACGACGGGGCTGCGCGGACCCTCACCGGCCCGGTGCCCGCGGTCGCGGGCAATGGCCGACATGCTGGAGAAGACGTACTGCGCGCCGCGCTTGCCGAAGTTGCCGGTGAGCAACCAGACCAGTTTCTCGACGTAGCTGACGAGCGTGGAGTCGCGGTTCATCTGAACGCCCAGGTCCTCGAGCACGGCGACCGACTCGGCCGTGCCGATCCGCCGGGCCGCGGCCCGCACCAGCTCGGGGTCCAGGTCGGCGATCGCGCAGTACTCGTCGACTGGCACGCGGGCCAGCACCCGCACCACGTTGGCGAGCCCCTCCGCCTCGGCGTGTTCGGCCAGCCAGTCATGCGCGATGAGGTCTTCCTGGACGAGCACCGCGGCGAGCGCGGTGACGGCGTAGATGTCCGTGCCGGGACGCAGCTGGAGATGGAAGTCGGCGAGTTCGGCGGTCTCCGTCCGCACCGGGTCGATCACGATCATCGATCGGGCCGGGTCCTTGCCGATGTCCTTCAGCACCGCTCGCGCCCGCGGGAAGCCGTGCGACTGGTACGGGTTCTTGCCGACGAACACCGCGACCTCGCAGTGCTCGACGTCAGCCCGGTTGGGTTTGCCGAGCAGCCGGGCGTTCACCCAGAACTCGCCGGTCTTCTCTTGGGCCAGCGCGCTGGACCGGTAGCGGGCACCGAAGGCCGCCATCGTCGCGGGCGAATGCGCTCCGCCGAGATGGTTGCCCTGGCCTCCACCGCCGTAATAGAAGATCGTCTCGCCCCCGAAATCGTCGCGGATCGCGCCGAACCGCTCGGCGATCTCGGCGATCGCGATGTCCCAGTCGACTTCTTCGAAGCTGCCGTCGTCCCGTCGACGCAGCGGCTGGGTGATGCGGCCGGCGCGGCCGTTCTGATACGCGTCCAGCTGCAGCGCCTTGTTGCAGGTGTAGCCCTGCGAGGCCGGGTGGCGCTTGTCGCCGCGGATCTTGGCGAAGGTGCGCCCGTCGGCGCCGACCTGCACCTCGATCCCGCAGTTGCACTCGCACAAGATGCACGCGGTGGGCCGCCAGTCGGCGACGGTGTCGTCCATGGAGGCAGGCTAGCCGAGTGAGTTCACTAGTGAAACCCAGTCTCCGGACGACGGCGTGGGATGGCCGGATCACCGGATGGGATGATGTAAGCCGGTAATCAGCGGGGAAAGGCGTGGAATGAACGGCGTAAGCGTGCGAGCACTTCGTGGCTGACAAGGAAGGCTTCCTCAAGCACTCCCGGGTGACCCCGCAGCGGCGGCCGGTGCCGGTCCGCTTGCAGGACTGGAAAGAGGTCTACGAGGACTTCGACCCGAAGGCGCTGGCCGACCAGGCCAGCCGCTGCATGAACTGCGGGGTTGCGTTCTGTCACGGCGGCTGCCCGCTGGGGAACCTGATCCCCGAGTGGAACGATTTGGTCCACCGCGACTTCTGGCACGAGGCGATCGACCGGTTGCACGCGACCAACAACTTCCCCGAGTTCACGGGCCGGCTGTGCCCGGCGCCGTGCGAAACCGCGTGCGTCCTCGGCATCAACGCGGACCCCGTCACCATCAAGCAGGTCGAGGTCGAGATCATCGACCGCGCCTGGGACGAGGGCTGGGTGCCGGCGCAGCCGGCCGCGGACCGCAGCGGGAAGCGGGTAGCGGTGGTGGGCTCCGGCCCGTCCGGGCTTGCTGCGGCTCAGCAGCTGACCCGGGCCGGCCATGACGTGACCGTTTACGAGCGGGCCGACCGGATCGGCGGCCTGCTCCGGTACGGCATCCCCGAGTTCAAGATGGAGAAGCGCGTCCTGGACCGCCGGCTCGACCAGATGCGGACCGAGGGCACGGCGTTCGTCACCTCCTGCGACGTCGGCGTCGACATCAGCGCGGAGGAGCTGCGGTCGTCCTACGACGCGGTGCTGCTCGCCGGCGGCGCCACCGCCGCCCGCGACCTGCCGATCCCCGGCCGCGACCTGGCCGGGATCCATCTGGCGATGGAGTACCTCACCCCGGCCAACCACGTGCAGCAGGGCGACCTCGCCACGTCGCCGATCGACGCGGCCGGCAAGCGGGTCGTGATCATCGGCGGCGGCGACACCGGGGCGGACTGCCTGGGTACGGCGCACCGCCAGGGGGCGGCGTCCGTGCACCAGCTGGAGATCCTGCCGCAGCCGCCGCGGACCCGCGACCCGTCGACGCCGTGGCCCACCTGGCCGCTGATGATGCGGACCTCCTCCGCTCACGAGGAAGGCGGGGAGCGGGTCTTCTCGGTCAGCACCGTCCGGTTCGTGGGCGACGCGGACGGCCGGGTGACTGGCCTGGTGCTCCAGGAGGTCGAGTCGAAGACCGTCGACGGCCGGCCCTCCTTCGTGCCGGTGGAGGGCAGCGAGTCCGAGCTGCCGTGCGAGCTCGTGCTGCTGGCGATGGGCTTCACCGGTCCGCAGCAGGCGGGCCTGCTC
>NZ_JBHEMO010000056.1:0-50386 GCF_046262535.1 Jatrophihabitans sp. | reverse complement strand
GTCGTCCGCAGCGCGCTACACCGGCTCCGTCCCGATCACCCGGCTGAAGGCGGCCGGCATCGAGCTGGCGGCGATGGGTGAGCAGTCGCCGCTGGAGGACACCGACGACGCGGATGGCGACGCCGAGTTCGTGACCTTCGTCGACCGGACCAACGGCGTCTACCAGAAGCTGGTCGTACGCGACGGCCGGCTGGTCGCCGCCATCCTGCTCGGCGACACCCGCAACGTGGGAACGGTCACCCAGCTCTTCGAGCGCGGCGCCGCACTGCCCGTTGATCGCGCCGGGCTGCTGATGGTGCGCCGGAACGCGCCGGCCACCGCCGCGTCGTCGCCGACCGCGTTGCCCGCCCGCGCCACCATCTGCCAGTGCAACGGCGTCACCAAGGCGGCGATCACGGCCGCTTGGCAGGCCGGCGCGCGCGGCGTGGAGGAGATCGCCGCGCGCACGCGCGCGACCACCGGCTGCGGTACGTGCCGGGACGCCGTCTGTGGCCTGGTCGACTGGCTGGCCGAAACCGACCCGGCCGAGCCGGCGTCCCTCCCCGCCTAGCGGACGGGCGACGCTCAGACGCCGGCCAGGCGATGGCGTGACGCCCGCAGGTACACCGCCCAGGTGATGACGGCGCACAGCAGGTAGTAGGCGATGAAGCCGATGTAGGCGCGGTTCCCGGTCCCGGTGGCCAGGAACGACTGGCGGAACGCGATGTTGACGAGCACGCCGCCGAAGGCACCGATCGCACCGGCGATACCGATGACCGCGTTCGCCATCCGCCGCGCGTCGTGCGTGGCGGCGGCCGAATCCGCGCCCGCGGCCACGTCGAGTTGTGCCTTCGAACCAAAGATCGCCGGGATCATCTTGTACGTCGAGCCGTTCCCGACGCCGCTGAGGACGAAGAGCGCGATGAAGCCGACGAAGAACAGCGGCAGCGACTTCTCCTCCGACGCGAGCAGCACGACGCCGGCGCACAGTGCCATGCCGATGAAGTTCCACAGCGTCGTGATGGCACCGCCGATCCGGTCGGCCAGCCAGCCGCCCACCGGGCGGATCAGCGACCCGACGAGCGGCCCGAGGAACGTCAGGTAGGCGACCTTGACCGCGTCGATCTTGCCGTCGGTCAGGAAGTGCGCACCGAACTGGTTCTGCAGCACCTGTCCGAAGGCGAACCCGAACCCGATGAACGAGCCGAAGGTGCCGATGTAGAGCACCGAGATGAGCCAGGTGTGCGGTTCGCGGGTGGCGTCGCGCATCGCACGTTTCTCGTTGCGGACATGCGCGATGTTGTCCATGAACAGCGCCGCTAGCGCCGCGGCCACGACGATGAGCGGGATGTAGATGCCGAGCAGCAGGCGCGGGTGCGCCTTGCCGGCCGACGCGAGCACGACGAGCCCGACGATCTGGATCGCGGCGACGCCGATGTTGCCGCCGCCGGCGTTCAGCCCCAGCGCAAGCCCCTTGAGCCGCTGCGGATAGAACGAGTTCATGTTCGTCATCGACGACGCGAAGTTGCCGCCACCCACACCGGCGATCGCGGCGACGATCAGCAGCGTGTCGTAGGACACGCCCGGCTTGACGACGAACGCGGCGGTGATGGTCGGGATCAGCAGCAGTAGGGCGCTCACGATCGTCCAGTTGCGGCCACCGAACTTGGCCACGGCGAACGTGTAGGGCAACCGCAGGCCGGCACCGAGCGCGGTCGGCAGCGTCGTCAACAAGAACTTCTCCGCCGCGGCGTGCTTCGGGTCGGTGCTGAACCCGTAGGCCGGGGTCATGAACAGGACGAGCACCGACCACAGACTCCAGATCGAGAAGCCGACGTGCTCGGACAGGATCGAGAAGATGAGGTTGCGGCGGGCGACCTTCTTGCCGGTCGCCTCCCAGAACTCGGGGTCCTCCGGGCGCCAGTCCTCGATCCACTTGCCGGCGGGGGCCGCCGGCAGCAGGGGCGGTGGGGCTGTGGTGGTCATCGCTCGTCCTTCCGTCACCTGACGGCGGGCGCCGCGCAGGATTGAGTCCGACGAAGCGTCTGACGCTGCGATGTTGCGGCGGCGACGGTGGAGTTACCGGCGCGAAACGTTGACCTCTCCGACTCGGCCGCGGGGCTGTGAGGTCAGCGCCCCCCGCCGAAGCGCGCCAGCCAGGGCCGGGCGTCCTCCGGGAGCCGGCCGTGCTCCTCGGCCACGCGGGCCCAGCCGGCGACCATCTGCATGAAGCGGGTCGGGTTGTAGACGTCCTCTTCGTAGGAGAACTCGTTCTCGCCAGCGTAATGGAGGATCGTCACGTTCGGTGACTCGTGGACGGTGCCGTCACCCGGGTCGGGCATGACGTTCTGGATCTCGCAGACGATCCAGTCGCGCTCGGTGTCGAACACGGCCCACGAGACGGGGAACGCGATCATGGCGTTGCCCGGGAAGGTCGTCATGGTCCGGATGGCCCACTCGGCGATCGAATCGCGACCGGCGAACCGCCCGTAGGCGTGTTCGTTGTACTTCGCGTCGACGGTGAACAGGCCCGCGAAGAGCCGCCAGTCCTGCTCGGCATGCGCGCGGCGCACGGTGGCCTGGTAGTGCTCGAAGCCGGCTTCCAGCTCGGCGCGCGTTCCCATTCCGGCACGCTAACAGCGGCCGGCGGACGGACGAGTGACCGATTCAGTCCTCCACGAGCCGGAAGTGCCGCGGCTTGGCGGCCACCGCCCGCTCGCCGGCGCTGCGCTCGACGCAGAAGTCGTTGCCCTCCGGATCGCTGAGCCACACCCAGCCGAGCCCCTCGTCGCTGCGGTGGTCCTCGACGATCGAGGCGCCGAGCTCGATCAGCCGCGCGACTTCCTCGTCGCGCGTGCGGTCGGCCGGCTCGAGGTCGACGTGCAACCGGTTCTTCACCGTCCGCGGTTCGGGTACCGGGATGAACAGCATGGTCGGCGCCGTCCGGGCCGGTGGGAAGCTCGGGGCGACGAGCACCTCGGGGTCGTCGTCGAAGTAGACGTTCCACCCGAGGACATCGGCCCAGAAGCGGGCGAGGCGCTGGGCGTCGGTGCAGTCGACGGTGATGTTGCGCAGGGAGCTGGCCATGCCGGCGACGTTAACCGATTGCGCCGACACCGATGTGTTCTCGCCTCGGCGCGCGTTACACCGGCGACCACCCACACGAAAGGATGTCCGCCATGGACTGGAAACTCGAAGTGATCGTCGTCCCCGTGTCCGACGTCGAACGATCGAAGGCGTTCTACGCCGACCAGCTCGGTTTCACGGTCGACGTCGACCACCGCGACGGCGACTTCCGGGTCGTGCAGATGTCGCCGCCCGGTTCGGCCTGCTCGATCTCGATCGGGACCGGCATCAACCCGTCGCCCCCGGGCACGCTGGGCGGTCTGCAGATCACCGTCAGCGACATCGAGGAGGCGCACCGCCATCTCGTCGCGCGTGGCGTGGACGCCGGCGAGATCCAGCACTTCGTCCACGGCACACCGGAGCCTGGCCCCGACCCCGATCGCGCCCCGTTCAACTCGTTCATCTTCTTCGCCGACCCCGACGGCAACCGCTGGGCGATCCAGGAGGGCATCCGGTAGCGCTCAGTCCGGCAGCATCGGCATCTCCATGCCGGGCGCCCGCCCGAGCAATACCGCGCGCTGCACGGCCGCCTTGCCGAAGCGGTCGCGGATGCCGTCGAGGGTCGGGTCGAGGGCGCCGAGGTCCTTGGCGACGAAGGGCAGCTCGAGCTGCAGGGCGTCGGCGTCGTCGATGTTGGTCAGCGAGATGCCGAGCAGGGTGAGGCCGCCGTCGCGGATGAGCGGCGCCGCCGACTCGAGCAGCCCGCGGGCGGTGGCCAGCACGGCCGCGGTGTCCCAGGTCGCCCGCAGCATCGAGTGCGAGCGGGTGGCGCGGGTGAAGTCGTCGAACCGCAGCCGGATGACAACGGTGCGGCACACCCGGTTGGCCTTTCGCATTCGACCGCAGACCCGGTCGACGAGCCCGACCAGCGTGGCGTCGATCTCGTCGGGTGGGAGTCGGCGGCGCGAGCCGAGTGCGCGCTGCGCACCGATTGACCGCCGGCGCCGGCCGACGACGACCGGTCGGGGGTCCTGGTTGTGGGCGAGCGCGAACAGGTGCCGGCCCGATGCGGGACCGAGCATCGAGATGAGCCCGCGCGGTTCGAGCGCGGCCACCTCGCCAACGGTGAAGATCCCCCGCTCGTGCAGCTTGGCCGCGGTGATCGCGCCGACGCCCCAGAGCCGCTGGACCGGCAACGGGTGCAGGAAGTCGAGCTCGCCCTCGGGCGGGACGTAGCGCAGGCCGTCCGGCTTGGCCACCTGGCTCGCCACCTTGGCCAGGAACTTCGTCCGTGCCGCGCCGACGGTGATGGCCAGACCGACCTCGGCGCGGACGCGGGAGCGCAGCCGGACGCCGATCTCGACCGGGGAGCCGGAGATGTGGGTGAGCCCGCCGACGTCCAGGAAAGCCTCGTCGATCGAGATGCCCTCCACGAGTGGAGTGGTGTCCTCGAAGATCGCGAACACCGCCTTGCTGGCCGCGACGTAGGCGTCGAACCGGGGCGGCACGACGATGGCCTGCGGGCACAGCTCGCGCGCCTTGCGTCCACCCATCGCCGAGCGGACGCCGAACGCCTTGGCCTCGTAGCTGGCGGCCAGGACGACGCCGCCGCCCACGATGACCGGACGCCCGCGCAGCCGCGGCTGGTCGCGCTGCTCGACCGACGCGTAGAACGAGTCCAGGTCAGCATGCAGGATCATAGAACACATGTTCGTATAGTCCGCTGCCACCGTCAACGCGCAGCGGGACCGGGCCGAGACCGGTCCCGCTGGGTGACGCTGGGTGCTGCTGTTACCGCCCGAGACTCAGGCGTGGTGCCAGGTGACCGAGAAGTTGGTGTTGTTGGTCAGGTCTGACACCGAGGCCTTGGTCGTGCTCGACGACGCCATGGTGATTTTCTGCGGCGTGGGGACGGTGCCGAGGGCGGCGCCGTTCACGGTCGCGTTGGTGAAGGTCATCGTGCCGAAGTTGGCCAGAGGCAGGACACCGCGGTTGCTCGACGGCGCCTCGGCGATCACCTCGGCGGAGGCGTTCAGCCCGCTCGGCGCACTGCCGTTGGTGGTGTGCGACCAGCCCGCCGTGGTGTCGGACAGCACGAGGGTGTACGTGCCGGAACCCTTGTAGGTGACCGTCGAGGTGAAGTGATCGCCCGGGCGCACGGTGTTGGAGTAGTTCACCGGGTAGGCCGGATAGAACTCGTACCAGCTGTAGTACTTCGGCACGCCGCGCACGCAGTCGCCCTCGCTGCCGGTCTGCTCGACGGAGTTGCTGCCGTCGCCGTCGAGGCCGATCCAGAACGACGCGTAGCTGGTCTCCTTGCGCGAACAGGTAATGGTCGGCTGCACCCAGCTGGCCGCGACGCTCGTGTAGGTCTGGCCGGTGTTGTCCCATCCGGCCCAGTTGCTCGACGTCGCATGGACGAGCCGGTGGACCGGGGCGTGATGCAGCCCGACGGTCACGGCGCTCGAGGCGGCCGGCGCCACCAAGCCGAGGGCCAGCGCGAGTACGGCGGCGGCCGCGAACGGCAGCCGTCGAAGTGAGAATGACATGTGAGCCTCCTGCGGCGACGGCCCGGCGTGCCCCGACCGTGATGACGACATCGTGCGCGTTAAACCTTCGTTTGGCGACGGTTCCGTCTGGCAGCAATGTGCACGGCCGCGATCGGCCAGAGCGAGCCGGTCAGATGGGCAGGTCCTCGAGCATCTCGGTGACCAGCGCGGCGATCGGCGAACGCTCGGAGCGGGTCAGGGTGACGTGCGCGAACAGCGGGTGGCCGCGCAGCGCCTCGATCACCGCGGCCACGCCGTCGTGGCGCCCGACGCGCAGGTTGTCGCGTTGCGCGACGTCGTGCGTCAGCACGACGCGCGACCCGGCGCCGATGCGCGACAGCACGGTGAGCAGGACGTTGCGCTCGAGCGACTGCGCCTCGTCGACGATGACGAACGAATCGTGCAACGACCGGCCGCGGATGTGGGTCAGCGGCAGCACCTCGAGCATGCCGCGGTCCATCACCTCGTCCATCACGTCGGACGAGACGAGCGCGCCGAGCGTGTCGAACACGGCCTGCGCCCAGGGCGCCATCTTCTCGTTCTCGCTGCCCGGCAGGTAGCCGAGTTCCTGCCCGCCCACCGCATACAACGGGCGGAACACGACGACCCGCTTGTGTGCACGCCGCTCGAGGACCGCCTCCAGCCCGGCGCACAGCGCGAGGGCCGACTTGCCGGTGCCCGCCCGGCCGCCGAGCGAGACGATGCCGACGTCGGGGTCGAGCAACAGGTCGAGGGCGACCCGCTGCTCGGCCGAGCGGCCGCGCAGCCCGAACACCTCGCGGTCGCCGCGCACCAGTCGCACCTGCTTGTCCGGCGTGACGCGGGCCAACGCCGAGCCCTTGACCGAGTGCAGGACGAGCCCGGTGTGGCATGGCGAGTCGGCGACGTCGGCGAAGTCGGGCTCGTCAGCCAGCTCCAGCGGGCTGCCGTCGTAGAGCGCGTCGACCGTCGACGCCGACACGGACAGTTCCTTCATGCCGGTCCACACGCTGGCGTCGCCGACGGGGTGCGTGCGGTACTCGTCCGCGGTCAGCCCGACCGAGGCCGCCTTGACCCGCAGCGGCATGTCCTTGGTGACGAGCGTGACGTTGCGTCCCTCGTTGGCGATGTTGAGCGCGACGGCCAGGATGCGCGAGTCGTTGCTGTCGACCCGGAAGCCGGCCGGCAGCGTCGACAGGTCGGAGTGGTTGAGCTCGACGTGCAGCGTGCCGCCCTCGTCGCCGATCGGCACCGGTGCGTCCAGCCGGCCATGGGTGATGCGCAGCTCGTCCAGCACCCGCAGCGTCTGCCGGGCGAACCAGCCGAGTTCGGGGTGATGGCGCTTGCCCTCGAGCTCGCTGATCACCACCAGCGGCAACACGACCTCGTGCTCGGCGAAACGTCCAAGCGCTCCGGGGTCGGAGAGCAGGACGGAGGTGTCGAGGACGAAGGTGCGCAGGCCGGTCTGGGTCGGCTGGGCAGCGGTCACGTGGCGCTCCTGACAGGGAGTCGGCGCGCGAGCACGGAACAGCTCACAGCGCGGCTTGGGAACGGCGCGGTCCCTGGGCGGAGCAGCAGGACCGAACCGGTCCCCTCGCTGGATCTCGCCACCGGTTCGGGACCTCCCCGGCGACCCGGGTTGGCCGGGTCGACGGTTCGGACGCTACGTCCGTGCGCGGCGATGATCGCGAAGGCGCGCGGGCGTGTTCGCTACGGCCGGGAAAACTTTCGGCGCTCAGCCGGTCTCGGTCGGGCGGGACGGGTCGTTGCCCCACTGCGACCAGGAACCGGCATACAGCGCGGTCTTCTCGAGGCCGGCGAGTTCCATCGCCAGCAGATCGTGGCAGGCGGTGACGTCGGACCCGCAGTATGCGATGGCCGGGCGGGACGTTGCCGCGGCGAACCGCTCGCGCAGTTGCCCGGCCGGGCGGAAGCGCCCGTCGTCGCCGAGGTTCCCGGCCCAGGGTGCGCTGTACGCGCCGGGGATGTGCCCGGGCCGCGGATCGATCGACGGGTCCCCGTGTGCGTACCGCTCGGCCGCGCGCGCGTCGTAGACGACCCTGTCGCCGGCGGCGACCTCATCCGCTTGCACGAACCGCTCGGCGGGCCAGCGCCGCGGGCGCCGGTCAACCGGCCGGAGCGCCGGGACGTCATGGACGAGCGGTCCGGACCAGGCGGCCAGCCCACCGTCCAGCACGGCCGAAGGTTCGCCGAGGACGTGCAACATCCACCACAGGCGAGCGGCGTGCGAACCGCCTGCGTCGTCATAGGCGACGACCGCCGTGCCCTCGGCGACGCCGATGCGGCCGAGCGCGGCCGCGAAGCGCTCGGGCGTGGCCACCGGGTGCCGACCTTCGCTCGGCGACGCCGGCTCGGACAGGTCCGTGTCGACGTCCAGCCAGACCGCGCCGGGCAGGTGCCCGGCCGCGTAGGCGTCGCGGCCGGACCGCCCGTCGAGGTACCACCGGACGTCGACCACGCGAACCTCGTCGAGGTGCGCCGCGAGCCAGTCGGCGGAGACGAGCGGTCCGAACGTCGCAGTCACGCGCCGAACCGGCGCTGCCGGGCACCGTAGTCGCGCAGCGCGCGCAGGAAGTCGATCTTGCGGAAGTCCGGCCACAGGGCGTCGCAGAAGTAGAACTCCGAGTGCACGGACTGCCACAGCAGGAACCCGCCGAGGCGCTGCTCGCCCGACGTCCGGATGACGAGGTCCGGATCGGGCTGACCCTTCGTGTACAGGTGATCGGCGATGTGGTCGACGTCGATCACCTCGGCGAGTTCCTCCAGAGTGCCGCCGCGGGCCGCGTGCTCGTGCATGAGCGACCGAACCGCGTCGGCGATCTCGCGGCGTCCCCCGTAACCCACGGCGACGTTCACGGTGAGTCCATCGCGCTCGGCGGTGTTCTGCTCGGCCTCCTTGAGCGCCTCGGCGGTCGCCGCCGGGAGCAGGTCGAGGGCACCGACCGCCTTGACCCGCCAGGGCGTCCCGGGCGCGGAGAGTTCCTTGGCCACCCCGGCGATGATGCCCAGCAGCGGATCGAGTTCCTCGGGGGGCCGGCGCAGGTTGTCGGTCGACAGCATCCAGATGGTGACGTGGGCGACGCCGGCCTCACTGCACCACTCGAGCAGGTTCGCGATGTGCCGCGCCCCGACCACATGGCCGTGACTGACGTCGTCGAAGCCGGCCGCCCGGGCCCACCGGCGGTTGCCGTCGATCATGATCGCGACGTGCTGTGGGACCGGCAGCCCGTCGAGATGCCGGCGCAGTCGCCGCTCGTACACCGCGTAGACGGCGTTCCGAACACTCACCGGCTAAACCTATCGCTCGTTCGCGTTTCCCAAGAGCCGGTCGGCGGATGTACCTACGCTGCCGTAGCCTGTCGAAATGTCGACGACCGGACCCACGCCAGTGAGCCCCGCCGCCGCCTTGGCGACCACGGTCGCCGAGCTCAAGCCCCGACTGCGGGGCTGGCTGCACGCCTACGCAGCCGGGGTGTCGATCGTGACCGGTGCGGTGATGATCGCCGTGGCCGCTGCCCTGCGCGGCGGTCCGGCCGCCACGAGCACCGCGATCTACTGCGCGACTGTCACCATGCTGTTCGGGACGTCGGCGCTGTACCACCGGCTCAACTGGAGCCCGCGAGGCCAGCGGCTGATGAAACGCCTCGACCACTCGATGATCTTCGTGTTCATCGCCGGGACGTACACGCCGATCGCCGTCCTGTCGCTGCCGCGGAACTCGGCGATCGCGGTGCTGATCGCGGTCTGGACCGGCGCTGCCTTCGGCGTCATCCTGCAGACGGCCTGGCACTCGGCGCCGCGCTGGCTGTCCGCCCCGTGCTACATCGCGCTGGGATGGGTCGCCGCCTTCGTCTTCCCCGAGCTGCTGCACAACGCCGGCGTCGCGGCCTTCGTGCTCATCGCCGTGGGCGGCATCATCTACACGATCGGCGCAGTCGTCTACGCCCTCAAGCGCCCGAATCCCTACCCCGGCGTGTTCGGCTTCCACGAGGTCTTCCACCTGTGCACGCTGGTCGCCGCGCTGTGCCACTACGTGGCCATCTGGCTCGCCATCTTCAGCTGAGCCCAGCCCGCCGTCGCCGTTCGTCCGCAGCGAACGGTCTGGCCTGCTCTGGCTTACCCGGTGTAGCGGTGTAATGATGTAATCATCGCTACGAGGTAAGGACGGACGCCATGCATGCAACACACTCATCCGGTAAGGGGCGGGGACACGGCGGCGGCCGCGGCTTCCGCGGCGCCGGCGGTTGGCAGCAGGCCGACCTGCCCCCGGCCGACGACGCTGCCGCCTGGCTCACCGGTCGGCTTCCCGACGACTGGTTCGTGGGCGCGCCTACCATCACCGTCGACCGTGAAGAGATCGTCATCATCGGCGAGCTGGCGGCGCCGGAGGGCTCGGACGACAATTCCGCGGCGGCGGCCGCGCAGGGCCGCATCGGACGCTTCCGCGAGGAGACCCGCGAGGCGCGCATGCAGATCGCTGACGAGGCCGAGGCCCGCTACGGGCGCAAGGTCGCGTGGGGCGCGTCCATCGGCGAGACCAAGGCCATCTTCACGCACCTCGCGGTGCCGGCCATGACGCGGCTGCGCCACGACGAGCGGCGGGTGCTGGACACCCTGGTCGACGCCGGGGTGGCCCGGTCCCGTTCCGACGCGCTGGCCTGGTGCGTCCGCCTGGTCGGCGAGCACACCGACGAGTGGCTGACCGGCCTGCGCGAGGCGATGGCCGAGGTCGACAAGCTCCGCGCCGAAGGCCCCGACCTGTAGCCAGTCGGCCGCCCGATCAGGTCTTCCTCCGCTGGCGTCGCCCGGCGGCCGCCCGAGCGACGCTGCCGGAGGAAATGGTGATCAGCCGGTCACTTGCGCAGCGCTGCTTCCAGCTCGGCCGGCTCGGTGACGGGGAGGTCGCAGACCATGCCGTGGCAGACGTAGGCAGCGGGCCGCCCACCGACCAGTGGTCGATCCGCCAGCAGCGGCAGCCCGGCGGCGTCCGGCTCGCCGGACAGCACCACCGCGCCGGGCGGCCGTCGACGCCACGCGCTCGACGTCAGCGCACCGCCGCCCGGTTCGCCGACGACCGCGACCTGCACAGGCCCACTGAGCAGAGCCTCAGCGGCGGCCAGCGCCCAGCCGAAGAACCGCGGCTGCCCGATGCCGATCTCGCTGACCTGCCGCAGGGCATCCTCCGCGGCCGTCCGGTGCGCGGTCGACCCGGTCAACGCCGAACAGGCGACGAGCGCGGTGATGAGCGCGCTCGCACCGGACGGTGTCGCGTTGTCCGTCGGATCGCGCGGCCGGCGCACCAACTGCTCGGCGTCGCTCGCAGTGTCGAAGAAGCCGCCCTCGCCGTCGCCGAACAACTCGACCGCGGAGTCGAGCAGCCTGCCGGCCGCCTCGAGCCACTGCGCATCCGCCGTCGCCTGATGCAGCACGAGCAGTCCGTCGGCGAGATCGCCGTAGTCCTCGGCCACAGCCAGCGCCGAGCCCACCGCGCCGTCGCGTGAGGTCCGCCGCAGCCGGCCGTCCACGATGTGCCGGTCGAGAAGCAGCCGGGCGCAGTCGATCGCCGCTGCGAGGTAGCGCGGCTCGTCGAACAGCACGCCGGCCTCGGCCAATCCGGCGATGGCCAGCCCGTTCCAGGCGGTGACGATCTTGTCGTCCCGGGCCGGCTGCGGGCGCAGGGTCCGCGCCGCGAACAGGCGGGTCCGCAGGTCGTCCCACTGTGCCGGATCGGTCGGGTCGCGCAGCAACTGAAGGGTCGAGGCACCGTGCTCGAACGTCCCCGCAGCGGTGACCTCGAACAGACCCGCTGCGGCCGGCGCATCGGCGCCGAGCACCTCGGCCAGCTGCGCCGGCGTCCAGGCGTAGGTAAGCCCTTCGACCCCGTTCGTGTCCGCATCGAGGGCGGACGCGAACCCGCCCTCGCCCGTCCGCAGATCACGCATCAGGAAGTCGGAGGTCTCCCGCGCGACGCGCTCGGCCAATGGCGCCGACGTCAGCCGCCACCAGTGCAGATAGCCCCGCAACAGCAGCCCGTTGTCGTAGACCATCTTCTCGAAGTGCGGCACGACCCACGCCTCGTCGACCGAGTACCGCGCGAAGCCACCGCCGAGCTGGTCGTACATGCCACCCCGGGCCATCGCGTCGAAGGTCTGCTCGGCCATTGCCAGCGAGGTCGGGTCGGCGGTGCGCTCGTGTTGACGCAGCAGGAACTCCAGCACCATCGAGGGCGGGAACTTCGGCGCTCGCCCGAAGCCGCCGTGCTCGCGGTCGAACTGACCGACCAGCACTCCGGCCGCACGATCGAGGTCCGTCTCGGTGGGCAGCGCAGCGCCGACCCTGCGCGGTGCCGCCGAGCGGGACAGTGCGTCGACCACGCGCTGACCGGCCGCCCGTACCTCGTCACGGTCGCGCTGCCACGCCTCGGTGACCGCCATCAGCAGACGGCCGAAGTGCTCGCGCGGGAAGTAGGTGCCGGCGTAGAAGGGCGCGCCGTCATGGTCGAGGACGCAGGTCATCGGCCAGCCGCCGTGCCCGGTGAGGGCAGTCGTCGCGTCCATGTAGACCGCGTCGATGTCGGGCCGCTCCTCGCGGTCGACCTTCACGCTGACGAAGTGCTCGTTCATCAAGGCGGCCACGGCGTCGTCCTCGAACGACTCGTGCGCCATCACGTGGCACCAGTGGCAGGCGGCGTAGCCGACTGACAGCAGGATCGGCACGTCGCGCCGCCGCGCCTCGGCGAAGGCCTCGTCCGACCACTCCCACCAGTCGACCGGATTGTCGGCGTGCTGCCGAAGGTACGGCGAGGTGGACGATGCGAGGCGGTTCATGTCTTCACCCTGCCCAACGCGGCCGCCGGCCGCGCGCAGGGCTCGGAAATCGTCAGATGCGGTCGATCGGATCTGACGGGGGAAGGTAGGGGTCGGCGGGTTGCACGTACGTCACGCCGGGCTGCCGGGTCACCACCGTCGTGCGGCGCCGGTTGCTCCACAGGAACAGCTCGAGCAGAAGGCCGACGAGGCCCACGATCATCAGGATCACGCCGACCGTCTGGACGTCGACGTTGTTGAAGTGCTTGGTGACGGCGTACTTGAGGATCGCGCCGAGCGCGATGAGGAAGAGGCTGGCACCGATTCTCATGACGACTGCTCCAATCCGGTCCGGCGAGCACCGGAAACGGCCTCAGGACTATCCGAGCTGATCTACCCGCGCCGGCGCGTCTCCTAACCCGCCTGCAGGGCCCCTCTTCGCGGGCGATTCGCGCCGCCCGCAACGGGTTACAGTTCGGCCATGACAGCCCGGAGACCGCGTCCCCGTCCGTCCAGCAGCCGGCCGTACGACATCGTCGTGTTCGGGGCCACCGGCTTCGCCGGCCGGTTGACCGCGGAGTACCTCGCCCGCAGCGCTCCGCGGGACTGTCGCTGGGCGATTGCCGGGCGCAACCCGGCCAAGCTGGCCGCGGTCCGCGACGAGCTGGCCGCCATCGATCCGGACCTTGTTCACCTGCCACTGCTGTCGGCCGACGTCGAGGACGCGGCGTCGCTCGCGCGGGTGGCCGAGTCCGCGCGTGTGGTGATCACGACGGTCGGTCCCTACGTCCTCTACGGCGACGCGCTGGTAGCGGCCTGCGCCGCGGCCGGCACCGACTATCTCGACCTCACCGGCGAGCCCGAGTTCGTGAACAACAGCTATCTGCGCCATCACGAGGCGGCGGTCGCGTCCGGAGCGCGGCTGGTCCATGCCGCCGGCTTCGACTCGATCCCCCACGACCTCGGCGTCTACTTCACCGTGTTGCACCTGCCGGCCGACGTCCCGGTCCGCATCGCCGGCTACGTGCGGGTGAACGCCGCGCCCTCGGGCGGGACGTTCTACTCCGCGTTGACCGCGATGTCGCGTCCCCGGCAGAACATCGCCGCAGCACGCGAGCGCAAGGCGGCCGAGCCGCGGGGCGACGGCCGGTCGGTGCACTCCGCCCCGGGGCGGCCAGGCCGCGATCCGGTCAACGGCGGCTGGGCGTTGCCGTTCCCGTCACTCGACCCGCAGGTGGTCGGCCGGTCGGCGCGGGCACTGCCGCGCTACGGGCCGGACTTCGGCTACACGCATCACATCTCGATGCCCGGCCTGCCCGCCGCCGCAGGTACGGTGGCGGCGGTGACCGCGGTCGCCGGTGCGGCCCAGGTACCGCCGCTCCGGCGTGCGCTGCAGAACCGGGTCAAGCCCGGTGACGGGCCGTCCGCCGCGAAGCGGGCGAACAGTTCGTTCAGCGTCACCTTCGTGGGCGAGGGCGGCGGCCAGCGCGTCGTCACCCGCGTGTCCGGCGGCGACCCCGGCTACGACGAGACGGCCAAGATGCTGGCCGAATCCGCGCTGTGCCTGGCCTTCGACGATCTGACCACGACGGCCGGGCAGGTGACCACGGCGGTGGCCATGGGCGAGCCGCTTATCGAGCGCCTGCGCAAGGCCGGGATGGGCTTCGAGGTCGTCGGCTGACGGTGCGGCCGACGGGCGTCAGTGCTCTTCGGCGCCGTGCTCGCCGTCGTCGTCGGCGACATCGATTGGCTGATACCGGGCGGTCCCATCGTCGCGTCGCGGTGCCGGCCGGGCGGTCGCATCGTCACGTCCCGGTGCCGGCCGAGGGGCCGGCTGGTCCGGCGGCAGCGCCGGCAGCTGGGTCGTGGCCGATTCCTCGTCGCCGTAGTACGGCGGCGGCTGTTCGGGCTGCTGGTACGGCGGCGCGCCCGATGCCTGCGCGGCGCCCGAATCAGCGGAGTCGGCCGCTTGCGCCGGGCCGCGCCGGGACGCCACCGCGACGGTGGCGGCCACCACTGCGACGAGCAGGCCGAGCCCGAAGCCGGCGGCCACCGCGGCCTGATTGACGCCGAACGAGCCGAAGGCCGCCCGCGTCACCCGGTTGGAGTTGGCGAGCTGCAGCTTGCCGAACGGCTCGATCAGACCGCGGACGAAGGCACCGACCAACGTCGCCACGACGACCGCCATCCACGTTCCGAAGAATGCGCGGCCGAAGGTGACCGGACCGCGCACCACCGCAGCCACCAGCACACCGCTCAGCACCAGCACCACGACCACGAGGGCGATCTGGCTGGCCCACACCTGGTTCGCGTTCGCCCCGTCGCGCGGGCTGAGGCGCCACGTGTAGGTGAGCCAACTGTTGGCCAGCGATCGCAGCGTCAGGCTGTTGGTGCGCAGCTCGCTGCGCACGATCTTGTTGCTCACCCACTGGTTGTCGGCCGCGGCGATGACGACGAGCTCGGTGAGCACAACCGCCAGAACGATCAGACCGGTCCGCGCCCGGCTCAGCGAGAACGCCCGCCCCGCCTGCGCCGGCGGCATCGCCGGCGGCTCCCAACCCCTCGGTCCGACCTCGCGCGGCCACCGCTCGGACGAGTCCGCCGGGTACTGCTGGTTGCCGGGTTCCACCTGGACAACGTATGTCATGCCGGACAGGTCGGTTCGTCGGCCGCGCGCCATACACTCGGGAAATGGCAGCCGAGCAGGAGCCCGACACGGGCTCGCACGACATCCCGATGCCGGCCCACCTGCGCGAGGCCCTGGCCCAGGACTGGGACGCCGCCGCGCCGATGCCCCACCCCGCGTCGCCCGACGTCGCCCCCTACGCGGCGCGCCGGCGGGCCGCGGTGTCGGCCCAGTTCCCCGGCGTGCTAGTTGTCGTCCCGGCCGGCTCCATGCGGGTGCGGGCCAACGACACCGACTACCCGTTCCGCGCGGCCAGCTCGTTCACCTGGCTGACCGGCGAAACGGTGGCCGACGCCGTCCTCGTCATGACGCCGAACGGCAGCGGGCACGACAGCACGCTCTACGTGCGTCAGTACGCCAACCCCGGCGAGGCCGCCTACTTCACCAGCCGCACCCACGGGGCCGTCTGGCTGGGGAACGTGCCCAGGGTCGACGACACGTCGGCCGTCCTGGGCATCGCCACCCGGCCGCTCGACGCGTTGGCCGGCGACCTGTCCGCCTGCCGCGACGACGCGGTGGCAGTGTTGCGCGGTTTCGACCCGTCGGTCGACGCGCTGCTGCCCAAGGGCGACAACGACGGGCTCGCCCAGGCGCTCGACGAACTGCGCCTCGTCAAGGACGAGTGGGAGCTCGGCCGGCTGCGCTACGCGTGCGAGGTGACCGGCCGCGGGTTCGCCGACGTCGTCCGCGAACTCCCCCGGGTGATCGGCCGGCCCGGCCTACGCGGCGAACGATGGCTGGAAGGCACGTTCTGGCGTCGCGCGCGGCTCGAGGGCAACGAGGTCGGCTACACCTCGATCCTCGCCTCGGGGACGCACGCCACGACCCTGCACTGGTGGCGCAATCACGGCGCCATCGAACCCGGCTCCCTGCTGCTGGCCGACATGGGCGTCGAGACCGACGAACTCTACACCGCCGACGTGACCCGGACGATGCCGGTCAGCGGCGAATGGACGCCGGCGCAGCTGAAGGTCTACCGCGCGGTGCTCGAGGCCCAGGCCGCCGGCATCGCGGAGGTCAAGGCCGGGGCCGACTTCCTGGCCGCCCACCGCGCGGCGCAGTACGTCCTCGCCGACCACCTGCACTCGTGGGGCATCCTGCCGGTGCCCGTCGACGTCGCCTGCGCCGAGGACGAGGAGCGGCCCGGCGCCGGATTGCAGCGGCGGTACACGCTGCACAGCACATCGCACATGCTGGGCATCGACGTTCACGACTGCGCGGCCGCCCGCGAGGAGAACTACAAGCAGGGCACGCTGGCGGCCGGCGCCGTCCTCACCGTCGAGCCGGGCCTCTACTTCCAGGCCCACGACCGCACCGTTCCGCCCGAGCTGCGCGGGATCGGGGTGCGCATCGAGGACGACGTCGCGGTGACCGACGGCGCGGCGGTGAACCTGTCCGGGTTCCTGCCCCGCGACCCCGACGAGATCGTCGCGTGGATGCGCGAGGTACAGGGCACCCCCGCGCAGCCGTGACCGATCTGGTCATCCGGCAGCGGCGTGGTCTGCCCAACGGCCTGGTGATCCCCGACGCCGAACTCGTCGAGCGGTTCAGCCGCTCGTCCGGTCCCGGCGGGCAGGGCGTGAACACGACCGACAGCCGCGTCGAGCTGGTTTGGGACGTTGCGTCGTCGACCGCGCTGACCGACGCGCAGCGCCACCGGCTCTTCGAGCACCTCGGCACCCGGCTGGCCGAAGGCGTGCTCACCATCGCGGCCTCCGAGCACCGCTCGCAGCTGCAGAACCGGACCGCCGCGCGGGCGCGCCTGCAACACCTGCTGATCGACGCGCTGGAACCACCGTCGCCGCCGCGGCGGGCCACCCGGCCCTCCCGGGCGGCGAAGGCGCGACGGGTCGACGCCAAGAAACGCCGGGGCAATATCAAGGCCAACCGGCAACGGCCACCCGACGATTGACTCGGCAGTCAATTCGACGGATCGGCCGACCCGTGCGAGGCTCAATGGCCGACGTCACAGTGAGCCGACCACAGGGGATAGAGGGCCGATGACCGAGCAGGAAAAGACGAGCGAGAAGCGCGGAGTCACCCGCCGACAGGCCCTCGGTATGGGTGCCGCCGCGGCCGGCGCGGTCGCCGCCGGATCGGTCCTGCGAGCCGGTTCCGCGTCCGCCGACACCGCCTTCCCCGTCGCCCCTGAGCCGACCACGCTGGCCCGGACGCTGCAGCACGATCAGCCCAACAACTACCGGCACATCGTGGTCGGGCCCGGTGAACCGACGCTCCCCCGCACCGAACTGCTGCCGACCTCTCCGGCGCCGGCCACGACGCGCGTCGCGCTCGCGGCCTTCGCCCAGCTGACCGACATGCACCTGATCGACGCGCAGTCGCCGGCCCGGGTCGAGTTCCTCGACCGGCTCAACGACCCGGACAGCCCGCTGGCCAGTTCCGTGCCGTTCAGCTCGGCCTACCGTCCCTGGGAGATGCTGACCGTCCAGGTGGCCGAGGCGATGGTCCAGCAGATCAACGCCATGGCCGGGGGCGCCCCGGTCACCGGGCGGCCGCTCGACTTCTCGGTCTGCACCGGCGACAACGTCGACAACAAGCAGTACAACGAGCTGCGCTGGCACATCGACGTGCTCGACGGCGGCAAGACGGTCCGGCCCGACTCGGGCAGCACGGCCCGGTGGGAGGGCGTCGGCGACCGGTACGACTTCGACACGTCCTACTGGCACCCCGACGGCAAGCCGCTGCTGTCGTCGGTCGACAACTACAAGGCGAAGTACGGCTACCCGACCGTGCCCGGGCTGCTCGACAACTGTCGCAAACCGTTCACCGCCACCGGACTGCAGACCCCCTGGTACACCGTCTTCGGCAACCACGACGGCCTGGTCCAGGGCACCGTCCCGTCCCTCGGCATCATCGGCGCCGTGGCGACGGGCGCGCTGAAGGTGACGGGACTGCCACTGGGCCTCGACGTCTCGGCGTTGCTCACCCGGCTCGCGGCCGGCGATGCGGCCGCCTTGGCGACCCTGCTCACCGTCGGACCGGCCAAGCTCGTAACGCCTGATGGCAATCGCCGGATGATCGACCGCCAGCAGATCGTGGCCGAGCACTTCACGACGACCGGTTCGCCGGTCGGTCACGGCTACACCAGCCAGAACGTCGCGGCCGGCACGGCGTACTACGCCTTCGACAAGGGGCCGGTGCACTTCATCTCGCTGGACACCTGCACGCCCGAGGGCTACGACGAGGGGTCCATCGACACCGCGCAGATGGCGTGGCTGACTGCGCAGCTCGAGGCCAACAGCTCAAAGCACCTGGACGCGTCCGGGAACTGGGTGTCGAGCCCTGGAACCGACAAGCTGATCGTGCTGTTCAGCCACCACACGATCGCCACCATGAACAACCCGTTCGGGATCGGGCGCGTCCTGGGGCCGGCCGTGCAGGCGCTCCTGCTGCAGTACCCCAACGTCATCGCCTGGGTCAATGGCCACACGCACCGCAACCAGGTCCTGCCGCACGCCCGCGCGGCCGGCACCGCCGCACCAGGCGGTTTCTGGGAGATCAACACCGCGGCGCACGTCGACTGGCCGTCGCAGTCGCGGGTGGTCGAGATCGTCGACAACGGCAACCACACGCTCTCGGTATTCGGGACGATCTTCGATCATGCCGCCCCGACGAACTGGTCCCCCAATCCGAACGGCCCTATACAACTGGCCGCGCTGGCCCGCGAGCTCGCCGTCAACGACCCGCAGCGCGACCCCGAGACCGCGGCGAGCGACGGGCGGCGCGGCACGATCACCGACCGCAACGTCGAACTGCTCCTACCGAAGCCCTTCTGACCTCGAGTTGTCCGTGCTTCCCCACGTGATGGCGTGGGGAAGCACGGACAACCTGGGGAGTCAGGCGGTGCGTTTCACGGTCACGTCGGTCGCGTCGCGCACCTCGGCCACCCTCTCGGCCTCGGCGTCGACCTGCTTCCACACCGACGGTCGCAGCGGGCCGAATGCCTCGACGGTGATCGCCAGCTTGCGTCCACTTGCCTTCGTCCGCCACGTCCCGGCGATCTCGCCGTCGACGAACAGCGCCCCCGGCCGGCCGAGGACGGGCCACAGCGTCTTGTGCACCGCCTTGTCCGGGACGATCAGGTCGCGGTCGCGGGCCTGAAGGTACGGGTCGAACGCGCCGAGGAGCCGCACGACGTCCGGGTCGGGAGCCTTGCGCAGTGCGTCGATGCGGCCGGCCGGTAGCCAGGCCTTCCGCCCCGCGACGGTCACCTCCGCCAGTTCGTCCTCCGGCCACAGGCTCGCGACATCGGCGCGTCGCGCGTCGAGATAGCCGGCGAAATCGCCCGTTCCGGCCGGGCCGAGCAACGTCAGGTAGCCGATCGCCAGCGCGGCCACCGCCTTCGCGTCGGGCCCGTCCGGCAGCTTCGCGGTGGCCCGCGGCACGAGCACCGGCGGCGCGGTGCCCGGTTCGATCTCGAGGCCGGCCGAGGGCGCCGCCGAGCGCATCGCCGAGTCGGACACGTGGTGCGTCTTGCACGCACGGCAGTCGCGCCACATCACCTTGGGGATGCGCTTGGTGACGGCGGTGCTGGCCGCGCCCTTCGCCGTCGGCGAGGTCACGACCTCGCGCATGGCGGTCACCGCGATCGCATACTGCTCGAGTGCGGGGATGCCGGCCTTCTTGACCGACGGCCCCGTCTCGTTCAGCCGCCCGGCCGCGTCGGGCTCCGACAGCGGCCACAGCGCCCGGCCGACCGCATCGAGATCGCGACGCCGGTGCACGTGCGGCGCCCCGCGCAGCGTCCAGGCCAGGGCGAGCCGATGCCCGGGCCCGACGGCGACGTCCGAGGGACCTACCGCGACGCCCGCCGGGAGCCGGGCCGCGAAGGCCAGCGCGGCCGGATGCCCCATCGCCTCCTGCACGCCGATGTCGAGCACGGCCAACTCGCCCACCGACGCGGCGTCGCGGTGCAAGCCCTGTGCCGCCACGCGGTACGCGATCACCTGTTCGCGGGTCACGTTCATGACCACATCCTCGTCGGTCAGGCGGACATGGCGGTGATGCAGAACGGGTGCCCGGCCGGGTCAAGCAGCACCCGCCAGCGATCGGGCTCGGGCTGGTGCTCGGCCTTGGTGGCACCGGCCTCGACCGCGGCCGCTTCTGCGGTGTCGAGGTTCTCGACGGATAGGTCGAGGTGGAACTGCTTCGGCGGCTCGCCCTCGGGCCAGCTCGGCCGCCGGTAACCGTCGATCCGGTAAGCGCCGATCCACAGGCCGTTCGGCAGCTCGACGCCGACGAAGTTGTCCGACGTGTGGGCGATCTTGCCGCCGAGCACGTCGGCCCAGAAGGCCGCGAGGCCGCCCGGGTCGTCGCAGTCCAGGGTCACCGACCACAGCGTTCCGACCGTCATTCTTAACTCCCTTTCGTCAGGTGTGCGTCGGTCCGAGCCTGGTCGCCAAACCTGACAGCGAACGTCAGGTATTTTTGCGAGAATCGCGATCGTGCGGGCGAGCCGATTGCTGTCGATCCTGCTCACCTTGAGCGTGCGCGGCCGGGTCAGCGCCGCGCAGCTGGCCGCCGACCTCGAGGTCTCGGTGCGGACCATCTACCGCGACGTCGAGGCACTGAGCACCGCCGGCGTCCCGGTGTACGCCACGCGCGGACGCGACGGCGGGTTCCAGTTACTTCCCGGCTATCGCACCCGCCTCACCGGGATGACCGCGGACGAGGCCGACGCGCTGTTCCTGTCCGGCATCCCGGGCGCGGCGGCCGACCTCGGGCTGGGCAACGTGCTGGCCGCCACCCAGCTGAAACTGCTCGCCGCCCTGCCCGAGGAGCTGCGCGAGCGCGCCTCGCGGATCCGCGACCGGTTCTACCTCGACGCCCCGGGCTGGCTGCGCGAGAACGACAGCCCGCCCAACCTGGCCCTCATCGCCGAGGCGGTGTGGACCGAGCGGCGGGTGGAGGTCCGGTACGAGCGGGCCAACCGGGCGATCGGTGAGCGAGTGCTCGACCCGCTCGGCCTGGTGCTCAAGGCCGGCACCTGGTACCTCGTCGGCGTGCCGGCGCCCGACGACGGCCGCGGCCCGCGCACATACCGCGTCTCGCGTGTGCTGGCCGCGGCGGTCCGGGACGAAGCGTGCGAGCGGCCGGCGGACTTCGACCTCGAGGGGTTCTGGGCCGACTACCAGCGCGGCTACGCCGAGCGCGTGTACACCGACACGGCGGTCGTCCGGCTGTCGCCGGTCGGGCGGGAACTGTTGTTCCTGGTCGGCACGATCGCGGCCCGCCGGGCGCGGACGGAGATGTCCGAACCGGACGCCGACGGTTGGACGCGGACCTCGATACCCATCGAGTCGGTGCGCCACGGACACCACGCGCTGCTGCAGCTGGGCGAACACGTCGAGGTGCTCGAGCCGGCCGAACTGCGCGAGCTGATCGCGAGCTCCGCGCGGGCGCTGACCGCGCGTTACTCCGCGGGAGGTGGTGGCGCGGGATCGACCGATTGAGCGGGCTGCGCGGCCTCGGCCGACGGCCGAGCGGACTGCGCCGGTTCGGCGGTTTCGGCCGGTTCGTCGGTGGGGAAGTCCTCACGCACCGTCTTCAAGTGCCGCGACATCGACTTGAACAGGAAGTAGCAGGCGATGCAGAGGATCAGGATGATCGCCAGCCCGATCGGCCCCGACTTCACCGCCTCGCCGCTCTTGGCGAGCAGGTCAGCCTGAGCCGACGACGCGCTCATCACGCCTGTACCGGATCGCGGACACCGGCGAACAGGTCGTCCTCCGGAATGGAGGAGTCGACCAGTGACCGGGCCAGCTCGAAGTCCTCGGTGGGCCACACCTCACGCTGCAGGTCCAGCGGGATCGAGAAGAACCAGCCGTTCGGATCGACCTGGGTGGCGTGGGCGAGCAGGGCAGCATCGCGCCGCTCGAACCAGTCGGCCACCGGAACCCTGGTGGTGAGGTCCGGCCGCCGACGCTTGTTGAACCATTCCTCTCGCTTCTCGAACCACTCCTCGAAGGGCGACTCGAGGCCCTTCGCGAGCAGGGCGGCGTGCAGAGTCTGCGTGCGCTCCATCGAGAAGCCCACGTCGTAGTAGAGCTTGAGCACCTGCCAGGGCTCACCCGAGTCGGGGAACCGGTCCGGGTCGGCCGCCGCCTCGAACGCGGCGACCGAGATCTCGTGGGTGCGAATGTGGTCGGGATGCGGGTAGCCGCCGTACTCGTCGTAGGTCGTCATGACGTGCGGGCGGAACTCGCGGATCTCGCGGACCAGCCGCTCGACGGCCTCCTCCAGCGGAACGAGGGCGAAGCAGCCTTCGGGCAGCGGGGGCAGCGGGTCGCCCTCGGGCAACCCCGAGTCGACGAAGCCGAGCCAATGCTGCCGCACACCGAGAACCGCGCGGGCACGATCCATCTCGGCCCGCCGGATGTCGGAGATGTTGTCCTCGATGTCCTTGCGGTGCTGCAACGCGGGGTTGAGGATGCTGCCGCGCTCACCGCCGGTACAGGTGACGACCAGCACGTCGACACCCTCGTCGACGTAGCGGGCCATGGTGGCCGCACCCTTGCTCGACTCGTCGTCAGGGTGGGCATGGACGGCCATCAACCGCAGCTGTTCTACCGGCACGCTCCCATTGTTCCTGACGGACCCCCTTCGCCGCTCCCGGGTTGTTTCCGGCGCCCGCAACCGGCGATTTTGGGCACCTACCGTCCTGCGGTGTTACGTTCGATGCTTCGTCAGTTCCGCATCACCTCTGGAGATCCACCGTGCCCCCGACCGAGGACGCCCCCGTCACCTGGCTGACCCAGGAGGCTCACGACCGCTTGTCGGCCGAGCTGGCGGACTTGATCGCCAACCGTCCGATCATGGCCAAGGAGATCAACGACCGGCGCGAAGAGGGCGATCTCAAGGAGAACGGCGGCTACCACGCCGCCCGCGAGGAACAGGGAAAGCAAGAGGGCCGGATCGTCCAGCTGCAGGAGCTGCTGCGCCGCGCGAAGGTGGGCGAAGCTCCGGTCAGTGACGGGGTGGCCGGGCCGGGCATGCTCGTCACCGTCCGCTTCGACGGCGACGACGAGGACGAGACGTTCCTGATCGGGTCGCGGGAAGAGGCGCAGACGGCCGGCGTCGACGTGTACTCCGCGGCGTCGCCGCTCGGGGTGGCCCTCACGGGCAGCCGCGAGGGCGACACCGTCGAGTACGAGACCCCGACCGGCAAGATCATGAAGGTGACGCTCGTCTCGGCCAAGCCGTTCTCCGGCTGAGCCCCGGCGGTCAGGCCAGGCGCAACAGCGCCGCCGTCGCCCCGGCCACGACGACGATCACCAGGAACGGCGCCCGGCGCCAGACGGCGAGCGCGCCGGCGGCGAAGCCGGCCAGCCGGGGCCCGTCCAGACGGATGTGCCGGCCGTCGGCGATCGCCTCGACGACGACCAGCGCCGCCAGGAGCGCGACCGGCAGCAGCTCGACCGCCCGCCGGATGCCCGGGTGCGCCAGCACCCGCTCCGGAACCAGGTAGCCGGCGAGCTTGAACACGTAGCACCCGGCGATCGTCAGGATCACCAGCGTCCAGAGGCTCACGCCTCACGCAGCCGGGCGGCGAGGAGCAGCGCACCGCAGGCGGCGAGCACGGGCACGCCAGGGGGCGTTATCGGGATGAGCGCCGCCGCGATCGCCGCGCCGGCGAGCGCGATGCGCCGTTCCAGCACGCCGTTGCGCAGCCGCGGGGCGAGCAGGGCGAGGAAGGCCGCCGGAACGACGGCGTCCAGACCGAAGTCGGCCGGGTCGACCAGCGAACCGGCCAGCGCGCCGAACAGGGTCGACAGGTTCCAGAAGGTGAAGACGCCGCCGAAGGTCCACCAGAACGCGACGCGGGACAGCGGCGGCGTCGGCTGGGCGATCGCCATCGCCGTCGACTCGTCGATGGTGCCGAGCGCGGCGAGGAGGCGTCGCAGGCCGCGAACCCGCAGCAGCGGCGCGAGCCGCATGGCGTACAGCGTGTTGCGCGACCCGAGCAGTAGCCCGCCGGCCAGGGCCGCTGCGGCGCTTCCCCCGCCGGCGACCACGCCGACGACCGCGAACTGAGTACCGCCGGTGAACGCGAGCAGCGACAGCAGGCAGCTCTGCAGGACCGAGAGGCCGGCTGCGACGGCGGCCGCACCGAACGCGAACCCGTAGGCGCCCACGGCCAGTCCGACGCCGAGCGAGTCACGGACAACCGTCGAGCGTGTGGGGCCGCTCACTCGTCCCCGGCGACGATGCGGTCGAGCAGGCCGTCCAGCGCGCGCAGTTCGTCGTCGGAGAAGTGGGCGAGCCAGTATTGCTGGATGCCGGACAGGTGCACCGGCGCCGCCGCCCGCAGCCGCTGAAAACCCTCGGCCGTGAGCACCGTGTACGTCCCCCGCGCGTCGTCGGGCGACGGTTCGCGGCGGACCAGCCCCTCGGCCTGCAGCCGGTCGATCAGCCGCGTCAGGCCGGAGCGCGACAGCAGCACCCGGTCGGCGAGCTCGGCCATGCGCAGCCGGCGGTCGGGCACCTCGGCCAGTTGCAGCAGCACGTCGTACCAGCCGAGCGGCATGCCGGTCTCGCCCAGCAGGTCCCGCTCGAGCTCGCGGACGACCGTCGCGTGCGCCCGGAGGAACGACCGCCAGACGCCCACTCGCCAGTCGGATGCGCGCGGCGCGGTGACCGACGGCTCTGGGGACGGGGGCACGGGGGTCACGACGGACGATCCTACGTACCATCGGCAGCGTGTCGCAGCCCGTTACTCCCGCCCCCGTTGCTCCCGCTGAGGACGCCGTCCGTGCGGCCCTGGCGACGGTCGACGACCCGGAGATCCGCAAACCCATCACCGACCTCGGCATGGTCGAGTCCGTCACGGTCGGCGCGGACGGTGCGGTGCGCGTCGGAGTCCTGCTCACCGTCGCCGGCTGCCCCATGAAGGCCGAGCTGAGCCGCGGGGTCACCGAGGCCGTGTCCCGCGTGCCCGGCGTGACCGCCGTCGACGTCCACCTCGGCGTGATGAGCGACGCCCAGCGCAGTGAGCTGCGGACCACCCTGCGCGGTGACGCGCCGGCCAACGAGATCCCGTTCGCCCAGCCGGGTTCCCGCACGCGCGTCTACGCGGTGGCCTCCGGCAAGGGCGGCGTCGGCAAGTCCTCGGTCACGGTGAACCTCGCCGCGGCGCTGGCCCAGAAGGGGTTATCGGTCGGCGTCGTCGACGCCGACATCTACGGCTTCTCCGTGCCGCGCATGCTCGGCGTCACCGGCAAGCCGACCCAGGTCGACCAGATGATCATGCCGCCGATCGCGCACGACGTGAAGGTCATCTCGATCGGCATGTTCACCCCGGGCAATACCGCGGTGGTGTGGCGCGGCCCCATGCTGCACCGCGCGCTGCAGCAGTTCCTGGCCGACGTGTTCTGGGGCGACCTCGACGTGCTGCTCATGGACCTGCCGCCGGGCACCGGGGACATCGCGATCTCGGTGGCCCAGCTCGTGCCCTCGGCCGAACTGCTGGTGGTCACGACGCCCCAGCTCGCCGCTCGTGAGGTGGCTGAGCGGGCCGGTTCGATCGCGCTGCAGACCCACCAGCAGATCGTCGGCGTCGTCGAGAACATGAGCTGGTTGGAGCTGCCCGACGGTTCGCGGATGGAGCTCTTCGGCAGTGGCGGCGGTCAGGCGGTCGCGGATTCGCTGGCCGCGTCCACGGGCACCCGAGTGCCGCTGCTCGGCCAGATCCCGATCGACCAGACGGTGCGCGAAGGCGGCGACGCCGGCACCCCCGTCGTCCTGAGCGACCCCGATTCGCCGGCGTCGACCGCGCTGCGCGGAGTTGCCGACGCGCTCGCCGCCCGCCAACGCAGCCTCGTCGGCAAGTCGCTCGGCCTCACCCCGGCCCGCTAGTCCGCGCCTTCCCCCCTGGTGTGGTTGGAAATCCGGCCGGAAATCAACCACACCAGGTGGGAAGCGCAGATCGGCTATGTCGCGTCGTCGTCGTACGCCGTTGTCGGGCGCGGCTTGGGGCGGGGACGCCGCTTGGCCTCGCTTCCGGCGGTCGGCGTGTCCCCCTTGCTCATCGACACCTGCCCGCCTGTGCCGCTCGCCCCGTTCGCGCTCGGGGCTGGGTCGTCACCGAAGATGGCGTCGCGCACCGCGTTGCCCGGATTGAGCCGGCGCGGGTCGTACTTCGACAGATCGGGCAGGTCGTCGCCGAAGACTGCCTTCGCCACCGCAGCGCGCGGGTTGAGGTTGCGCAGGTCGACGTCGGCGAACTCCGGGCCGAGCTCGTCGCGCAGCTGTTGCCGGGCGCCGGTGGCCATGTCGCGCAGGGAGCGGAGCAGCCGGGCGGCGTCCTTGGCCAGTCCCGGCAGCCGATCCGGGCCGAGCACGATCAGACCGACGATGGCAAGCACCGCCAGCTCGAACGGCCCGATGTTGAACACCCTGGCAACCCTTCTGCGTCGTCCAGCGGTCTCAGCCGAGCGTCACCTTGGTAGTGACCTTCTTCGACGAATTCTTAGGGTAGTAGGTGACCGAGATCTGGTCGCCGGGCTTGCGCTGCTCCACGATCACCGTCAGCTGGTCGAAGGTCTGCACGACCTTGCCGTCGGCGACGACGATGACGTCGCCGGGCTTGAGCCCCGCCTTGTCGGCCGGCCCACCCGGGGAGATCTGCTTGATGTAGCCGCCCACCTCGAGTCCGGCGAGGACCGTCGAGCCGGTGGCGCCGAAGGTCGCGTGCTTCACCTTGCCGGTGTGGATCAGCTGGGTCGCGATGTCGCGCGCGTAGTTGATCGGGATGGCGTAGCCGATGCCGTTGGCCGTCGCTCCCGTCCCGCCGGCAGTCGGGTCGACCGCCGCCGCCGAGTTGATCCCGATCACCGCGCCGGCCGAGTCCACCAGTGGCCCGCCGGAGTTGCCGTGGTTGATCGGGGCATCGGTCTGGATGGCGTCGAGGTAGGACGTCGTCCCGTCGTCGGACGCGACGCGTACCGGCCGGTCGAGTGCGGACACGATGCCGGACGTGACCGTGCCCTGCAGGCCGAGGGGCGAGCCGATGGCGATCACCGGATCACCCACAGCGATCTTGGACGAGTCGCCGAGCGACGCCACCGTCAGCTGCTCGTCCGTCACCTTGATCACCGCGAGATCGCTCGTCGGGTCGCGCCCGACGATCTTGGCCTTGGCTGTCGCCTCGTTGCTGAACGTCACCACGATCGAGGACTGGTCGGAGTCGGCGGCCGCTGACACGACGTGATTGTTGGTGAGGATGTCGCCGTGGGCGTCGATGACGAACCCGGAGCCGATCGCGAACTCGTTAGGAGTCTGGATCGCGATCGACACCACCGTGGGGCCGACCCGCTTGGCGACACCGGCGATCGAGCCGGGGTCGCGCTTGACCGGGCTCTGCACCTTGGCGATCGACACGTCGGGCCGGTGCAGCGCGTCGCGCGCGCGGCCGGTGAGCCACCAGCCCACGCCGCCACCCACGAGGCCGGCGATCAGCGCGACGACCAGCAGGAGAGGCAGGCTCGACAGACCGAACTTGACGCGGCGGACGTTGTCCTCGGCCTCGAGGTCCTCCTCCTCGCCCGCGTCGGCCGGACCGAGGTCGCCGTCGTCGGCGGCCGAGTCCTCGTCGGGATCGACCTGGGCCGGGGTGCCCCCGGTGAAGATCGCGCCGCGCCCGAGCCAGAAGGGCGATCGCGGGTCGCGCCACGGGTCGTGCGCGGCGTCGGACTTCCACCACGGCGATTCGGCGGGGGCGCCGGACGGGCCGATGCGCGTGCCGGGTTCGGGCGCGAAGCCCTCCCGCGCTTGCGGTGGGGCCCCGAACGCCTCGGCGAAGATGCCCGGAACGGGCGCGTACTCGGTGCGGCGGGGGGCGATCCGTTCACCGGGGGCCGGGGCGAACGCGTGCGCACCGGGCGGGCGGCCGAAGACGGCGCGCTGCTCAGGCGACGTGGTGGGCGGCGGGGGAACGTAGGACGGCTGCTCGGCGCGCGGCGCGAAACCCCCGTCGATCCCCTCGGGCCGGGCGAAGCCTGCGTCCGAACCGGAGTCGGGGGAGGGATCGGCGGCGTGCCGACCTCCTGCATCCGTCACGGGTCACTCCTCCTCGCCGGTTGCATCACTTCGAGTCTGCCCCAGCGGGGATCGCTTCGACGAACCGGTGCGCTGTTTAGGGCCGGCCGCCGCGGAAGAAATTGACCGGGTTGATCACGGGCACGTCGCCGGTCAGGGGCGTCGTCGATCGCACGGTGTGCCCGATACCGGTCTGGGCCGGCTCCTGCTCGCGGGCCACCGAACCGGCGGCGAGCGAGCCGGCCAGGGCCACGATCGCCGCCGTGGTCACCAGCGGCCGCATGCGGTGCGGCCGCCCGGTCTGGTCGGGAACCAGCGCCGCCATGGGCACGAAGCTGGTGGCCAGCATCGTGGTGCCGTCGGGGGCGAGTGCGGTCGGCAGCGAGGTCAGCGGTGTCGTCTGCGGCACGGCCCGGAGCCGGTCGAGCAGGGCGTCGGGCAATGCCGGCGCGGCGGCCGCGCGCAGCGCGAACGCAGCCTCGCGCTGGACCCGCACGGCCTGGCGGCACTCGCCGCACGAGTCGATGTGCCGCGTCGCCCGTTCCCGCGCCGAGCCGGTGAGGACGCCGTCGGCAAACGCCGCCACGGCCTCGTCGGACAGGTGCTGCGGGTTCATCGGGAAGAGACTCCGAGGGATTCGGCGGGCTCGACCGGGCGAACGCCAGGTGCGCGGTGGGCCAGGGCCTCGCGCAGCAGCACCCGACCACGGTGGATGCGCGACCGGACCGTGCCGACCTTGATCCCGAGGGTGGCCGCGATCTCTTCGTAGGACAACTGCTCGAGGTCACACAGCACGACCGCGACCCGGAAGTCCGGCGGCAGCGCATCGAGCGCCGCCTGGATCTCGGGGTCGAGGTGCATCTCGTCGTAGGTCTGTTCCGGACCGGGGTCCGAGCCGGCCAAGCGGTCGCCGGCGTCCTCGGGCAGGGCGTCGAACCGGATCCGCTGCCGGCGCCGCACCATGTCGAGGAACAGGTTGGTGGTGATCCGGTGCAGCCAGCCCTCGAACGTGCCAGGGGCGTACTGGGCCAGCGAGCGGAAGACCCGGACGAACGTCTCCTGGGTGAGGTCCTCGGCGTCGGCCCGGTTGCCGGACAGCCGGTAGGCGAGGCGGTACACCCGGTCGGCGTGCTCGCGCACCACCTCGTCCCACGTGGGCGGAACCCACGTCGGATTGTCGGCGGTCTCGACCGTCATGCGCTGCACCTTCCGTCCGTCCCGGGGCCCCTTTTCGCGGGGGCCTCAGGTACAGACAACCAAAGCAACCTGTACGCCAGCTAAACGTGGCCAAAGCCGCCTTCGTTCCCGATCCGGGGACCGACGTAACCTTTTCGCTCGTGCACTCCTACACCGCAGAGGACGAGCGCACGTCGCGCGCGCTCGCCGAGTTCTGCTTGAGTCGCCTGGCCGAACAAGCGCCGCTGGACCGCCCGCGCACGCCCGAGGAACTCGTGTACGAGGCCGGCGACACGGTCACGCCGAAGGGAATCGGGGCCGACGAGGCCCTGCGGGTGTGGCGTGACGTGCTGGGCCCGGCCTGCCTCTCCGTTGACCACCAGCGTTACCTCTCGTTCATCCCGAGCGCGCCGACCAAGGCCGCCGCCGGTTTCGACATGCTCGTCGGCGCCACGTCCATGTACTCCGGCTCGTGGCTGGAGGGGTCCGGCGCCGTTTTCGCCGAGAACCAGGCGCTGCGCTGGCTGGCCGATCTCGCCGGGCTCCCGGCCGAGGCGGGTGGCGCGTTCGTCCAGGGCGGGACGATCGGCAATCTCTCGGCCCTCGTGGCCGCCCGCGAGTCGGCCCTGCACCGCCGCGGCACCCGCCCCGCGCGCTGGGCGGTGTGCGTCACCGCCGAGACCCACTCGTCGGTGAAACACGCGCTGACCACGGTCATGGACGTGGACGTGGTGGAGGTGCCCGGCGACGAGCGCGGCCGGCTGGTCGGCGCCGAACTGCGCCGGACGGTCGATGCCCTCGCCGACGACGTCCGCGACGGCGTGTTCGCCGTGGTCGCCACCGCGGGGACGACGAACCTCGGCATCGTCGACGACATCGCCGGCGTGGCCGCCGTCGCCCAGGAGCACGGCTGGTGGCTGCACGTCGACGCCGCCTACGGCGGAGCCGGCCTGGCTGCGCCGAGCGTCGCCCCGCTGTTCGCCGGCGTCGACCAGGCCGACTCGTTCATCGTCGATCCGCACAAGTGGCTCTTCGCGCCGTTCGACTCGTGCGCGCTGATCTACCGCGACCCGGCGCAGGCGCGCGCCGCCCACACCCAGCACGCGAGTTACCTCGACCCGGTGAACGTCGAGGGCGAATGGAACCCGTCCGACTTCGCGATCCAGCTCACCCGGCGGGCCCGGGGCCTGCCCTTCTGGTTCTCCCTCGCCGTGCACGGCACCGACGCGTACACCGAGGCCATCGAGCAGACGCTGACCGTCACCCGGGCCGGCGCCGAACTCATCCGCGCCGCCGAGCACGTCCGGCTGCTCATCGAGCCGGAACTGTCCGTCCTCGTCTTCGAGCGCATCGGCTGGGAGGGCGAGGACTATGCCCAGTGGACGAGCCGGCTGCTCGACGAGCAGATCGGTTTCGTGACACCCACGAAGTACGGGGGGCAGGTGTGCACCCGGTTCGCGATCGTCAACCCGTTGACGACCGTCGACGACCTCGCGCTGCTTCTCGATTCGATGCGCTGATCCGGGCCGCGGCAGGGCTAGGGTTTCCGCATGCCCGACGCGATGCTGAATCTGGAAAGCCTGTCCTACGCGGAGTCGTTCGTCGCGGAGAACGACATTCTGCTCGGTGCGCGCGACCGGGCCCGTGAGCTGGGTTGTGTGCCGATCGGACCGGCCGGTGGCGCCACGCTTCGCGTCTTGGCCGCCGCGACGGGCGCCCGCAGCGTTGTCGAGGTCGGCACCGGCGCGGGCGTGTCGGGGCTCTACCTGATGGGCGGGATGGCCGAGGACGGCGTGCTCACCACCATCGACGTCGAGGGTGAGAACCAGCGCGCGGCGAAGGAGGCGTTCGGCGAGGCGTCGATCGCGCCGGCCCGCTACCGGCTGATCAACGGCTCGGCGGCCGAGGTCCTGCCCCGACTGCGCGACTCGGCCTACGATCTCGTCTTCGTCGACGCCGACAAGTCGGCCTACGCGGTGTACTACGAGCAGGCGCTGCGGTTGCTGCGCCCGGGCGGGATCGTCGCGTTCGACAACGCCCTGTGGCACGACCGCGTGGCCGACTCCGCGCAACGGGACCCGGACACCGTCGTGCTGCGCGACCTCGGCCGCGCCGTCCGCGACGACGACCGGTTGCTGGCCGCGCTGCTGCCGGTCGGCGACGGGCTGCTCGTCGCCGCCAAGCGCTGAGTGGCCTGCTACGTAGACACCGTCCGCGACTACCCGGCCGCGGGGCTGCGGTACACCCGGTTCTGCCACCTGCTCGCCGACACCCCCGACGAGTTGCACGCGCTGGCCGACCAGCTGGGCATCCCGCGGCGGTACTACCAGGACCATCCGTGGCGCTGGCACCACGACTTGCCCGAGCCGCTGCGGGACAAGGCCATCGAGCTTGGAGCTCGGGAGATCACGCTGCACGAGGTCGGGGCGCTGCTGAAGCGCCGTAGGGCGCAGTTGGGCATCGCGTAGGTTCGGCTGCGTGAAAATCGCTGTTCTGGCCGGCGGCATCGGCGGCGCTCGGTTCCTGCGCGGCGTCCGCGCCGCGTGCCCCGGCGACGACATCACCGCCGTGGTGAACACCGGCGACGACGTTACGCTGCACGGCCTGCGCATCTGCCCGGATCTCGACAGCGTGATGTACACCCTCGCGGGCGTTCACGATGGCGAGCGCGGGTGGGGCCGCAAGGGCGAGACCTGGCGGATCAAGGAGGAGCTGACCGTCTACGGCGCGGAACCGACCTGGTTCCAGCTCGGCGACCTCGACATCGCCACCCATCTCGTCCGCACCCGCATGCTCGACGCCGGCTTCTCGCTGTCGGACGTGACCGCGGCACTGTGCGAGCGCTGGCAGCCGGGAGTCTCGCTCGTCCCGATGTCCGACGACCGGTGCGAGACCCACGTGATCGTCCACCTCGAAGGCGCGCGCCGAGCCATCCACTTCCAGGAGTGGTGGGTGAAGCACCGGGCCGGGCTGCCGGCCGAGGCCTTCGTCCAGGTGGGGCTCGACGAGGCGGCGCCGGCGCCGGCCGCACTGGCGGCGATCAGTGCCGCCGACGTGGTCCTCGTCGCACCGAGCAATCCGGTCGTGTCGATCGGGACGATCCTCGGCGTGGCCGGCATCCGCGACGCGGTGGTCACAGCGGCGGCGCCGGTGGTCGGGGTCTCGCCCATCGTCGCCGGTGCCCCCGTACGCGGCATGGCGGACGCCTGCCTGCCGGTGATCGGCGTGGACGTAAGCGCCGAAGGCGTCGGGCGCCACTACGGCGCACGATCGGCTGGCGGGCTGCTCGACGGCTGGCTGATCCACGACACGGACTCGGCGACCGTGCCCGGTGTCGACGTGCGCGCGATCCCGCTGATGATGACCGACGACGACGACGCCGCGGCCATGGTCCGCGTCGCCCTGGAGATCGCCGATGCTCTCGCCTGACCACGCCGTCGCGCGCGTCGAGATCCTGCCGGTGCTCGGCATCGGCGAGCTGCGTCCGGGTGACGACCTCGCCGCGGTCATCGCCGAGCACACGACACTCCAGGACGGCGACGTGCTCGTGGTGACGTCCAAGATCCTGTCGAAGATCGAGGGCCGGCTGATCATGCTCGACTCGACCGACCCGGATGAGCGCGAAGCGGCCCGGCAGGCGGCCATCGATGCGGAGACCGTCCGGGTCGTCGCCCGGCGCGGCGAGCTGCGCATCGTCGAGACACGGCACGGTCTCGTCCTGGCTGCCGCCGGGGTCGACGCGTCGAACGTCGCGCGCGACGAGCTGGCGCTTCTGCCCGTCGACCCGGACGCGTCCGCGCTCGTCCTGCGCGACTCGCTGCGTGAGCTGCTCGGGATCGAGGTCGGCGTGATCATCAGCGACACCATGGGCCGGGCGTGGCGCGAGGGCTTGACCGACGCCGCGATCGGCGTCGCCGGGCTGACCGCGGTGACCGACCCGCGCGGTTCGGTGGACGCCTACGGCAACACCCTCGACGTCACCCGCGTGGCCGTCGCCGACGAGATCGCGGCCGCGGCCGACCTCGTGAAGGGCAAGCTTGGCGGGATCCCGGTGGCGGTGGTGCGTGGCCTGGCGCCCGACGGCAAGCTGCCCGACGACGGCAACGCCAGCCGCGAACTCGTGCGCGGCGCGGCCGATGACCTCTTCCGGCTCGGCACCGCCGAGGCGATCGCGTTGGGTCGAGCCGGCTCGGGCGACGAGGTGGCGCCCGAGCTGCACGCCGACGCGGTCGCGGTCATCAGTGCGCTGCCGACCGACGATGCTCGCGCCGGTGCGATCCGGCAGGCATTCCTCGGGTTCCTCGCCGCCCGGCCCGACGCCATGTGGCGCTCGTGCGCGGCCGGCCACCTGACCGCCAGCGCTGTCGTGCTCGATCCGTCCCGCGCCGCCGTATTGCTCACGCTGCACCCGCGGGTCGGCCGGTGGCTGCAGGTGGGCGGGCACTGCGAGCCGGGCGATCACACCCTGCTCGACGCCGCCGCCCGTGAGGCGCGCGAGGAGAGCGGCATCGGCGCGCTGTCGTTCGACCCGACGCCGCTGACGCTCGACGTCCACCCGATCACCTGCTCGCTCGGCGTGCCGACGCGCCACTTCGACGTCCAGTTCCTGGCCATCGCGCCCGCGGGTGCCGAGCCGGTGCGCAGCGAGGAGTCGACCGACCTGCGCTGGTTCGGTTGGGACGATCTGCCGGCCGACGTCGCGCCGGAGCTGCCCGCCCTGATCGCCGCGGCCCGCACCCGGCTGGGGTTATGAGCGCGCTGGCCGCGCTCGCCGAGTGGCCGGTCAAGACGGCGGCGGCCGCGGTCCTCGGCCCGTCCGGGGTGCTGGAATCGCACGGGCCGATGGACTCCCGGTTCGCGCTCGCCTCGGTGACCAAGCCGCTGGCGGCACTGGCGATCCTCGTGGCGGTCGAGGAGGAGGCGGTGTCGCTTGACGACTCCGCCGACGAGGCGTTGCTGCCCGGAGCGACGCTGCGCCACCTGTTGGCCCACGCATCCGGCGTGGCATCCGAGCGGCCGCTCCGGTCGTTTGCGCCGGCGCACCGGCGGGTGTACTCCAACGTGGGCATCGAGCTGGCGGCCTCGCTCGTCGAGCGGGCGACGGACCTGCCGTTCCCGCGCTACCTCGACGAGGCGGTCGGCCGACCCCTGCGCCTGGACGCCACCGCGCTGGACGGTTCGCCGGCGCGCGACGGGGTCTCATCGGTGGCCGACCTGGCCCGCGTGGTGCACGAGCTGCTGTCGTCCACCGGGCTGCTGAGCGGACCGATGCTGGCCGAGCTCGCCACCGTCCAGTACCCCGGGTTGCGTGGCGTGCTGCCCGGTTACGGTCCGCAGGACCCCAACGACTGGGGGCTGGGCTTCGAGATCCGCGGGCACAAGTCGCCGCACTGGACCGGATCGGCGAACTCGGCCGGCACGTACGGGCACTTCGGGCAGAGCGGCACGATGCTGTGGATCGATCCGGAGGCGCGTCTCGGCCTGGTCGCGCTGGCCGACCGGGACTTCGGCGAGTGGGCCGCCGCCGCGTGGCCCGCCCTGTCCGACGCCGTCCTGGCCGAGTACGGCTAGATGGCGCGGATGTCGGTGGGAGAGAAGCGCGGGCCGTAGCGCGGTGCGCTGATGCCGACCACCTCGATCAGCCGCATCACCCGCTGCCGCTGGCCGGCCCACGGGGCCAGCAGCTCGAGCATCTCGGCGTCGGTGCCCCGGGGCCGGCCGGTGAGCAGGTGCACCACCATGTTCGGCAGGTGGTAATCGCCGACGCTCACGGCGTCCGGATGCCCGAGCGCACGCTGCGCGGTCTCGGCCGCGGTCCACGTGGCGACGCCCGGGATCAGCTGCAGCCGGGTCATGGCGTCGTCCCCCGACATGGACGTGCACTCCTCGAGCCGCCGGGCGACCGACGCGGCGGCCCGGATCGCCCGCTGCCGTTTGAGGTCGACGCCGAAGCGGTGCCAGTCCCACGTGGGGACGTCGAGCAACACCTCCGACGCCGGCGGGACGAACATGCCGTCGATCGGCCCGGGCGCCGGCGTGCCGAAGCGCCGCAGCAGCAGCCGCCAGGACCGCCGGGCCTCGTGCCCGGTGACCTTTTGCTCGAGGACGGCCGGCACGAGCGCGTCGAGCACGAGTCCCGTCCGCGGCAGGCGCAGCCCCGGCCGGCGTCTCCGGGCCTCGTCCAGGATCGGCACCGTCGAGACGTCCAGCCCGGACCAGTCGTCGCCCTCGCCGAGCAGGGCCGGAACCCGCTCGAGGAGCCAGTCCGCGCCGTCGCCCCAGGCCCGGGCGGAGACCACGGGCCCTTTCGCGTGCACGGTCAGCGTGCCCGGTCCCTCAGGGGTCCCCCACGCCCCCCAGAAGCGCCCCGTCGGCTCGAGCCGGTGCGCCGGGTCGCCCGGTCCGCGCACCATCGCCCAGAGCGTGGCCCGCACGTCGACCGGCCGCCCCGCGTCCCAGGTTCGCTCGTTCATATGTCGGACGAGAAGCGGATCGCGCCGTCGGCGAGTCGGACGCCGGGCCACACCCGAGCGCCCGAGCGCAGTTCCACGCCGGCGCCGAGCGTGGCGCCATCGCCGATGACCGCGTCCTCGACGACCGTGCCGGCGCCGATCACCGCTCCGGCGCCCACGACCGACCGCCGCACGACCGCGCCGTCCTCGATGCGGGCGGCGTCGAACACCACCGCCCCATCGACCGTGGCCCCGGCGCCGACCGACGCGTTCTGCCCGATCGTCGAACCGCCGGAGATGAACGCCGTCGGGTCGACCGAGGCGCCGGGCAGGACGAGCCGCTCACCGGGAGCCACCACCGCCGGGGACGGGGCAATCCCGCGGACCAGGTCGGCCGATCCCTCGACGAAGTCGGCCGGCGTGCCGAAGTCGCGCCAGTACCCGTCGTTCAGGTGACTGACGACCGTCGCGCCGGCGGCCAGCAGCCCGGGAAACGTCTCGCGCTCCACCGATACCGCCCGTCCGGTGGGAATCGAGTCGATCACCGACCGGCGGAACGCATAGAGACCGGCGTTGATCTGATCCGTCACCGGGTTCGGGTCCTTCTCGAGGAACGCCGTCACCCGGCCTTCGGCATCAGTGGGGACGCAGCCGTACGCGCGCGGGTCCGGGACCCGGTGCAGGCACAGCGTCACGTCGGCGGCGTACTTCTCGTGCGTGGCCACGAACGCGTTCAGATCCACACCGATGAGGTTGTCGCCGTTGAAGACGAGCACGGTGTCCCCGCGCAGCACGCCGGCCACGTTCCGGATGCCGCCGCCGGTGCCGAGCGCCTCCGATTCCACCACGTACTCGAGTTGCACGCCGAGGTCCGAGCCGTCGCCGAAGTACTTCTCGAACACCTCGGCGCGATAGGACGTCCCGAGCACGACGTGCGTGATGCCGGCCGATCGGATGCGGGCGATCAGATGAGTGAGGAACGGGACACCCGCTGTGGGCAGCATCGGCTTCGGCGCCGAGAGGGTCAGCGGGCGCAACCGGGTGCCCATGCCCCCTACGAGGATGACGGCGTCGACTTCGGCCACCGGCAGAGCCTCGCACATCTGCCCCGGCCGACGGGCCCGGACCGGGCCGGCACCGTCAGGCGGCCGCCAGCAGGTGTAGCCACGTCGTGCCCGCGCCGATCGCCGCCGCGAAGCCCGACCCGGTGAACGGGACGGTCGTGGTCAGCCCCTTGGCGTTCTTTCCGACCACCGAACCGGCGCGGACCCGGCCGCCCCACGTGCCATGACCGTCGCGGCTGCTGAAGGTGATCGCGGTGACGGTGGCCAGTCCGAAGAACTTCGCGATGTTGGCGAGCGGCACCGTCTTCGTGTACGCGAAGTACGGCACGTCGGACGTCGCGTTGTCGTAGGGGTCGGCCTCGGCCACGAGGTAGGGCTGGGTTCCCGCGACCGACCAACCACCGTTGGAGGCCGCGAACTGCGAGAAGACCGGTGCGCCGTTGTAGCGCAGCACCTGGTTGGACGTGTCGGTCGCGGCCGGCGGGTAGTCGCGCCACCGTTCCTGGCCCGCGGCGTCGTAGTAGATGTGACCGCCGTAGACCTGGCACTGCGTCGTGTCGCAGATGTCGTACTGGGAGTTCTGCGGGTGGGTCACCGCATAGTCGCCGTAGGTGCGCGCGGCGACCGCCTGGGCGTCGACAGCGGCGCGCGGCCACGACGCCGGCATCTCGCGAGGGACGACGCCCTGCGTGTAGACGTTGTAGCTGATGCGGTTGACGGTGTACACGCCGGCCGCGCTGCCGGTTGCCGCGAGGCGCACGGCCTTGAGCGCGCCGTAGTAGAAGGTGCTGGCGCCGCCGGGCCGGTACAGGCGCATCGAGTACCCGTTCGTCCGGCGGAACGCCGACCCGTTCGGCAGCCCCGTCCGGTAGTTGGTCCAGACGGAACCGGGCGCGGTGGCGATGCGCTGCAGGGCGAGCCCGCTGCCCGCGTCGGCGACCAAGCGGTAGAGCCGGATGCCCGTGATCGGGAGCTCACCGGCCTGGCCGACGACCACCGTGTGCTGGTAGGCACCGATCGTCGTGGTCGACCCGATCCCGCTGAGCCGCACCCGGATCGCCTGGTAGCCGACCTTCGTGAGCAGCGTCGTGCCCGGGTAGTAGAACGCGGCGATCTGCTTGTAGTTCCTGCCCACGAGCGCCGCACCGTAGGCCCCGTACTGACTCATGCCGTGACCGTGGCCGTTCCCCTTGAGCTGGATCGTCACGTTCTTCGCGCCGGCCGGGACGCTCAGCGTCTCGGCGGAGGCCGGAACCGCGGGAAGCCCGGCGGCCAGCAAGATCGCGGCCGTGACCGCGATGGACATCCTTCGAGCTGTGCGCATTACCACCGAACCTCGCCGTCGAAGCGGCGCCGCGCCGCATCCAGGCACCCTACGTAGGAAAATCGCCTGACACCAGAGGCATCATCACTCACAACGGTCACGCAAGACTCAGGTGTCGCAACCAGGAACGGTCCGGATCCGCAGCTAGCCTCGGGTGCGATGTCATCGGACCCGTACGCCGATCCGGACGCACCGCGCGGCCCGGCCGTTCGCGGCCTGGGCGTCCCCCACCGGGTGCACGTCGGCCTGCGCGCGGCGTTCGCGTCCCTGTCGTTGCTCGTCCTCGTGGGCAGCGGGCTGGCCTGGGCGACGTTTCGCGACTTCACCGCGCGCGTGCCGCACGGGTACCCGGTCCCCGCACTGGCGGCCGGCGAACACGATGTCGACGGCAAGGACCAGAACATCCTGCTGGTCGGCAACGACACCCGCGCCGGCGCCACTGACGCAGAACTGAGGGCGCTGCACACCGGCCATGACCGGCAGACGGCCAACGCGGACACGATGATGCTGCTGCACGTCCCGGCCGACGGCTCGCGCCCCACCCTCGTCTCGTTCCCGCGTGACTCGTGGGTGACGATCCCGGGTCATGGCAAGGGGAAGATCAACGCCGCCTATCCGGACGGGTACGTCGCGGCCAAGAACGCGGGCCGCACCGAGACCGCCGCCCAGAGCGCTGGCATCGTGCTGACGATCAGGGCGATTCACGCGCTGACCGGCATATACGTCGACCACTACATGCAGGTGAACCTGCTCGGCTTCTACCGGATCAGCAAAGCCATCGGTGGCGTCCGGGTCTGCCTCAATGCCGCGCAGAACGCCACGACCGACCGTGACGAGTTCGGCAGCGGCTACTCGGGCATCAACCTGCCCAAGGGCGTCTCGACCATCTCCGGGGTGCAGGCCCTCGCCTTCGTGCGGCAGCGGCACGGGTTGCCGCACGGCGACCTGGACCGGATCAAGCGCCAGCAGTACTTCCTCAAGGCGGCGTTCCACAAGGTCACGTCGGCGGGCACCCTGCTCAACCCGTTCAAGCTGCGCGACATGCTCACCGCCGTCGGCAGTTCACTGCTCGTGGACCCCAAGCTCGACCTGCTCGCCCTGGCCCGGCAGTTCGAGTCGCTCACCTCGGGCCGCATCCAGTTCGCGACGATCCCGAACAACGGCGCGCAGATGATCTACCCCGACGGAGTGGCCACTTCGATCGTCGAAGTGAACCGGGCGGCCATCCCGGCCTTCGTCGCCGGGTTGCAGGGCAAGGCGAACTCCGCGTACGACGATGCGTCGGCCGCTCCGGCCACGTCCGTGACGGTGGACGTGCTGAACGGGACCGACGTCGCGCGGCTCGCGGCCCGCAACGCAACCGCGCTGCGCGCCTTCGGATTCAAGATCAATACCGTCGACTCCACGTCGTCGGCGGCGCAGCAGACGTTGATCGAGTACCCGGCCGGAAAGGAGGCGCAGGCCAAAGCGGTCGCGAAGAACGTGCCCGGCGCCAAGACGGTGATGACGCCGGACGTGCAGCGTGTGACCCTCGTGCTCGGCAGTGACGGCCGGTGGGCGAAGGGCGTGGCCGAGGCCCCGGCGAAGCGTGTGGGCGGATCGCGCACGGCGACGTCGAAGTCCGCCGATCCGACCGACGGGCTCGGCTGCATCGACTGACCCCGGTGCGCCCGGACGAGTCCCGCTGAGCGCACGCCCGCGGCTCAGGCGGCTCTCACGACAGCTGCTTGTACCCTCGCCCAGGTGGCGCCCCGACCTTCCTCTGCGGACCCGTATGCGCCGCTGCCGCCGCATCTCGATCCGCGCGGCCGGCACCGCGGACATCGCGGGCCTGGCGGCGGTCAGCGCCTTGCTGCGCTGCGGGTGTTCGGGCGCACGCTCGGCGTGATCCTGTCCGTCGGACTGCTCCTGCTGGCCGGCTACTACTGGTACACGTTCCGCAACATCAACAACGGTGTCCCGCGCCGGAACGTGGCCGTGGGCGCACAACCCAGCGGCAAGACCGACATCGACGGAACCGACCAGAACATCCTGCTCGTCGGCAACGACGACCGCAGCAACATGACCGACGCCGAGGTGCGCGACCTGCACGTCGGACGCGACGGGGGCAGCAAGGCCACCGACACGATGATGATCGTCCACGTGCCGGCCGACGGCTCCAAGGCGACGCTGATCTCGCTGCCGCGCGACTCCTACGTCGACATTCCCGGCCATGGCCACAACCGGCTCAACGCGGCGTACGTCCTCGGTTACAACGCGGCCAAAGACGGCGGTGACACCGACGCCGATGCCCAGACCGCCGGCGCCGACCTGCTCATCAAGAGCATCACCAACTTGACCGGATTGACGATCAACCACTACATCCAGGTGAGCCTGCTGGGCTTCTACGAGATCAGCAAGGCGATCGGCGGCGTGACGATCAACTTGTGCAAGAACGTCGACGACACGACCGCGGCCAACCGGGCGGCCGGCTTGGACGGGGGCTCAGGTTTCAAGATGTCGAGGGGCAGGCACACGATCAGCGGCAAGTCCGCGCTGCAATTCGTGCGGCAACGGCACTTCCTGTCGGGCGGGGACCTCGACCGGGTCCGGCGCCAGCAGTACTTCCTGACCTCGGCGTTCCGCTCGATCGCGTCCGCCGGTCTTCTGTTCAAGCTGAACGCGCTCGGCAACGCCGTCAAGCGCAACATCGTCCTCGACAAGGGTCTTGACCTGGTCGACCTGGCCAAGCAGATGGAGAACCTCCAGGCCAACAACATCGTGGGCCGGACGATCCCCACGACCGACGCGAACATCGACGGGAACTCGGTGCTCGCCGTCGACCCGGCGAAGGTGCAGCGCTTCGTCGCCAACGTGATCAATCCGCCGGCACCGGTGAAGTCGTCCTCGACGCCGTCGCCGACCACGTCGAGGTCCGCCGGTGCGTCGGCGAGCGCGTCGGCGTCGAAGGCGATCGATGCCAAGTGCATCAATTGAACCGGCCGCGGTGACCACGCCCGAACGCCAGTTCGCGCAACTGCTTGCGCGCGATCCCTCGTCGCCCTTGATCACCTATTACGACGAGGCGACGGGCGAGCGCACCGAGCTGTCGGCGAAATCGCTGGCCAACTGGGTGGCCAAGACACACCACTTGCTGGGCGACGAGCTCGGGCTGACGGTAGGCGACACCGCCCTGCTGGCCCTACCGGCCCACTGGCTGTCGGTGCCGATGCTGCTCGGCTGCCTGACCGCCGGCCTGGCGCTGACGACGGAGGGTGACGCGGATGTCGCGTTCACATCGGCCGCGTCGCTCGATTCAGCCGCCGCGTCGCTCGATTCAGCCGCCGGGGCGGTCGACGTCTACGCGTTCGCGCCCGAGTCGGCGGCGGTTGGGTTCCGCGGCGAGCCGCCCGCGCCCGCGCTCGACTATGTCGCCGCCGTGCGGCCACAGGCCGACGCCTGGGCGAGCGTGCAGATGCCGGCCGGACCAGATGACCCGTGCCTGCCCGGCGGGACGCGCGGGGAGGTCGCGGCGCGGGCCGGCGCGACGGGACTGGCATCGGGGGCGCGAGTTCTCACGACCCGCGGCTGGGCAACGCCCCAGGATTGGGTCGACACCCTGCTGGCGCCGATAGCCGTCGGAGGGTCCGTGGTGTTCGTGGCCAACTGCGCCGACGACGCGGTGCTCGAGCGGCGGATGTCGCAGGAGCGCGCCACCGTGCGCATCTGAACCGCCTTTCTCCCGTCACGAGGCGCGGCCGGTGCCTCAAGACAGATGCGCCGATCACCACGCGGCGAGATGGGACAAACTGTCAGACCCTGTCCCTAATGTCGGGTGCGTGGATGCAGTACTGATCGACCCGCTCGCGGTTGACCCTGCGCGTCTTGATCACGACGACCGGTTGCGTCTGTTTGAGACGATCGAGCATCAGCGTTCGGCACTGGACGCGCAGCAGCAGCTCACTCTGTCGCTGCTCGCCGACGAGGACGACAGCGATGCTTCGTCGAAGGAATGGGTTCGTGAATAGGTGGCCGCGGTGCTGTCGCTCGCGCCGACCACCGCGGCGGTCAAACTGCACGAGGCGAGCGAATTGATCCACCGGCTGCCGCAGACCTTCGACCGGCTCGTCGACGGGTCGATCACGATGATGCATGCCCGCGCGGTGATCGACGCGTCGCGCTTCCTGCCCGACCGAGCGGTCGCTGAGCTCGAGAAGCGCGTCGTCGCCAAGTAGCAGTCCCAGACCATCGGCAACTTCCGCCGACTGGTCAAGCGTGTGCTGATCGCCGTCGACCCGCGCGACGCCGAGCAGCAACACGCCGCGGCCGTCGAGGACCGGTCGGTCCGCATGCACCCCGGCGAGTACGGCATGGCGACGGTGTGGGCGACCATGCGCGCCGACGCCGCAGCCTCGTTGATGGCGGCGATCGATGCCCACGCTCGTGCGCTGACCGACGATGACCGGACGATCAGCCAGAAGCGCGCCGATGTGCTCGCCGACCTCGGGGTCCTCGCGCTGAACAGCACATCAACGACCTGGCAGGGCCGGCGACCCGCCGTGAACGTCTCGGTCGCCCTGTCCACGTTGCTCGGCGCAGACGAACAGCCGGGCGAACTCGACGGCTACGGAAGCATCCCTGCCTCACTGGCCCGGCCATCTCCTTCGATCCGAGCGGCACCTGGCGGCGGCTGATCACCGGTTCCGCCGGGCACCTGCTCGATTACGGCCGCTCGACCTACCGCCCGCCGGCCCCGCTGCGCGACCACGTGATCAATCTGCACAAGACCTGCACCTTCCCGGCTGTCGCCGCGCCGCATGCCATGGAGAACTGGATCACATCGACCCGTTCCCGTGCGGGACGACGAGCAACAAGAACCTGCACACCCCGTGCAAACGACGTCACGACGCCAAGCACCAGGCCGGTTGGACGGTCACCAAGAACCACGACGACGTCGTCACCTGACGTCCCCGACGGGCCGCCGGTACGACAGCGAGCCGGCCCGCCATCCGATCGACACGACGACGGATCCGCCTCCGTTCTGAGCAACGCGAGTGCGCGCAAACACGGGTGCCCTTCGTGTAGGGGCAGCGGTACCGTCCGGCGGTGAACATCCGAGCGCAACGACGATCCGACGACGACGCCGTGGGCCGCGTCCTGCTCGACGCCTTCGGCCGGCAGCGGGTGGTGGATCTCGCCGCCGCGCTGCTCGCTCGCGCTGATGCACCGGGCGTCGCCCTGGTGGCCGAGGACGAGGCCGCCGAGAACGAGGACGACAACACCCTGATCGGTCACGTGCAGCTGTCGCGCTCGTGGATCGACGCGCCGGATCGGCTGGTCGAGGTGCTGGTGCTCAGCCCGCTGGGCGTCGCGCCGCACCGGCAGCGGCAGGGCGTCGGCCGCGCGCTGTGCGCCGCCGCGCTGGAGGGGGCGCAGCGCGCGGGCGCGCCAGCCGTCTTCCTCGAAGGCGACCCGGCGTACTACGCGCGACTCGGCTGGGAGCCGGCGAGCCGCTACGGCGTCACCCCTCCCTCGACACGCATCCCCGAGCGGGGATTGCAGATGACGCCGCTACCCGGCTGGCGGCCCGACATGGCCGGCGCGCTCGTCTACAACGACACCTTCTGGTCACACGACTGCGTCGGGCTGCGGTAGCTCACTTGAGCAGGTTGCGCGCCATCACCATCCGGTTGATCTGATTCGTGCCCTCGTAGATCTGGGTGATCTTGGCGTCGCGCATCATGCGTTCCACGGGGAAGTCCTGGGTGTAGCCGTAACCCCCGAACAGCTGCACTGCGTCGGTGGTCACTGACATCGCGGTGTCCGACGCGAACACCTTGGCCGCCGAGGAGGTGAACGTCAGGTTCGGCTCGTTGCGCTCGGCCCGCGCCGCGGCGGCGTAGACGAGCTGGCGGGAGGCCTCGATCTTCATCGCCATGTCGGCGAGCATGAACTGGATGCCCTGGAAGTCGGCGATACGCTGACCGAACTGCCGGCGCTCCTTCACGTAGCCGAGCGCCGCGTCGAAGGCACCCTGCGCGATGCCGAGCGCCTGCGCGCCGATCGCCAAACGGGTGTGGTCCAGAGTCCGCAGCGCGGTCTTGAACCCGGTCCCCGGCTCGCCGATGATGCGGTCGGCCGGGATCGTGCAGTCCTCGAAGGAGATCTCACAGGTGGGGCTGCCCTTGATGCCGAGCTTGCGCTCCTTGGCGCCGACCGAGAAGCCGGGGTCGTCCTTGTGCACCACGAACGCGGAGATCCCGTTGGCGCCCTTCTCGGGATCCGTCACCGCCATCACCGTGTAGTACGTCGAGACGCCGGCATTTGTGATCCAGCACTTGGTGCCGTTCAGCACCCAGGAGTCGCCGTCGAGGACGGCCTTGGTGCGCATCGACGCGGCGTCGGAGCCGGCTTCGCGCTCGGACAGCGCATAGCTGATCATCGCCCCGCCGGCGATGTCGCCGAGCACCTTCTGCTTCAGCGGCTGCGATGCGGCAAGGATGATCGGTTGCGAGCCCAGCTTGTTGACCGCCGGAATGAGTGAGGACGACGCGCAGACCCGCGCGACCTCTTCGATCACTATGCAGGTCGAGATGGCGTCGGCGCCCATGCCGCCGTACTCCTCGCCGATGTGCACCGCATGGAAGCCGGCCCGCACCAGAGCGTCGAGCACGTCGTAGGGGAACTCGGCCTTCTCGTCGATCTCGGCGGCGCGCGGAGCGATCTTGTCTTCGCTGAGCTGGCGGATCGCCTTGCGGAGCAACTGTTGTTCGTCGGTGAGGCGGTACTGATCGGAACCGGCGTCTGCGCTACCCATGCCCGCGATCGTATGACGTCCTAGTAAATGGCGTGCCGCCGAGGGACCAGCGTCACTCGGCCATCCGTCACACCGCCGGCGGCTGTCTCGTCTCCTGTCCGACCGCAGCCCAACCGCGACGAAGGAGACTTCCCATGCGCGTGTTCCTGGCCGGCGCCACCGGCGCGATCGGCACCCGCCTCGTCCCCCAACTGGTGGCCGCCGGCCACTCGGTGGTCGCCACCACCCGCACCCAGTCGAAACTCGGCCTGCTGTCCGACCTGGGCGCCGAACCCGTCGTCGTCGACGGGCTGGACGCGGCCGCCGTCGGCGAAGCGGTGGCCGCGGCCGAGCCCGACGCCGTCGTGCACCAGATGACCGCCCTCGCGGGAATGTCCGACCTGCGTCGTTTCGACCGCACCTTCGCTGCCACGAACCAGCTGCGCAGGGTCGGCACCGACAATCTGCTGGCCGCTGCCCGCGCCGCCGGTGTGCGGCGCTTCGTCGCGCAGAGCTTCACCGGGTGGCCCAACGAGCGCGTCGGCGGCCCGATCAAGTCCGAGTCCGACCCGCTCGACCCGTCGCCGCCGAAGGCGCAGCGCGAGACGCTCGCCGCCATCGAATACCTCGAACGCGCTGTGCCGGCGGCGCCGCTCGAGAGCGTGATCCTGCGCTACGGCATGTTCTACGGTCCGGGCGGTTGGGACGACATGCTCGAGCTCGTGCGCCGCAGGCGGCTGCCGATCGTCGGCGACGGATCCGGGATCTGGTCGCTGGTGCACCTCGACGATGCCGCCGCCGCGACCATCGCGGCGCTGGATCGCGGTCACGGCACGTACAACGTCGTCGACGACGAGCCGGCGCCCGTGGCCGACGTGTTGACCACGGTGGCCGAGATCCTCAGCGCGAAACCGCCCCGCCGCGTGCCGGTCTGGGTGGGCAGGCTTGCGGCCGGCGAGGTCGGCGTCTCGATGATGACGCGGGTTCGCGGGTCGTCCAACGCCAGGGCCAAGCGCGAGCTCGGCTGGGCCCCGCGGTGGGCGAGCTGGCGCGACGGGTTCCGCGCCGGCCTGGACGTCCCCGCCGACACCCGTCGAGGATGATTGCGACGTGGCTGTCGACGTATTCACCGAACTGCGACCGCTGCTGTTCGCGATCGCCTACCGGATGCTCGGCAGCGTGAGCGACGCCGAGGACGTCGTCCAGGACGCCTACGTGCGCTACCACCGGGCTGTCGCCGAGGGCACGGAGATCGAGTCGCCCAAGGCCTACTTGTCGGCGGTCACGACCCGGCTGTCGATCGACCTGCTGCGCTCGGCGCGACACCGGCGCGAGACCTACGTCGGCCAGTGGCTGCCCGAGCCACTGCTGACCGACCGCGGCGCACCCGACCCGGCCGAGCAGAGCGCCGAGGCGGACTCGCTGTCGATGGCGTTCCTGCTCGTCCTCGAGCGGCTCGGCCCGGTCGAGCGGGCGGTGTTCCTGCTGCACGACGTCTTCGGCTACGAGTTCACCGAGATCGCTCCCGTGGTCGGCCGCAGCCCGGACGCCTGTCGCCAGGTCGCGGTCCGGGCCCGACGGCACGTGACGGCTCAGCGACCGCGCTTCGAGGCATCCCGAACGCGGCGCAACGAGCTCGCCGACAAGTTCGTCGCCGCGCTCTCCGGCGGCGAGGTCGACGCACTCGTCGAGCTGCTCGCGGCCGACGTCGTGGTCACCGGCGACAGCGGGGGCATGAGCCCGTCCTGGCCGCGTCCGATCACCGGGCGGGACAACGTCGTTCGGCTGCTGCTGGGTCTGGCCGAGCAGATGCGCCGGGCCGGTGTTGTCGCCCTCGAGCGGGTCGAGGTGAACGGGCAACCCGGCGCGGTCGTGCGCGACCGCGACGGCGGCCTGGTCAACGTCTTCAGCTTCGACATCGCCGACGGCTCCGTGCAGGCCGTGCGCTCGGTCATCAGCCGGGACAAGCTGCGTCACCTCGGTCCGCTCGCCGACGTCGCGGCCCTGATGCAGGCGCGCCGTGAGGCCGGCGGGCGGCCCTGACGCCGATCACGAGGCCAGGCAGAGCACCGTCGAACTCGGGATCTCGACACCGTTCGGGGTCCGGTACTGAGCGGTGAGCGTCGCCACCTGCTCGCGGACGGCGGCAATCTGTTCCGCAGTTGCCCCGGCGACCGCCGCGGCCAGCGGTGGCGACAGCGCCAGTACCGTGTCGACGTGATCCGCGGACGTGCTGAACAGCCGCGAGGACGCGATCGGGGTCACGACGACGTCGGCGAACCCCGCGTCCCGCACGCGCTTGTCGAGGTCCACCGGGTCGGCGAGCGAGAACGGCCCGCCGGGACCGATCGGTGGCCCGCCCTGGACCAGCCCCTGCAGCATGGCCGACATTCCGACCGTGAGCATCCAGGGGTTGTCCTGCGGCGCGCCCCACACCGCGACGGCCATCCGGCCGCCCGGCCGCAGCACCCGGCGGATCTCGGCCAGCGCCCGCCCAGGGTCCAGCATCAGCATGAGGCCCATGCGGAACACCACGATGTCGAACGATGCGTCCGGCCGGTCGATCTGCGCGGCGTCGAGCGTCGCGACGTCGGCGTTCGGCACCGCGGCCAGGCGCTTCTCGAGCAGCTCGACCATCCCGGCCGCGGCGTCGCTGGCCAGCACCGAGCCCGGCGGGCCGGCGGCGTCGGCCAATCGTGCTGCCAGCTCACCGGTGCCGGCGCCGAGTTCCAGAACCTGCTTACCGCGCAAGTCGCCCAGCCCTTCGATCAGTCGGGTCGTGAGCTCGGCCTTCATCTCCTCGACGTCGTCGCGCCGGCGGTCCCAGTGCGGCGCGGCGGCCGACCAGTCAGGAAATGCTTCCATCAGTTGTCCTCATTCCGGTACAGTGCTTCTGTGTTGAATACAGTGAAGGTGTACTCGATTTGAGCGGCCAGGTCAAGCGCCAATACGACTCGTCGCGGCGCAAGGAGCAGGCGCGCGAGACGCAGCGAGCCGTCCTGCGCGCGGCGCACGACCTGTTCGTCGAGCAGGGCTACGGCCGCACGACGATCGCCGACATCGCCCGCGCCGCCGGTGTGTCGGCGGAGACGATCTACGCCACGTTCAAGAACAAGGCGACCCTGTTGCACCGCGTCTGGGACGTGACGATCGGCGGCGACGACGAGGACGTGGTGTTCCATGAGCGCCCCGAGATCATGGCGATCCGGGCCGAACCGGACCTGGCGAAGCGGTTCATGATGCACGCCCGGATGTCCACCGCCACGGCCCGGCGCATGACGCCGTTGCGACTCGCGGTGCTGGGCGCCGCCGGCAGCGAACCGGCCGCGGCCGACATGCTGGCCGAGATGGACCGGCAGCGGCTCGCCGGCATGACGGTGATGGCGGCGGCGTCGGACGAGACGGGCCAGCTGGCCGTCAGCGAGGAGGAATGCCGCGACGTCGTCTGGGCGATGACCGACGGGCTGCTGTGGCACGCCTTCGTGAACGGACGCGGCTGGAGCGACGAGGAATACGCGGAGTGGGTCGGCCGGGTGTGGGTGGCGACGCTGGTACGGCCGAAGACCCGGCGGTCCTGAACGGATACGCTCGCGTCCATGTCGCAGCCCTTCGACGCCGCCGCGGCGTCCGCCGCCTACCGCAACGCCCTGCAGGTGATCGAATCGGTCGAGCCGACGGTTGCCGGCGCGATCCGAGGCGAGCTCGCCGACCAGCGGGCGTCGCTCAAGCTCATCGCCAGCGAGAACTACGCCTCCCCCGCGGTCCTGCTCACCATGGGTACGTGGCTGTCGGACAAGTACGCCGAGGGGACGATCGGGCACCGCTTCTACGCCGGCTGTCAGAACATCGACACCGTCGAGCAGGCGGCGGCCGACCACGCCAAGGCGCTGTTCGGCGCCCCGCACGCCTACGTCCAGCCGCACTCGGGGATCGACGCCAACCTGGTCGCCTTCTGGGCGATCCTGGCGCAGCGCGTCGAGTCGCCGGCCCTCGACAAGGCCGGCGCGAAGCACGTCAACGACCTGTCCGCCGCCGACTGGGAAGAGCTGCGGCACGCGCTCGGCAACCAGCGGGCGCTCGGCATGTCCCTGGACGCCGGCGGGCACCTGACCCACGGGTTCCGCCCCAACATCAGCGGCAAGATGTTCGAGCAGTCGTCCTACGGCACCGACCCGGAGACCGAGCTGCTCGACTATGCCAAGGTCCGCGACGCCGCGCGCGAGTTCAAGCCCCTGATCCTGATCGCCGGGTACTCCGCGTACCCCCGCAAGGTCAACTTCGCGACGATGCGCGAGATCGCCGACGAGGTCGGGGCCGTCCTCATGGTCGACATGGCCCACTTCGCCGGTCTCGTGGCCGGCAAGGTCTTCACCGGTGACTTCGACCCGGTGCCCCACGCGCACGTCACGACCACGACGACGCACAAGTCACTTCGGGGACCGCGCGGCGGGATGGTGCTCTGCGAGCCGGAGTTCGCCGACGCGGTCGACCGCGGCTGCCCGATGGTGCTGGGCGGCCCGCTCGGGCACGTCATGGCCGCCAAGGCCGTCGCGCTCGCCGAGGCCCGCCGACCCGACTTCGCCGTCTACGCCCAGGCGGTGGCCGACAACGCCGTCGCGCTGGCGGAGGGACTGAGCAAGCGGGGCGCCCGGCTGGTGACCGGCGGTACCGACAACCACCTCGTCCTCGTCGATGTGACGTCCTTCGGGCTGACCGGCCGGCAGGCCGAGTCGGCCCTGCTCGACGCCGGCATCGTCACCAACCGCAACGCCATCCCCCGTGACCCGAACGGCGCTTGGTACACCTCGGGCGTGCGGATCGGGACGCCCGCGCTGACCTCGCGCGGCTTCGGCCCGGCCGAGTTCGACCGGGTGGCCGAGCTGATGGTCGACGTGCTGACCGCCACCACGCCGAGCGCGGCGGCGTCGGGCGGATCGTCCAAGGCCAAGTACGCGATCGGCGACGGTGTCGCGACCAAGACGCACGACGCGGCAGCCGAGTTGTTGGCTGCCAATCCGCTGTACCCCGGCCTCGAGCTGAGCTGAGCGGGGTGCCTGTCGACCCGAACATCGCCGGCCTGCTCCAGCTCATTGCCGCCGCCGGGCGCCCGGCGGTCTGGCAGAGCAGCCCGGCCGACGCGCGGCTGGGCATCCGCACCCTGATGGTCGACCTCCGCGATCCCTCGACCCTCGCCCCGGTTGCATCCGTCACCGACGCCACCGTCGCCGGGTCGATCCCGGTCCGGGTGTACCGCCCGCAGGCCGCGAAGCCGGTACCGACGGTCGTGTACTTCCACGGCGGCGGCTTCGTCATCGGTGATGGGATCGCGGCCAAGACGCACGATGCGGCGGCCGAGCTGTTGGACGCCAATCCGCTGTACCCCGGCCTCGAGCTGAGCTGATCGGCGTGCCCGTCGACCCGAACGTCGCCAACCTGCTCCAGCTGATCGCTGC
>NZ_JBHEMO010000055.1:0-3267 GCF_046262535.1 Jatrophihabitans sp. | reverse complement strand
CCACGAGCAGAATCGGCGGCTCACGGGGGGCGTCGGCATCGGCGAACACGAACGCCCGGGACCGCTGCCGGAGGTGGATGCCGGCCGTCTTCTGGTCGGCCTTGCCGTACCCCATCATTCCGCAGTCGGCGGCCTCGCCGGTGATGTCGGAGAGGCCGCGGCCGACCAGGTAACCCATGGCGCAGAGACTGTCGGGGCGGCGCGACCGTCGTCAAACCGAACGGTCACTCCGGGAAGCGGGGCGTCGGCGCCGACCAGCGCCGTCGGGCGGCGAGTACCCGCACCGCGAACACGACCGCGGCCGCGCCGACCTGCCAAGCCAGGTTCAACGCGTCCAGCCGGTCGCCGAGCACCACGAGCGACGCACCGGCGGCCGAGGCCAGGGCATAGATCTCGCGGCGCAGCACCAGGGGGATCTCGCGCAGCAGGACGTCGCGGATCACGCCGCCACCGATGCCGGTGAGGACCCCCAACGCGCAGGCGCCGGTGGCCCCGAGACCCTGCTCGAGCGCCAGCCGGGTGCCCGTCACCGTGAACAGCCCGAGCCCGGCGCCGTCCAGCACGACGATGGGACGCAGCATCCTCGTCACCTGCGGATGCCACACGAACACCAGCACCGCCGCCGCGGCCGGCACCGCGAGGTACCACCAGTGCCGCAGCGCGTTCGGCGGCGTCAGGCCGAGGAGCACGTCGCGCAGTACGCCACCGCCGATCGCGGTGACGGTGGCGACGACCACGACGCCGAACACGTCCAGCCTCGCCCGCACGGCGGCCAATGCCCCGGACAGTGCGAACACGAACGAGCCGGCGACGTCCAACTCGATCAGCGGATGGCTCATCGCCGCCCCGCACACGCGTTCGGCCCGGTCATCCGGCGAGGGTAGCGACGCGGCGCGCGGGTCAGTCCGCTAACGGTTCGGTCTCAGCATGGACGGGTACGGTGGCCGTGAAGCGGGTATCCGGTCCCGCCGCGACCCAGGAGACCCGCCCGTGCCACGTCCCTCCAGCCCGCCCGGCGGCCGGTGGCCGTCGCCCGGGGACGGACGGGACTGGTCGCCGGCCAACGCCGCGTGGCCGGGCCAGGAGGACGACGGCTGGGGCCCCTCGACTGCGGTGTACTCCGGCTCGGCGACCCAGGGCGCTCCGCCGGCCCGCAGCTCGGCCGGCAACGCCCGGCTCGGCCGGGCGTTCAACTATCCCGAGGGGCGGGGGCCGGATACCTGGCAGCCGGCCGGACCAGCGCCGGCCCGCGACCAGCGCGCGACCCGCGCCGCCGACCGGCGCACCGAGCAGTCGATCCAGGACCTGCGCAACCGGACGGCCCGCGCCCCCGAGCGGGGGCTCCCCTGGTGGGCGGCCTTGCTGCTGCTGATCGCCCTCGCCGCTCTGGGCGGGCTCATCGACACCGTCGGGTCGAATCAGCTCAAGGGCGGCTTCAACATCGGCATCGTCGTGGCCTCGGTGGTCGCCGTCCTGGCCGTGAAGCGCTCGCACATGTTCCCCGTGGTGATCGCCCCGCCGATCGTCTACTCGGCGGCCGCGGTGTTCCAGCTCTACGTCCGCTCCAGCGGGCTCCACGACAAGAAGGTCGTGCTCGATGCCGCCGCCAACTACCTCGTCTACGGCTTCCCGGCCATCGCGGCGGCGACCGCGGCCGTGCTGATCATCGCCGGGATCCGGCTCATCACCCGCAAGTAGCGAGTCAGCTCTTCGCCCGCAGCTCGCGACGCAGCTCCTGCGGCAGCGCGAACGACAGCCGCTCCTCGGTGTGGCTGACCTCGTCGACGTCGCCGTAGCCTCGGGCCGCCAGCCAGTCGGTCACCTCGCGCACGAGGATCTCCGGCACGGATGCGCCGGAGGACAGCCCGACACTGGTGACGCCGTCGAGCCACGTGGGGTCGATGGCGCCGGCGTTCTCGACGAGATGGGCGGCCCCCGCCCCGGCGGCCGCGGCGACCTCGACCATGCGGACCGAGTTCGACGAGTTGGCCGAGCCCACCACGAGGAAGAGTTCGACGTCCGGCGCGATCGCCTTCACCGCGGCCTGCCGGTTCTGCGTGGCGTAACAGATGTCGTCCGACGGCGGCGACTGCAGCAGCGGGAACTTCTGGCGCAGGGCGTCGACGGTCTGCATCGTCTCGTCCACCGACAGCGTCGTCTGTGACAGCCACACCACCTTGGCCGGATCGCGGACCTCAACCCCGGCGACCGCGGCGGGGTCCTCGACGAGGGTGATGTGCTGCGGCGCCTCGCCGCTCGTGCCGACGACCTCTTCGTGACCCTCGTGGCCGATCAGCAGGATGTCGTAGTCGTCCTTGGCGAAGCGACGGGCCTCGTGATGGACCTTGGTGACGAGCGGGCAGGTCGCGTCGATCGCCCTGAGGTTGCGGGCGGCGGCCTGCTCGTGGACCTCAGGCGCCACTCCGTGCGCGGAGAACACGACGATGGAGCCCTCCGGCACCTCGTCGTTCTCCTCGACGAAGACAGCGCCACGGGCCTCGAGCGACCGAACGACATGCAGGTTGTGCACGATCTGCTTGCGGACGTAGACCGGCGCCCCGTAGTGCTCCAGCGCCTGCTCCACCGTCTGCACGGCGCGGTCGACGCCGGCGCAGTAGCCGCGGGGCTTGGCGAGCAGCACCCGTTTGCGGGTTTCCTGAGCCGAACGAGACATACCTCGATGGTACGGACGGGGTGTTTAGGGCAGGGTGGACGCATGCAGCTACCCGGTCCTGTGCGTGCCGTCGTCGGTCTGCTGGCCAGTGCGGCGGACGAGGCGAAGCATCTGCCCGATCGGGCGATCGAGTTGCCGATGCTCGCGGTGAGCAGCGCCCTGCAGATGTCGCTGCGGGCCCAGCAGCGCTACGCCCGACTGGCCGCGCGCGGGGACGACGTCATCAATCGCCGAACGCCCGGCGCCGCGCCGCCGCCGTGGGCGACCTTCGACGAACCGGTCTCTGCCGACGAGGTGCGGGCGGCCACCCTCGCTGATATCGACCCTGCGCGGGCCCGGGCGGCCAGCCAGCTGCTCGACGAGTTGTTGGGAACGGCGGCGCCGGACGGGGACGTCGCTGGAGACGGTCAAGGCGCTGGGGGAGCGGTTCCCTGCGCTGCACTCGCCGCCGAGCGACGACATCTGCTACGCGACGCAGAACCGGCAGGCCGCGGTGAAGGCGATCGGCGCCCGGGCCGACCTGTTCCTGGTGGTCGGCTCGGACAACTCCTCCAACTCGGTCCGGATGGTCGAGGTCGCGCTCGACCACGGCG
>NZ_JBHEMO010000054.1:0-4560 GCF_046262535.1 Jatrophihabitans sp. | reverse complement strand
AGCAGCTTCTGGGCCGACAAGGGGCTGTCCTGGGTGGTTGTCGCCACGCCGGCCTTGTCGATCAGCTCCTGCATCGTGATAGTCGCCATGACGGTCACGGGCGTACCGCCGGTCGACGGAAGAGTGTCGGAGCCGAGGAGTCGCCGAGCGGCTTCGCCCATCGCGTCGTGGCGACGCTGCGAGGGCGTGCGGTCATCCGCCATCCCGTCGGCGGCCGGCAGCGGCGCCGCGAGGGAATCGAGGACCGCCTCCCACATCGCCGTGACCTCCGGGTCGAAGCGTCCGTAGGGAGTGGACGACCCGTCGGCGAACTTGCGTAACCCGTAGCCACGCTTGCGCTCCATCTCGGCATCGCGGGGTTCGGCGCCGTCCGGATCCAGCCGCATCAGCAGCATCCGCGCAGTCGTGGCCAGCAAAGCGGGGTGTTCGTGCCGGGCTGCTTCGACCAACATCCGCTCGGCCACCGGCGCGGCTTCGTGGGCGATCTCGGCCGGGATTTGCTCGATGCACTTCGTGATCACCGTGGCATGGGCGCCGGAGATCTCGCCCGCGGCCGACGCGGCCGCCGTGGCCGGCAGGATCGGGTCGAGCGGCTCACCGATCACCGTCCGGCGCGGCCCGAGGTCACGGGCCCGAGCCACTCGCGACTTGGCCTCCGAGGGCGAGACGCGCAGCATCGCGACCAGCAGATCTGTCGGGCTGCAGCGGGCGTACTCGCCGGCGATTCCGCGCTCAGCCACCTCGGCCAGCACCCGTTGATCCACCGCCTCGAGCCGGCGCCGCTGCGCCTCCACCGTGCCGAGCAGCTGCACCACCTCAACTGAGGACTCGGCCGACAGCGACGCGGCCAACAACCCGTCCACGCCCGCGCGCAACAGGGCTACCGCCTCGGCCACAGGTCCCGCATCCATAACCCCGACATTAGAACCTGAGTACGACAGTTTCGGGTCCGCTAACAAGCCCGACGAGAAATCTCCGAAGATTTTTACAACCCTGCCTGAGGCCGTCAGCGCGACTTCGAACGGACCTGCCGACGCGCCCGGTCACTGTCGTAGCGACGTCCTACGGTCGAATCGTGCTCACCCGAGTGGAACTGACGATGGACTGCGCCGATCCCGCCCGGCTCGCCGAGTTCTGGAAGACGGCGGCCGGGTATGTCAACGAGCCGCCGCCGGCTCCCTTCGCCACGAGGGAGGAGTGGTTGGCCAGCTTCGACGACGAGTACGACGACGGCATGGGCGGTGCCTGGTTGCACGATCCGAGCGGAGTCGCGCCGCGGCTGTGCCTGCTGCAGGTGCCCGAACCGAAGACTGCCAAGAACCGGCTGCACGTGGACCTCCGAGTGTCCGGCGACGGCACGCCGGACGAGAAGTGGGCCCGGGTGTCTGCCGAGGCCACTCGGTTACGGGACGCCGGCGCCCAGGTGCTACAGACCTTCGAGGGGCATCACGTGGTCATGGCCGATCCGGAGGGCAACGAGTTCTGCCTGGCCTGACTACCCCCACCGCGTTGCCTTGACCTGGGTTGCATAGGCCGGTTCCCACTGCTCGCGGTACAGCTGCTGGACGGGTGGCGGCAGGACGCGCAGGACCGCGGCCGTCGTCTCGGGCGCCACGCCGTCGAGCGTCCACGGCAGGAACCGCGCCACGTCGCCCCCGATCAGCTTGGCGCCTTCGGCGGCGAACGCCTGCCACTCCTCCTCGCTCACTCCGTCGATGACCGGTAGTCCGTCCTTCTCCTCATGATCGAGGTGTCCGCGCATCGCGGTCGCCAGACGGTCGGTCAGGTCTGCGAGACGGGCGGGATCCGAAGTCGGATCGAGGACAGCGCCATCGATCCCCTCGAGCAGGGGGTCGATCTCGGCGTGCTCCGCCTCGAGCGCATCGAGCACAGCCCACCCGTCCGAACCCTCCGGAAGCGACAGCCGAAGCGGCGGCCACAACATCCAGTCCTCGGCGGTGTGGTGCGCGCGCAGGTAGCTCTTGAACATCTCCCAGCCGGCTGCGGTGCGCAGGACCTGCCGCGGGTCGTCGTCGCCGCACGCGGTTACCCGGGTCAGGCAGTCGAGTTCGCGTCGCAGCGCGTCATGGATCGCGAACATCATGCTCATGTCGTTCTTGTACGGCATCGAACGTCCTCTCCGTGTTCATCGGGCCGGCCGCACCCTTCACGAGCTGGAACAGCGAATCGCAGGTGAGGGGCTCGGCGAGCCTCTTTCCCCTATGACGGATGGGAAGGCGAAAAGGGAACACGCCGGCGATGAGTCTGCTTCGCCTGACACCTGATCCGGCCGATTGGGAAAACTCCCGACATGGCCAAGGATCTGAGTGACACGAAGAACCGCAAGAAGCTCAGCAAGAAGATGTTCGCGCTGCCCGGCAAGCGCAAGTACCCGATCCCCGACAAGGCCCACGCGCGGAACGCGCTGGCCCGGGTAGCCCAGAAGGGCACGCCGGCGGAACAGAAGAAGGTGAAGGCGGCCGTGAAGAAGCGGTTCCCGAGCATCGGAAAGAAGCAGAAGGGCGAGAAGGACAAGAAGTCCTGACCCGGGTCGCGCCGCGGCCGACCTACGGGCAGCATCAGTCCCCGTGGCCGAGGACATCGTGAGCGAGGCGGCGGATTCGCCCGCCGAACCGACCTACATCGACTACGCCGAATTCGGCCGCCGGTTCTTCAGCGCCGCTGTCACGCGCGATCGCGTACTGGACGGGGTACGGACGATGACGGGCCGCCCCATCGAGGTCGGGCCGCTGTCCGTCGGACCGATGGGGCTGGCCAAGGTGCGGGCGCGGGGCACGATCGGCGAGCCGACGCTCGAGCCGCGTGACGCCGAGGAGATCACCTTCGCGCTCACCATCCCGGTCGACCTGAAGCTGACGATCCAGACCGGCATCGACACCTATCGCTTTGCCGCCGACGTCCGGGTCAACCTGGTCCTCACCGCGCGCGCCGCCGAGCCGCTCGTGATCGTCATCGACGTTCCGCCTCCCTCGTCGCGTGACATCGACGTCGGCGTGCAGGCCGAGGGACTGCGGGCGACGTTCGTGCAGACGCTCGCGAGCGTCGACGCCGAGATCAAGCGGGCGGTGGCCAAGTTCGTCCGCCGCGAGCTGGCCAAGCCGGCGCTGCAGAAGGCGACGCGCATCGACGTGGCTCGCGCCCTCGAGCGCTACGCCACTCCGCGTTGATGGGCAGGCTCAGTGGACGCGGTCAGTCGCTGGTCAGCGCGCGTAGTTGGACAAGACCACTAGGCGGGGTGTGAAACCTCGACGCTGGTAGAGCCGGATCGCGTCTTCGTTGGTCGCCACGACGGCGATCTGGATGTCACGGACGCCCTGGCAACCGAGCTCGCTGTCAATCGCGTCGAGCAAGGTTGTTCCGATCCCGGCGCCCCTGTCGGCCGCACGGACAGCCAGTGTTTGGACTTCGGCGATGTGGTTGCCGGTCACCCACATGTCATCAGGACCTGCGGCGATGCTGACCACCGCATATCCAACCGCAATCCCGTCACGTCTGGCCACCACGACGAACCCGTTACTGTCCTTCAGCCACGTCTCGTATTCGGCCCGCCGGAGCGACCACGAGAGCTCTGAAGGCTGTGCCTGTGGGACGTTCGGGAGGTTGACGTGATGGGCGAGCAGTGCTGCATATAGCGGTGCTAACTCGCCTAGCTTTTCTGCGTCACGGTGTATTTCCATGTTTGGTGCGATCACCGCCGGACGGTATCGCGTGATCCCTCGATGCGTCGCCGGGTTTGTCGGCTGGCCGCCGGAGACCTTGTTTGCCGGCTAGGTGGCTCGATTGCGCCGGGCGGTGGTCTCGCTAGTGCGGAGTCGACGGAAAGTCGAGACCTTCAGCTAGCTCAGCTCCACTCGCCCAGCGCCGGCGCCGCGCTCAGCGCGGCGCCGGTGACGGACGCGCGACCGACCAGCCAGGCGAGGACCGCCCAGTCCGGACCGCGCACCTCGATCGGCTCGCCGCCCTCGCCCGCCGTCCATTCCCGGCCGACGTGCTCACCCGATAGCGAGCCGTCCGCGGTGACGGACACGTGCACGGGCTGCTCGACCCGCTTGGCCAGCGAGTCGGCCACGGTCGGCAGGATCTCGGCCACAAGCAATGGGGGCCATCGGTCGGGCGTGTAGCCGGCATTCAGATCGAGGCGGTGGATCTCCACCTCGCGCCAGCGGCGCAGCGGCCAGCTGTCGGCCCGGCTGCCCTTCTCGGTCGGCAGCTCCCAGCCGTCCGCGTCGGCAACCGCGCCGAAGACCCGGTCGAGCCGGTCGGCGCTGTCCCGGACGTCCGCGACGAGAGCGGCGTACGGGCGGTGCGCACCTTCCTCGATGGCCGCGTTGCGCGCGTCCCAGCCGTCCGGGTAGCGCAGGACGATCTCACCGCGCAGGGCGCCGGCCAGGGTCTCGCTCATGCCGTCGGCGTTGCGCGCTATGTGAGTGAGGACGTGTCCGCGCGTCCATCCGTCACAGAGGGACGGAGCCGCGACGTCGTCGTCGGACCACTGCTGGGCCGTCAGGTCCTGGACGAGGTCCGCGGTCGAGGCGCGCA
>NZ_JBHEMO010000053.1:0-19383 GCF_046262535.1 Jatrophihabitans sp. | reverse complement strand
ATCGATGTGGCCGAGGCGGCCGCGTGGCTGTCGTCGCCCGGAGCGGGTGGAGTGAACGGCCAGGTCCTGCGGGTCTGCGGGCAGAACCTGGTGGGCGCCTGACATGCCCGACCTCTCCACCCCGCCGTCGCTGCTGCCGCTCTACGCGAAGGCGGCGGCGACCGCACCGCTGCACCGGGGCGACGCGCTGCCCGACTCGGTCTACACGCTGAAGGATCAGCGCATCGACCGCGCGCATCTCGCCGCGTTCCAGCGGGTGTGCGACTACCCGGTGACCGACGTGTTGCCGCCGACCTACCTGCACGTGCTGGCCTTCCCGCTGTCCGTCGCGCTGATGACCGAGCGGGCCTTCCCGTTCCCGCTCGTCGGCATGGTGCACGTCGCGAACTCGATCACGCTGTCGCGCGCGGTGCGGGCCGACGAGCAGGTGTCCTTCCGCGTGCGCGCCGCCGACCTGCGTCCGCATCCGGCCGGGCGCCAGTTCGACCTGCTGGCCGAGGCGACCGTCGACGGCGAGGTCGTGTGGTCGGGCCGCAGCACCTACCTGCGCCGGGGCAAGTCGGAGGCGAAGAAGTCCTCCGACGGGCGGGCCGCGCTGCCGCCCCAGACCGGCACGATCGCGCAGGTTCGCGTGCCCGACGACATCGGCCGCCGCTACGGGGCGGTGTCCGGCGACCGCAACCCGATTCACCTGCACAAGCTCAGCGCGAAGGCGTTCGGCTTCCCGTCGGCGATCGCGCACGGCATGTGGCTGAAGGCACGGACGCTCGCCACGCTCGAGGGGCGCCTGCCGGACGCCTACACCGTCGAGGTCGCGTTCAAGCTGCCGGTGTTGCTGCCGTCGTCAGTGGCGATCAGTGGTGAGCAGAGCGGTGACGAGTGGACGTTGGACGTTCGCGATGCGCGCTCGGGCAAGCCGCACCTGGCCGGCACGGTGATTCTGCCGGCGAAGGCAGCGGCAACTGCGGCGAAGACGCCGGCTGCGAAGGCACCGGCCAAGAAGGCCGCACCGGCGAAGAGACCGGTCCCGGCCAAGCAGGCGGCGCCGGCGAAGGCTGCGCCCGCGAAGGCACCGGCCAAGAAGGCACCGGCGAAGAAGGCTGCAGCCAAGAAGTCGGCCGCGAAGAAGCCCGGCCCGGATCAGCCCAGCTGATCAAGAGACGAGTTCGGTCGATAATCGACCGAACTCGTCTGTTGATCACGGGAAAAACCGCGCGCGACGGAGCCAAGCGCGCGCTAGGCGCTGGCCTTGCTGCCGTTCGTGCGGGTGCCGTTGACGCGGGCGCCGTTCACCTCGGCGGCGGGCGTCGTGGCGGCCCGGCGGCCGGTGCCCCTCGGCATCGCTCGCGCGGCGAGGAGCGCCACGACCCGCTGGTAGCCCGGACCGGTCAGCCGGACCAGCAGGTCGAGGATCTTCGCGTCCAACCCGACGACCGCGCGAGGACGGTTGCCGGCAACTGCGCGCAGGATCGAGGTGGCCGCCGCCTCGGGTGAGGTCTTGGCCAGCTTCTCGTCGAAGAAGGCGGCCAGCGTGGCCGCGTCCTCGCCGTCGACCGCGCCGGCGTTGCGCGCGATCGCGGTCTTGATCCCGCCCGGGTGCACGCAGGTCACGCGCACCGGATGGCCGTTGATCAGCATCTCTTCGCGCAGCGCCTCGGTGAATCCGCGAACGGCGAACTTGGCCGCGTTGTACGCGCTCTGCCCCGGCATCGAGAGGATGCCGAACAGGCTTGAGATGTTGACGATGTGCCCGTCGCCGGAGGCGATGACGTGCGGCAGGAATGCCTTGGTGCCGTTGACGACGCCCCAGAAGTCGACGTCCATGACCCGTTCGATCTGCGCGAAGGTCATCTTCTCGATGTCGCCGGTAAAGGCGATGCCGGCGTTGTTGATCACGATGTTCACTCCGCCGAGCTCGGTGACGACGTCGTCGGCGTAACTCAGCACCGCGGCCCGATCGGTGACGTCGAGGCGGGCCTCATGCACCGGCGCACCGATGACGCGGATCTGCTTGGCCGTCTCAGCCAGCCCCGTGGTGTCGACGTCGCTGATGGCCAGCGTGGCACCGCGCCGGGCCAGTTCACAGGCCAGTGCGCGGCCGATACCGGAACCCGCGCCGGTGATGACGGCGACCTTGCCTCTGACGTCGGTCATGCCGAGACCTCTTCCTGGGTCGTTGCGAGTGAGCGCACGCTGCCGGCGGCTCGGGTGGTGTCGTACGCCTGCACATCGAAGTGCCGGGTGATGCGGCGGAACGCGAAGGTGAAGCTCGGCCACAGCGTGGTGTTGTTGCCGTGCTTGTCGAGATACCAGCTGGCGCATCCGCCGGTCTTCCAGATCGTGCGGCCCATGTGTTTCTGGATGTTCTCGTTGTACTTGCGCTGGACGTCGTGGCGGACCTCGAACGTCTTGAGGTCGTGCTTGTCCATCGCCTGCAGCGCGCTCGAGAGGTAGTTGAGGTGCGACTCGATCATGTAGACCATCGAGCTGTGCCCGAGGCCGGTGTTCGGGCCGACGACGAACAGCAGGTTCGGGAAGCCGGCGACGGCCGCGCCCTTGTAGGCCTGCTGGCCGTACTCGTCCCACACCGACGCGAGCGAACGTCCGTCCTTGCCGATGATGCGTTGGTAGGTGGGCGAGTCGGTGACGTGGAAGCCGGTGGCGACGACGATGGCATCGACCTCGCGCACCGTTCCGTCGGCCGTGACGATCGCATTCTCGCGGACCTCGACGATGCCGTCGGTCACCAGATCGACGTTCTCCTGCGCCAGCATCGGGTACCAGGTGTTGGAGATCAGGATCCGCTTGCAGCCGATCTGCCAGTCAGGCGTGACCTTGGCCCGCAGTTCCGGGTCGGCGATGCCCTTGGCGATGTTCTTCGCGGCCATCCGCTGCGCGACCTGCAGGATCTTCGGCTCGTAGGCGAAGCCGAGGACGAACGCCTCACGTCCCCAGTAGATCGCTTCACGCGCGGCCCGCTGCAGGAAGGGGACGTGCCGGTAGGCCAAACTCTCGACCTTCGAGTACGAGCGGTCGTGGCGCGGCATCACCCATGGCGCCGTGCGCTGGTAGACGTCGAGGTGGCCGACCTCGTCGGCGATGGCCGGGCCGATCTGGATGGCCGAGGCGCCCGTGCCGATGATCGCGACCCGCTTGCCCTTGAGGTCGGCGTCGTGGTTCCAGCGAGCGGAGTGGAACAGTTCACCCTGGAAGTTCCCGATGCCCTTGATGTCGGGCAGGGCCGGCTCGCACAGGGCACCGACCGCGCCGACCAGCACGTCGGCACTGAAGTTGCCGCTCGTGGTGTCGACCAGCCAGCGCTGCTCGTCGGTGTCCCACTGCGCGAGCGTCACCTCGGTCTCGAAGAGGTGCTTGTCCCCGACGTTGTACTTCGCGGCCACCGAGCGGAGATAGTCCTGGATCTCCGACTGCGGCGAGAACGAGCGTGACCATTTCGGGTTGAGTTCGAAGGAGTACGAGTAGAGGTGGGACGGGACGTCGCACGCGGCGCCGGGATAGGTGTTGTCCCGCCAGGTGCCGCCGACCTCGCTCCCGCGTTCGATGACGAGGTAGTCGTCGCGGCCGTCCTTGCTGAGGCGGATTGCCGCGCCCAGGCCGGCGAAGCCGCTGCCGACGATGATCACGCCGAGGTGGCGGCGCGGGGTGTCACCGATTGTGCGGGCGCGGCCGGAGCGGCGGCGAGGAGTGGTTGCCTGCGTCATGCTGTTCACGGTAAACAGCCATTGAATACAAGTCAATAGGATTGGCTGACGTTCAATAGCGGGCTACAGTGATACCTATGACAGCGGCCAAGCGGGTCCGCCTCACCCCCGAGGCACGGCGCCAGCAGCTCATCGAGCTCGGGGTCGAGATGCTCGCCACCCGCCGCCTGGACGAGCTGTCGGTCGAACTCATCGCCAACGCGGCCGGGATCTCGCGCGGCCTGCTCTTCCACTACTTCTCCTCCAAGCAGGAGTTCCACGTCGAGGTCGCCAAGGCCGCCGCGGCCGAGATGCTGCGCCGCACCGGCCCGGACACCTCGCTGGCACCGGTGGACGCGCTGCGCGGAGCGCTGACCTCCTTCATCGACTACGTCGAAGAGAACCCCGACAACTACCGTTCCCTGGTGCGCGGTGCGGTCAGTGGCGACGCGGAGATGCGCGCCATCTTCGACGCCACCCGGACCACGATGGCCCAGAGGGTGCTCGACGTCCTCGCGACCCAGGGCCTGGAGGTCACGCCGCGGGCGACGCTGGCCATTCACGGTTGGGTCGCCTACGTCGAGGAGTGCGTGATCCGCTGGATCGACACCCGGACCGTCGAACGCGGCCAGTTGCTCGACATGCTGACGAAGTCCCTGCCGGCGCTCGCGCTGTCCGCCTCCGACGAGGAGGTCGGCACCCTCATCGCGATCCTCACCGCCGAGAAGGCCATCGCCGCGAAAGAGGACCGGTCCGGAGTTGGTCGGGCGTCCTAGAATCCAGCCATGGTCTTCTCGGTCGAGCGCAATCCCAGGCCCAAGAGCGCCGACGAGCGCGCGGCGATCCTCGCAACCCCCGGCTTCGGTAAGCACTTCACCGATCACATGGTGCGCATCGACTTCGCCGACGGCGAGTGGGGCGACGGCCGGGTGATCCCCTACGGACCGCTGAGCCTCGACCCGGCGACATCCGCACTGCATTACGGCCAGGAGATCTTTGAGGGTCTCAAGGCCTACCGCCAACCGGACGGAACCATCGCCGCGTTCCGGCCGGACGCCAACGCCGCGCGCTTCGCCCGGTCGGCGCGGCGCCTGGCGATGGCCCAACTGCCCGAGGAGCTGTTCGTCGAGTCGCTGCAGGCGCTGACCGACGTCGACAAGGACTGGGTCCCGACGAGCCCGACCGATTCGCTGTATTTCCGGCCGTTCATGATCGCGACCGAGGTCGGCCTCGGCGTGAACAGCCCGTCCAGCTCCTACATGTACCTGCTGATCGCCTCGCCGGCCGGCCCGTACTTCCCGAGCGGCGTGAAGCCGGTGCGCGTCTGGCTCTCGACCGAGTACACGCGGGCCGCGCCCGGTGGCACCGGCGACGCCAAGTGCGCCGGCAACTACGCCGCCGCGTTCCTCGCCCAAGCCCAGGCGACAGCGAAGGGCTGCGACCAGGTCGTGTGGCTCGACGCCGCCGAGCACCGCTGGGTCGAGGAGATGGGCGGCATGAACCTGTACTTCGTCTACGGGTCCGGCCCGTCGGCGCGCATCGTCACTCCGGCGTTGACCGGGACGCTGCTGCCCGGCATCACCCGCGACTCGCTGCTGACGCTGGCCGACGAGCTCGGCTACACGACCGAAGAGGGCAAGATCTCGACCGACGAGTGGCGCGAGGGCGTCGAGTCCGGCGCCATCACCGAGGTGTTCGCCTGTGGCACCGCCGCCGTGATCACGCCCGTTGGATCAGTCGACGGCGACCACGGCGGCTGGACGATCGGCGACGGCGGTCCCGGCCCGATCAGCATGCAGCTGCGCGAACGGTTGGTCGCCGTGCAGACCGGTCACGCGCCCGACACCCACGGCTGGATGCACCAACTCGGCTGAGCCCGCCGTGGACGTCACCTCGCTCGTTGATCGCGTCGCTTCGGACGGGGCTGCCCTCGCGGCGGCAGCGCAAGCCGCCGGCCTGGACGCGCCCGTCCCCGGAACCGAGTGGGACGTGCGAGCCCTGGTGACGCATGTCGGCGGGATCCACCGCTGGGCGGCCGACATCGTCGCGACGCGGTCCGACCGCCCGGACACCGACGCGGGCCGGGCCGTCGGCAGCGGACCGGCGGACCCCGACCTGCTCGACTGGTTCCGCGAGGGACATCAGGGGCTGGTGGACACGCTGCGCGCGGCGCCGGCCGACCTCGAGTGCTTCACTTTCCTGCCCGCCGCGTCGCCGCTGCACTTCTGGGCCCGGCGCCAGGCCCACGAGACGGCGATCCACCGGGCCGATGCCCAGGCCGCCGCCGGCGCTGTCGAGCCGTTCCCCGAGGACTTCGCGCAGGATGGGATCGCCGAGATGCTCGAGGGTTTCGCTCGGCGCCGGTCGAACTTCGACGCCACTCCGGGCACGATCGGACTCGACCCGGTCGACGGGGCGGCCTGGCTGATCACGCTGGGCGGTGAGCGCGTCGAGGCGCACCCGACGGAGCGGCTGCTCGACACCGACGTCACTGTTGGCGGCCGGTCGTCCGACCTCTACCTCTGGCTGTGGAACCGACCGGCACAAGCAATCGTGGACGGAGACGAGGCCGTCGCTGCGTCCTGGGCGGCGACGGTCCACGTCCGCTGGTCCTGACCGTTACCGCGGCGGCCAGCGTCTATCGGGTCGGCCAGCGGCGGAAGTTCAGATACGACCGGCTCGGTGTCGGGCCGCGCTGGCCCTGATAGCGCGATCCGTAGACAGCAGAGCCGTAGGGGTGCTCGGCCGCGCTGGACAGGCGGAACAGGCACAACTGGCCGATCTTCATGCCGGGCCACAGCATGATCGGCAGGTTCGCGACGTTCGAGAGCTCGAGGGTGATGTGTCCGGTGAAGCCGGGATCGATGAAGCCAGCTGTCGAGTGGGTGAGCAGTCCCAGCCGGCCGAGGCTTGATTTCCCCTCCAAGCGCCCGGCCAGATCATCGGGCAGGGTCACGACCTCCAACGTCGAGCCGAGGACGAACTCGCCCGGGTGCAGCACGAACGGTTCCTCGCCGTCCGGCTCGACCAGCGTGGTGAGCTCGTCCTGCTGCAGCGCTGGGTCGATGTGCGTGTAGCGGGAGTTGTTGAAGACGCGAAAGAAGCGGTCGAGGCGAACGTCGACGCTGGACGGTTGGACGAGTCCCGGCTCCCACGGTTCAACGGACAGCCGCCCGCCGTCGATCTCGGCGCGGATGTCGCGGTCGCTCAACAGCATGCGGTGAGGCTATCGGCTGCCCTCGGCGTTTCCGCGGGGAGTGGCGTGGACGAAGTCGACGATGGCGGCAGCGAGTTCGGGCCCCGCGTCTTCCTGCAGGAAGTGCCCGGCGTTCTCGATTGTCGGGTGGGTGCGGCCGGCCGCTCCAGCCATGGTGCGCTCGAGAATGGGCGCCATCCCGCCGGTGATGGGATCCCCGTCGGAGAACGCGAGCAGCATCGGCGTCGTCGATCCGGCCAGCCGGTGCCACGCCGCCCGGTTGGCGCCACTCGCCGGGTTGTCGGGCTGGTACGGCACGAGACCGGGCATGGCCCGCGGACCGGCCTTGTAGGTCTCGTCCGGGAAGGGCGCGTCGTAGCCGGCGCGCGCCGCATCGTTCAGCCCGCGCTTGCAGCCGGCCGCGACGAACCGGCCGATGTCGAGCGTGGGCGCCGATTGAACTGCCATCCGGAACTGGTGCCAGATGTCGGGCATCGGTTGGTCGCCGGTGGGCAGGCCGGTGTTGGCGGCGACGATTCGGGCCATCCGCTCGGGGTGCTCGGCGGCCAGCCGTAGTCCGATCAGGCCGCCCCAGTCCTGGCCGACCAACGTGATGCCCTGCAGGTCCAGGACGTTCTCCACGAGCGCGCGGACCCACTCGACGTGTCGGGCGTAGGTGTGGTCCTCCATGCGCGCCGGCTTGTCCGAACGACCGAAGCCGACGAGATCGGGAGCGATGGCACGGAGGCCGGCGTCGGCCAGCACCGGAATCATCGACCGGTAGAGGAACGACCAGGACGGCTCGCCGTGCAGGAGCAGAACCGGCTCGCCGTCGGCCGGGCCATGCTCCACCCACGCCATCCGCAACGAGCCTCCGTCCGGATCCGGTATGTCGGCGTGATGCGGCTCGTACGGGAAGTCGGGTAGGTCGGCGAATCGCTCGGCCGGCGTGCGCAAGGTCTGCATGCGCGCAAGGTATCGCGGCTGGTCCGCCCATGCCGAAATTGTCCGGAGCCGCGTCCTGGTGATCCCTATTGCGCGCGGCGCGCAAGCTTGTCCGTAAGGGCTACTGTGGCGTTGAGGGCGCCTGACGCAGCATCCGTCCGCCGAGACGGAGCGTGACGTGATGCACTCTAAATGGACGGTACGGGTCGCCCCCCTGCTGACGCTGATCCTGCTGGCTCCAGTCACGGTCTCGAACGCCGACGCAGCCGCTGCGCGCCCTGAATCGGCGAGGCCGGCGGCCTGCCGGCCGTTGCTCTTCGCGACGTTCCTGCAGCCGAGCTATGCGGTGTTCCAGTGGTCGCCCGCCCGTTTCGACGAAGAGCTCGCCGACATGACCGCGATCGGCATCAACACGGTGATCCTTCAGTGGACCGTCGACATGGACGCCCGGCAGAGCTACTACCCGACGCCGGGCACCGCCTACCCCACTGCGATGGATATCGTGGGCCCCCTCCTGAATGCTGCGGGGGCGCACGGAGCGAAGGTGTGGCTCGGCCTGGGCAACGTCTATTCGTGGCAGGCCCACGCTGGTGACGATGCCTGGCTGACGAACCAACTCGTGGTCGACGAACGGATCGCCGACCAACTCAGCGCGGCGTATCCGAACCGGTTTGCCGGCTGGTACATCTCCAACGAGGTCGATGACTCGCTGCTTGCGAATCCAACGACCGCGCGATCGATACAACGGTTCTTCACCACGCTGTCGGGGTATCTGCACACGCATGCCGGCCGCGCGCCGGTGATGGCCGCGCCGACCTATTCGGGTTTGCACCAGTCGACGACGGCCTTCGCGGCGAGCGTTCGTTCCGTCATGGGCAGCCTCGACGTGCTCGACGTCCAGGACGGGGGCGGATCCGGGTACATCGCCCCGTCCGACATCACCAACTGGTTCCGCGCACTACATGACGCACTGGCCAAGACCCCGACCGCTCTCTGGCAGGACGCGGACATGTACGGACCGGACGGCGCACCGATGAACCCCCCCGCTCTGCAAAATGACCTGGCCGCCACGTGCGGGCTGGTGGTCGCGCGGTCGGGCTTCTCGTTCACCTCGCAGATGGGACCGGCGGACCTCGGTACATTCACGTTCTACGAGGCGTACCGCGACTTCCGCACGGCCGTCCTCGCAACGACGTGACCTGCCGGTTCCGGTATCGTCGCTGCCGTCCGCGGGTGTAGTTCAATGGCAGAACATCAGCTTCCCAAGCTGACAGTGCGGGTTCGATTCCCGTCACCCGCTCCAGCAGATCGAGACTCTTCAAATCCGCGGATCCCCTTGTACGGCGATTTCCGTCCTCGCTGATGACTAGTCGGTCGCTGCCGTGCGTCGTGTCACAGGGTGACGGGAGCGGCAGGAAGGTACTCTCGTATCGCACGGAGATTGCACGGCGAAGTGGCTCGCCGGCGAGGTCCTGGACGGGGCTCTGAGCGGTGGCGGGTAAAGCTGGTCGTCGCAGTTTTGGGAATATTCGGCGGCTGCCCTCGGGGCGATGGCAGGCCACGTATCCGGCGCCCGATGCCAGTCGGGTCGGCGCACCGACGACGTTCACGACGAAGCTGGACGCAGAAGCGTGGCTGGTCGCCGAGCGGAAACTTCTTGAGTCAGGCGCATGGCGTTCCCCCGCGCAGCGGCAGGCTGATCGCCTTGAGAGCGAGCGCAAGGCTCGACATGGCACCGTTGGGCGCCGCGCTTGCCCGATGCGGTCTCGGCGAAGACGCGCTCGCAGCCGTGGGAGCAAAGTTCTTCGAGCTGGCGGTCGAGGCACTGGTCGGGCGTGGAGACGCGGGCGTAACCGATGAGTTGGGACATGGTGATCTCCTTCTGGTGAGGCCCGGCAGTTCGGGCATGGTGAAGTCCGGCCAAGGTCGGCCGAAGACGGGCTGATGCGAAGGCAATGGCCGCAGACGCCACGGTCTGCGAAGCGATGGCCGCGGCGTGGCAGCGCCTGAAAGCCGATGCTGTGCCGCATCGTCGCGGTATGGCTGAGAGGACCGATGCCGAGAAGATCGAGATTGTTCGGCAGATCCTTGCCGAGCCGGTCCCGAAGTGGTTCCAGAACGCCCACCGCCGGGCCAACAGCTACGCCGACCAACTTCGCCAGATCGCCGAAGTCGTGAACGGACCGGCCGCTGCTGATGATGGCGAGGCGAGCGGGCCTCAGTGAGGGCGCCCCGCCTCGCGCCGGCATGACAGGAACTTCGCGGCTGGCTGACCAAGCGGGTGGCTCGTCATGTTGGCGATCAAGGACGGCCCGGTTCGGGCACGGCGAAGTCTCACAACTCGAAGCGGTTGCGGGACGTTGAATGTGGAACTCATGCGGGAGCTGACGAGCACCGAGATGTCGGCCGTCACCATCCCGTCGGTGGCCGGTCCCGGTCCTCCTAGATAACCCTCATTTGCGGAACGGCAGCTAAGTCTGAGGTCTCTCCTTCGTGACTCCGCGCGGGCAGATCCGTGCCTTGTCCATAGTGGGTGGGTCGAAGGACGCGCGGCAGCGCGCCGTGCGACCGTATGACGTTATGGATGTCCATCGGGGGCTTGAGGTCGTTGGGCTGACGCGGCGGTTCGGCGTGCGCCTGGTGGTTGACGGGCTGGCCTTCGGTGCGGCACGCGGGACCGTGACCGGCTTGTTGGGCCCGAACGGGTGCGGCAAGTCGACGACGATGAAGCTGCTCGCGGGTGCGTTGACCGCAACGTCGGGAACAGCGAGCTTCGGCGGTTTGCCTCTCGGGGTGAATCATGTCGCGGCGAAGGCGATCACCGGGTTCATCCCGGACGTCGGCGGGCTCTTCCCACGCTTGACCGGCCGCGAGCATCTTGAGCTCGCAGCTCGCCTGTACCAGCTGCGGGACTGGGATCGGCGGGCGGAGGAGTTGCTCGAAGTTCTCGCCCTGGCGCCGGCAGCCGACGAGCGGGCGGGCACCTACTCGCACGGCATGAGCCGCAAGCTGTCCGCCGCGATAGCTCTGCTCCCGCCCATTGCTTTGCTGCTTGCCGATGAACCGTTCGACGGTGTCGACGCGACCGGCATCGACACGCTCACCGAGCTGTTCGCCGACCGGGCGGCGGCTGGGACGTGTGTCCTGGTGACGACGCACCTGCTCGGCGTCGCGGAGTCGCTGTGTGACACGGTCCATTTGATGGACGCTGGCCGCTTGCGTGCCGAGGTTTCCGGTGCTCAGCTTTCCGATCTCGGCCGCATCTACCGCGAGGTGCTCGGTGTGTCCCGCGAGGACCACGGCCGGTGAGGCGTTCGGTGCGCCGCGAGATCGGGGCGGCCCTGTGGTTGCAGTCGCGGGATCTTGTCCACTTCGGCAGGCGCCGGCTGGTCGGCCGGTTCCTGATCGCCGGCTATGTCGTGGTATGCGGGCTGTTGGTCGCCGGCGGGTTAGCGGCCTACGCTCATCACGGCGACGTGCCGCTCGGTGCGATCTTCACCCCGATCTGGCTGCTGTGGGCGCTGCTGCCGGCCGTGGGCGCTGGCGGCGGCAGCCTGGACGCGACATCCTCGATCGCGCCGTACCCGACCGGCCCGGCGATGCTGCTGGCCTCGTCATGGTTCTCCGCGCTCACCGACGTCCAGTACCTGCTTCCCGTTCCCGTCCTCCTCGCCGGCAGCGCGGCGGACTACGGCCTCAGCGGACTGCTCGGCAGCTTCGCGTTCGTCGCCGGTGCCTCCGCCCTCGGCCAGCTGGCGGGCTGGTTCAGCGTCGCCGGGCTGCGCGCGCGCCGCGGTCAAAGCCTCGCGGTCACAGCGGCGGCAGTGGCGGTTCTCGCGGCGGTAACAGTAGCCCGCCGGTCGCGACCCGCAGAGGAACGTCATCTCGGCACGATCCCGCCGACCCGCTGGCTGCTTTCCGGAGCCCGCGCCGCGCAGCACGGACAGTGGACGGTCGCGGCCGGCTGGTACGCCCTGCTCGTAAGTCCCATCGTTGTGCTGCTTGTGCTAGGCCCGGCGGTGGTCCGCCGCGCGACGATTGCCCGCTTGGCTGGGCCGAGCTCCGCACCCCACCGCGCGGGCTTCCGCCCTACGCCCACCGGCGCGCTTGCCGGCGCCGCCTGGCGCGGGGTCGTGCGGAGCCGTGCCTGGCGTGCCACTCTGCTCGCCGTCGTGGCAGTGCCATTCATGACCGTCCTGCTTACTCAGCCGCTGAGCTACCGCTCGCTGGTCACCGTTGCCGTCATATCCGCTGGCGCGACCATCGCAGCGAACACGTGGGCCTTCGAGGGCGGTGGCGTGACGGTGTTGCTCACAGCGCCAGTGGGCAGAGGCACAGTCGTCGTGGTCCGGACGGTCGTGCTCACCGCCGCGCTGGCGATGTCGCTCGGGGTGGCCACCGCGGCCGCGATCGTTGCCGGGCCGTTGCGGGCGTCGCCGTCCGATCTCGGCTACGCGGCGTGCGTGCTTCTGCTGGTCGCCGTCGCGGGCATGCGCACGTCCACCAGCACCGCCTCGGCCTCGGACGTCGACTCGCTACGCGCCCGCCCGGCGACGTTGCCGGCGGTGCTCGGCTTCGGTGGTCGGTGCCTGCTGGGCAGCTTGTTGCTGTCCGCGGTGTGGCACTTCGGTGTGCTCGGCGCGATCATCGGCACGCTCGGCGTCCTCGGCTACGCCGCCTGGGCCTTCCGCGGCACCCGCAGACGGTCTGCCGACGGCGCCACCCTGCTCGCCGCCTTCGCGACCATCCGGTGAGCACGGCGGAACTTGAAAGATCTGCAGCCGGCTCGCAAAGCGACGAACTAGGGCAGCCAGATAGACCCTCGTATGTGGGAGCGCACGGCGCGCGCAGTGCGGACCAGGCGCAGGACGGGCTTGCTTGTCTGGGACCTGGGTTCAGCGGAACACGGCATCGCGAGCAAACCAATCTCACGATCGCGAAGCGGCGTGACGATAAAGGAGGAAGTGATCGACCTCTTTGACAGACAAGGGCTGGCGCGCGGTTCGGTCGAGAACCTCTTTCACCGCGAGAAAGTTGGCAACGAATGAGCGGTACCGGCCGTCTAGGTCTCGCACGGCGGGTAGCGCGTCGCGGATCTCCTTCGACCGAGGCCGGAGGTGGAGCTTTGCCACTTCACGGGCGACTTGCTTGGACGCGCGGTCGTCGTAGATCGAACGAATGAAGGTCGGCGTCGGTGGCAAGGTTGGCCCCCTACGGCTGGGTATCAGCAACCGTGGTGTAGGTGGGGGCCTCGGTCCGCTGAGCGTCGGTGGATCGTTCAAGCGGTCGCGGCGCAGTGCGAGCGGGTTCTTCGTCGTGGCTGTGGCAGCCGCGGCATGTTCGTCCCCGTCCGAGGGTCCTTCGAATAGCGCTTCGGACACCCCAAACAGGGTCGTGTCAGCTGCGCCGCGCGTTTCAGTTGCGCCGGTTTCGTGCGCGGTCGACCTCAAGGCATTCGCCGAGACAACGGTCTCCGAGTGGAACCAGATCATGATCCGCGATGCCAGCTCATCTCGGGCGATCGACTTCGCTCTCACTGGCCTGAACCTCAGCCTCGCGCAAGCGGTATCGAAGGTTGGCGCGGCTACTTGCGGGGGAGCTCCGGAGTTGGCCGGGTGGTCAGCCGAGATCGGGAAGCTTGTCGACGAACTTCAGATGTACCCGGATAGCCCTTGGGACCGAGACCTCAGCGGCTCGGTGTCGGCAGCCGAGTCGTTCGTTCGGGCGACCGGAGCGAGGGCGGGGGTTTCTTCGGGGTTCTGGCGCAATCCTCCGACGGGCAAGCCGCCGACGTGTGCCACCTTCAGGGGTGTCTCTGGCAGCTACGTCCTCAAGCACGTCAGGGAGCAGTCCTCAGGCGCGATTGTGTACTGGCCCCAAATCACGATTTCGAACCCCACGGCGCACGCGATATGGATTGATATCAGCGGGGAGGGCAAAGCCACCTTCCATCTATCACCTACGACGCCCAGCCCGGCTGTCTCGTGGGATGTGTCGGGCGATGGCCCGGCAAACGTCGCGGAAGTGCTGGCCCGCAAGGTGAAGCGGTTCGAGCCGGATGACGTCGGCCGCTACGGGACGTACTCGCTCAACGTCTATCCCGGCGACCGCATCACCATGCTGCGGATAACGGCGAAGATCGTCGGGTCACCAGACGCAGGAGATCTAAGGTGTCCGCCGTTACGAGTTCGAAGTGCGTGATCATGGGCGTGGGCCCCACGGGTCTCGGAGGACCAGGGCATGGTCCAAGACCAGCCAGCGCTGAGCACCGTGGGAGCGGCAGCAGGCAGACGTGACCTTCACGGCCGTTTGGCCGCAGGCCCGCTGGTACTGCTCACGGTATTTTCGAGCTCCCTCCTGGTTGGCTGCGGATCCGCATCGAACACTGGCCGAGCTGCACCTCGCGCCAGTGGGTCGACGGTCACCACCACAGTTACTTCCGTCGTCGTGGTCACACAGACCGCACCGGACAGCCTTGAACGCCGCCCGCACGGCCGACCGCTGGTGCCGGGTCCCCTTGCCGGCGAGGACTGCCTCGGTCCTCTCTTCTTCCGCCACTGCAATGAACGGCAGGAGAGTGTCCGGCTCGCCTGACCTCGGCCGATCCAGTGTCGCTACCGAGGCCGTTCGGCACGGCTGCGCACGCGAAAGCGAAGGCTGCTAGTGCCAGCGCGACCGCCACCGATCGCTCAGTCGCCGGCTCGGTCCGCCGGCCGCGGGTCGCGTCGAGCAGCTCGTGCAGTGCTCGACGCGCGTCAGTAAAGAAGTCGGACATGCGAATCCCCTTTCACGGGACGTCAAAATGCCCCGACCACGGATGTGATCGGGGCTCAGTGCTTCGGTGCTGGGCGTACGTGCTTACCCCGTTTGAACTTGGGGTGCAGTCGCCTGCGGGAAGTGTCTGCCGGCTACCAGCGCTTCTTCACCCGCTGGCGGCTGAGGCGGGCACGTCGAAGCCAACCCATCTATTGTACCGTTGTTCAATAGTGGATTTAGTCCCGTTGAGCGATCCAACGAGCAGCCTTCTGGCCGCGCCACCTTCCGCGCCGTTCGCTCGAACGGGAGCCGATCGAAGCCGTAGGTTCGGGTCAGGTCTGAAATGACGAGTTCGAGAATCGACACGTCCTTCGACTTCCGCGACGATGTCGCACCGACCCAAGACCTTGACCGCCACAGCTCGAAGCTGCGGCACTACGACCGTCGGTTGTGGGGTGACTGTCTGGCTGAGGAGGGCCATCTTCGGACACGATTTGACGGCAGCGAGCGTGAAATTACGCTACCGAGAGGTGGTCGTTTATCGGCAGGACGCGACTTGCGACTGTCGCCGCGACCGGCTCAGCAGTGGAAGGCCGCTGATATGAAGAAGGTCGTCGCTGTCGCAGGGGTGTTGGCCACCGTCGTTGCCCTGGGCGGCGCTGCGGCTGCGTCAAAACCGTTGACAGGAGCCGCGTTCAGCGACTTCACGGTCGCCGCGACGCCGCCCAACCCGCCTGGAACCGTGTGTCCCGGCTCGCCGCTGTGCTACAACGGCGCCGCTGAACCGGCGATCGGAGTCAGCCCTGCCGGCCGCTTCTACGGCGCGTCGGAGAACGGGTTGGGCGGGGGAACGCTGGCCTGGACTTCATCGGACAACGGCTTGCACTACGCGTCCACGCCCTCCCCGGATGACGTGTCCGCCGGATCGGACTCCACCGGCGCAGAAGCCGGTCTCGAGCCCGGCGGCGGGGACACCGACGTTGCTGTGGCCACGGCCCGCAACGCCGCAGGAAACTACAACGCCTACGTCGCCTCGCTCAGCCTTGCCAACATCGACGTGTCGACCTCGACCGACAACGGCACGAGCTGGGTGCTCAATCCCGCCACAGCGCTGCCCATTGACGACCGTCCGTGGATCGCGGCGACCGGCGCGTCGAAGGTGTGTATCTCCTACCTCACGGCGCCGGGAGTGCTGCTGCCCCAAGCCGGTCTGCACGTACAGTGCAGCCTCGATGCAGGGCGCACGTTCCCCCAGGTCGCCGACGCCTACGACAACTCGACCGTCGGCCTCAACGCCTCCCAGGGCGGAAGCCGGACCGGCAACCTGATCTTCGACCCGGCCAACCCGGCCCGGATATACACAGTGTTCGCGTACGAGAACATCGAGGACAACGCCAACCAGAACGCGTTGCTGCACAACGTCGGGATAGCTGCCTCCAGCGACGGCGGTCTCACCTGGCACGACTATCCGGTGCGCCTGAACCCGGACGTGACCGCCAAGTACGACAATCAGTTCGTCAACGTCGCGGTCGATGCCGCGGGCACGGTCTACGTCGCCTACTCAGACAACAGTGCGGTGTCCTACCAGTACTCGACCGACCACGCGCAGACGTTCAGCGCACCGATCACAGTCTCTCAAGGCACCGACACGGCGGTCATGCCGTGGCTCGCCGCCGGCGACGCCGGAAAGGTCGACCTGGTGTACTACCAGGCCGTCGGGGACGCGGGCAATCCCGAAACCGCCCCCGCCACCGTCGCGTGGAAGGTCGTGATGGCGCAAAGTCTTCTAGCGGCGACCGCCGCGCCGGCGCTGACCTACGCCACTGTGAACCCGGTCGTGCACCAGGGCGGAGTCTGCGAAGGCGGTGCGTTGTGCACCGGAAACCGCGATCTCTACGACGACTTCGGCGTCGAGGCATCTCCGGTCACCGGGCTGGCCTCGATCATTTACTCCGACGACCAATATCAAAACGATGCCAACCACAAGCCGAACCCGGTCACCGGATGCACCCCCGACAAGAACGACACCTCCCCCTGCAACCACACCAACATCGCCACTCAAACAACCGGCCAAGGCATCTACGCGACTAAACGCAAATAGGCGCCCCGCCGAGTCTCTTCGACCGTCCTCCGTCGACGGCGTCCACCGGCACAACCTCGGTGAGTTGATCCCGCTGGCGGCCCCACTCGTCCGGTACGCCGACCAGTTCGATCTCTTCGGCGGCTTCTCCGGTTAGGTCCCGGGCATCCACACGGAACGAGACAACCATGGCTTCCTCGCATAGGTCGCGACGCAGGTGTTCTACGGCGTGTGCTGGCTACTTGTCTCCACCCTTGTCATGAAGCCGGCCAGCAGCGGCAGGTACTGGTCGGGCACTTCGTAGAAGGGCAGGTGGGCGCTGTCGAGGATGACGAGTTCAGCGTTCGGTATACCGGCTGCGATGGCCTCCGCTAACGCGGGGACGCATTGGTCGCGCCGGCCTCCGATGACCATGGTCGGAAGGTTGAGTTCGGCTAGTCGTTCGGTGGCGTCCCACCGCGACCATTGTCCGTCCGGGACGAACCACGAGGAGCCGTGCATCCGTTGATACACCTCGGCTCCGCTGTTGGCCTGGGAACGGATCAGCGGCTCCGCTGGTGGGAACGGCAGCACGAAGCGGGTGAGGAACTCCCCGAGGGCCGCGCCATATTCGTCCGGGTCCGCGCTGGGTTTCCGCAAGGCTTGGGCGGCATGGGTCGGTAGCTCGTCGAGGCGTTGCTGCCAGCCAGCGGCCAACGCCGGCACGCTCGCGAACGAGTTTGAGATCGTCAGCGACAGGACCCCTTCGGGCTGGGACAAGAGATATTCCAACGCCAGGGGGCCGCCATAGGAGTGGGCGTAAAGATGGACCCGGTCCAGGCCGAGAGTCGCGCGGACGGCCGCGAGTTCATCGACGAAGAGCTCGATCGTGTATTCGGACGGTTCCTCGGCTCGGTCAGAGTGCCCGCACCCGAACTGGTCATAGAAGACGACCTCACGGTCGGCCGCCAGACCTGCCAATGGTTCAAGACAGTCGTGACAGATACCCGGCCCGCCGTGCACCGTCAGGAGTGGAACGCTGCCGCGGGTGCCCGTGCCGACGGCGCCCCACCACACCGAATGACCGCGATGTGTCAACTGCCCCTCGCGCGTCCCAGACTCCGCCACCTCGACCTCCCCAAATGTGCCGGCCCGCGTGCCCACGCCTCTGGTCACTGGACGGGCCGACCATACGAGGTCGGGCCCGGAAAGGCGCGGGCGAGAACGCCCGTTGTCAAGCGCCCCCCCGAGAACGGTGAAACCACCGCGGTTCACCTATAGCCAGCCGCAGTAACTTCAAGCGGCAACATCCCCCAGGGGACGGTGAGGTAGGCATGGACATATCGGACCTGCACGAGCAGGACGACCAGGCCGAGGACAACTTCATCATCGCCGGCAGCGAAGCCGAATACGTCGCGCAACTCAAGGCGCTCGGTGACCCAGAGGAGATGAAGCGACTATGGGGCTGAGCACCGAACAATCCGCCTTCGCGCCGGGCTTTGACGGCGGGCGGTGCCTGAACGGGCGACTCAGTCGTGACACTCCAAACCGCGTGGCTTGCGCAGCGGCAACGCGATCTCCTACCGTGCGGGAGATCAGGGCCAGCTAGTGACGCGCGAGGAGCAGGAGCGAAACGAGCAAGGTGCGAAGGACGGGGCTGACCCGGAGCCGGCTCAGACGGACCATCCGACGGGCGAAGACCAAGCGGTCGCCAATGCCGAGGATGAGTCGGCCGGCTGAGTCTCGCCGGTCGCGGATAGTCGTGTGCTTTCGAGTGCTGGCTCAGGCAACCGCCGACTTGCGGAGCTTCTGTATCCGTTCCCGGCTCGGCCAGCGGACGTCCCATGCCCATCCGAGCTTCTCGAAGAGCCAGATCACCCGAGCGGAGATGTCGATCTGCGCCCGCAGCACCCCGTGACGGGCCGCGGTCGGGTCGGCGTGATGCATGTTGTGCCAGCTTTCGCCGCCGCTCAGAATCGCCAGCGGCCAGAAGTTCGCGCTCTTGTCCCGGGCCGCGAACGGGCGATCTCCGACGACGTGACAGATCGAGTTGATCGACCAGGTGACGTGATGGAGCAGGAACACGCGAACCAGTCCGGCCCAGAAGAACGCTGAGACCGCGCCGCTCCACGACATGGTGATCAGGCCGCCCATGACGCCGGGCAGCGTCAGGGTCAGGGCGATCCACACCGGAAACAGGCTGTCCACGACAACGATGTCGCGGTCCTTCAACAGGTCCGGCGCGTACTTCTCCTGGTTGGTCTGTTCCATCGTGAACAGCCAGCCGACATGAGCGAACCAGATTCCCTTGAACAGAGCTGGGAGCGAGTTGCCGAAGCGCCACGGGGAGTGCGGGTCGCCTTCCTTGTCGCTGAAGGCGTGGTGGCGACGGTGATCGGCGACCCACATGATCGGTGGCCCCTCGAGGGCGAATGATCCGGCGATGGCCAAGGCGATCCGCAGTCCACGTTTGGCTTTGAACGCCGAGTGAGTGAAGTACCGGTGGAAGCCAACGGTCACTCCGAGGAGGGTGCCGAAATACCAGCCGGCGGTGAGGAGCACGTCGGTCCACGGGATCCCCCGCCCCCATACAACGGGGACGACGGCGACGAAGGCAACAAAGGGAATGAGGACGATGACGTAAAGGGCCGCCTGCTCCCACCAAGCCTTGTCCTCGCCGAGTTCGGGCTTCGGCATTCGGCTGGCGACCCGCGGCGATTCGACAA
>NZ_JBHEMO010000052.1:0-29235 GCF_046262535.1 Jatrophihabitans sp. | reverse complement strand
TCTGCACGCGCTGGTCGGCGGGCGGGGCGAGACGCTGGACGCGCTGCAGGAGCTCACCCGTCTCGCGGTCCAGCAGCAGACCGGGATCCGCAGCCGCCTGATGCTCGACGTGAGCGGGCACCGGCAGGCGCGCCGGATCGAACTGCAGAAGCTGGCCACCGACACCTCAGCCCGGGTGCTGGAAAGCGGTGAGCCCGCCCGCCTGTCGCCGATGAACCCGTTCGAGCGCAAGGTCGTCCACGACGCCGTCGCGGCGATCGATGGGGTGCGCAGCGAGTCCGAGGGCGAGGAGCCGTCCCGGCGGGTAGTCGTACTCCTCGACCGGTGACCTCGGCGGAGCGCCCGGGCGCTTCGGCTTCGGTCTGCACGCCGGCGGCGCCACCGGCGGCCGCCGCGATCTTCGGCGACCACTTGGACGCCGCTGTGCGGTTCGCCCATCGCCTGGCCACCGACGGCGTCACGCGCGGCCTGATCGGCCCGCGTGAGGTGGAGCGCCTCTGGAAACGGCACATCCTCAACTCGGCGGTCGTCACCGAGCTGCTGCCGCCGCGGTCCCGCGTCGTCGACGTCGGCAGCGGGGCCGGGCTGCCCGGGCTGCCCATGGCGATTCGGCGGCCCGACCTGCGGGTCGACCTCGTCGAACCCATGCTCCGCCGTACCGAGTTCCTGACCGAGGTGTCGACCGAGCTCGCCCTCGGCGATCGGGTACGGGTGATTCGCGGCCGGGCCGAGGAAAAGGCGGTGCGCTCGCAGGTCGGGTCCGCTGAGTGGGTGACGGCCCGGGCTGTTGCGCCGCTGGATCGCCTGGTCAAATGGTGTCTTCCCCTGCTGAGTCCGCGCGGACGCCTGCTCGCCCTCAAGGGCAGGACGGCTGAGGATGAGACCGCTGAGCACGGGGCGGCGATGGGTGCGCTCGGCGCGGTGGTGGAAGACGTCAGGCGAGTGGGCGAGACCGAACCGGACGCAGCCACCTGGGTGATCGTGGTGCGGCGCGCGCCCGGTCCAGGACTGCCACGAAAGGGGCGCGCATGACCGAGTATCCGGCCTCGCCGGCTGTCGAGATCGACCCTGGATCCGCTGTTTCACGTGAAACAAGGGACGACACCGTTTCACGTGAAACGGCGGCCGAGGGCCGCGAGCCCGTCAGCGCGGCCACTGTCGGGGGCAGCACCTCCGGATCCGTTTCACGTGAAACCGAACCCGACACTCCCATCGCGCGCGAAGCCGCTCAAGCGGTGCATGTGCTCAACGTGCGGCAGGAATCCTGGCCGCGACCGGCGGCGACTCGGGTGCTGACCGTCGCGAACCAGAAGGGCGGCGTCGGCAAGACCACGAGTGCGGTGAACATCGCGGCCGCGCTGGCAATGCACGGTCTCCGAGTCCTGCTCCTCGACCTCGATCCCCAGGGGAATGCCAGCACCGCGCTGGGCATCGAGCACACCGTCGGGACCCCGTCGATCTATGACGTCCTGTTGGGCGGCCGGCCGCTCGCCGAGGTAGGCCAGCAGGCCGACTTCGCACCGACGCTGACCTGTATTCCAGCGACGCTGGATCTTGCCGGTGCCGACATCGAGCTGACCTCGCAGGTCGCCCGCGAGTACCGACTGCAGCGCGCGCTGACAGCCTATCTCGCCACCGACGCCGAGTTCGACTACGTCTTGATCGACTGCCCCCCCTCGCTCGGCCTGCTGACGCTGAATGCCCTGGTCGCCGCCCGCGAGGTGCTGATCCCGATCCAGTGCGAGTACTACGCCCTCGAGGGACTGGCCCAGCTGCTCAACACGGTCGATCTGGTGACCTCGCACCTGAACCCCGAACTCAAGGTCACCACCGTCCTGCTCACCATGTACGACAGCCGGACCCGCCTCGCCGACCAGGTCGCGGACGAGGTGCGCCGACATTTCGGGCCGCTGGTCCTCGAGCCGGTGATCCCCCGCAACGTCCGGGTGTCCGAGGCGCCCGGGTTCGGACAGACCGTCATCACCTACGACGCCGGCTCCCGGGGCGCCATCGGCTACGTTCAAGCCGCGCGGGAGATCGCCGAACGCGGTGCCCCGAATTCCGATTCCGAGGGAGCACCGGTGAGCACCAGTGAGTAACAAGCAGCGACGTGGCGGCCTGGGCCGAGGGCTCGGTGCGCTGATCCCCACGTCCGCGGCCGAGGAGGACGCTCCGCCGGGCCCGGCATCAGTGCCCACGCACATCGGTGACGGGTCGGGCGCCCCGGTGCCGGTGCCCGGCGCACGCCTTGCCGAGCTGGCAACCGCCGAGATCCACCCGAACGCCAAGCAGCCGCGGCAGGTCTTCGACGAGGACGCCCTGGCCGAGCTCACCCATTCGATCCGCGAATTCGGAGTCCTGCAGCCGGTCGTCGTCCGCGCCGACCCGGCCGGTGGCTACGAGCTCGTCATGGGGGAGCGCCGGCTGCGGGCCGCGACGGCGGCCGGGCTCGACACGATCCCGGCGATCGTCCGGACCACCGCGGACGACGCGATGCTCCGCGACGCCCTGCTCGAGAACATCCACCGCGCCCAGCTCAACCCCCTCGAAGAGGCGGCGGCCTACCAGCAGCTGCTCGAGGAGTTCGGCACGACGCACGAGGAACTCGCGCACCGCATCGGCCGCAGCCGTCCGCAGGTCTCCAACACCATCCGGCTGCTCAATCTGCCGATCGCGGTGCAGCGCCGGGTGGCCGCCGGAGTGATCTCCGCCGGACACGCCCGGGCCCTGCTCAGCCTTGACAGCCCGGATCAGCAGGACGAGCTCGCCGGACGGATCGTCGCCGAGGGTTTGTCGGTCCGGGCCACCGAGGAGCTCGTCTCGCTGCTCCAGCATGGCGGCAACCCGCCGAAATCGACCCGGGCGGCGCCGGGCAAGCGCTTCACGGCGCCCGCGGTCACCGAGCTCGCGAACAAGCTGTCCGATGCCTTCGACACCCGGGTCCGCGTGGACATCGGCCGGCGCAAGGGCAAGATCACCGTCGAGTTCGCCTCGATCGACGACCTCGAGCGCATCGTCGCCGTGATGGCGCCACAGCTGTCCCACCGCCCGGCTGCCGAAGCGCAGGATCAGTCGAACGAGCCGTAACGCACGACCTCGGCCAGGCCGCGCCGGCCCCGCCGAAGGGATGGTGACCTGACGTCCGGCGCAGGGTGGCCGAGGCTGATCACCCCGATCGGCGCGAGACCGGCCGGCACCCGGAAGGCATCGAAGAGCGCGGCCCAGCGATCCGGCGGCACGCCGAAGAAGCACGCGGCGAGCCCCTGCTCCTGGACGCCGAGCAGGAAGAGCATCGCGGCCATGCCGGTGTCGACGTGCCAATAGGGCACCGACCAGCGCGCCTCGTCGCGGTCGGTCCAGCCCTTGTCCGGCTCGGCGTAGCGGTCGAGGTAGGCCTCCCGGTCGGAGAAGAAAACGACCAGCACGGGGGCGTCCTGCAGCCGGGCCCGCCAGGCGTCGGGCGCCCCGTCGCTCGTCGCCGCCCAGAACCGCTGCCGCGACGTTATGTCATCCAGGACGAGAAATCTCCAACCCTGGGTATGGCCGGCCGACGGCGCCCGGATCGCCAGCTCGAGGAGCTGGTCGACCGTTTCACGGGGTATCGGGGTATTCGGGTCATATGAGCGGATCATCCGGCGCCCACGGATGGCATCGCGCAGTTCCATCGCGTCAGCCTGTCACGCGCAGCTCATATCGTTTCGGCCGACCGGGACAGATGTGCGATCGTGTCAACCGTGGATCTGATGCAATCCCGCAAGCTCGCCGACGTCTGTTACGACATCCGCGGCCCGGTTCTCGAAGAGGCCAAGCGCCTCGAAGAGGAGGGGCGCCGGATCATCAAGCTCAACATCGGCAACCCGGCACCGTTCGGTTTCGAGGCACCGGAAGAGATCCTCGTCGACGTCATCCGCAACCTGCCGACGGCGCAGGGTTACTCCGATTCGCAGGGTCTCCTCTCGGCGCGGACCGCGATCGTGCAGCACTACCAGGGACAGGGCATCGACACGCTCGACGTCGACGACGTCTGGCTGGGCAACGGCGTCAGTGAGCTGATCACGATCAGCCTGCAGGCGCTGCTCGACAACGGCGACGAGGTGCTGGTGCCGGCGCCGGACTATCCACTGTGGACGGCGTCCACCTCGCTGGCCGGCGGCCGGCCCGTCCACTACTTGTGCGACGAGTCGACCGGCTGGCAGCCCGACCTCGACGACCTCCGCAGCAAGATCACCGATCGCACCAAGGCGCTCGTCGTGATCAACCCGAACAACCCGACCGGTGCGGTGTACTCGGCCCAGGTGCTGGAAGAGATCGCTGCTCTCGCTCGCGAGCACGGCCTCGTCGTCATGGCCGACGAGATCTACGACAAGATCCTCTACGACGACGCCGTGCACGTACCGTTCGCCAAGCTCGCGCCGGACGTTTTCGCGTTGACGTTCAACGGGCTGTCCAAGGCCTACCGGGTCGCTGGTTTCCGCTCGGGCTGGATGATCGTCAGCGGCCCGAAGCGGCACGCGACGAGCTACCTCGAGGGCATCACGATCCTGGCCAACATGCGACTGTGCGCCAATGTGCCGGCCCAGCACGCGGTGCAGGTTGCCCTCGGCGGACGGCAGAGCATCCGCGACCTGATCCTGCCCGGCGGGCGGCTGCTCGAGCAGCGCGACGCCGCGGTCCAGGCGCTACTCGAGATCCCGGGTGTGACCTGCTCGGTCCCGAAGGGGGCGCTCTACGTCTTCCCCCGACTGGATCCCGAGGTGTATCCCATCAAGGACGACCAGCGTTTCGCCCTCGAACTGCTGCGGGCGCAGCACGTCCTGGTGGTGCAGGGGACGGGATTCAACTGGCCGCACCCGGATCATCTGCGGATCGTCACGCTGCCGCGTTCGGACGACCTGCGCGACGCGATCGGGCGGATCGGCGAGTTCTTGTCGGAGTACCGCGGCGAGTTCTGACCGAGCGAGGAGGCGCGGATGTCGCGGCGACTGGTCAACATCACGCTGGACAACCTGTCCGACCTGCCTCCCGCCTGCCGCAATTGCGTGTACTGGGAGCTCGACCCGGTGGCTGGGCAGCGCGCCTGCGACGCCGGCGACACGGCGCTGGAGAAGGAAGCCTGGCTGTCGGACACCCTGCTCGAGTGGGGCAGCTGCGGGCTGCTCGTCTACCTCGACGGCGTCTCGGCCGGCTACGTCCTCTACGCACCGGCGGCCTATGTTCCGCGGTCGGTGGCCTTCCCGACGTCGCCGGTGTCGCCCGATGCGGCGCTGCTGATGACCGCCCGGCTGATGCCGGAGTTCCGTGGCCAGGGGCTGGGTCGGATGCTCCTGCAAGGAGTCGCCCGCGAGATCGTCCGCCGCGGGGTCCGGGCGATCGAAGCATTCGGCCGGGTCGGTGGGCAGGATCCCGATGCCTCCGACGCAGCCGACCTGAGCTGTCTGTTGCCAGCCGACTACCTGCTCGCGGTCGGGTTCAAGACCATCCGCCCCCACCCACGGACACCGCGGCTACGGCTGGATGTGAAGACCACGGTGACCTGGAAGGAAGACGTCGAGTACGCCCTCGACCGCCTCCTCGCATCGATGCAGACGCCGGTGCTGTCGCGCTGAGAGCGGTGCTCTCTCAAACCCGGAGCGCCGGCCCGGCGGGGATTCGCATGACGCCGGTCGGTGGATCGTCGGCGAGCGGCAGGTAAAGCCGTTGGACGGCGACGAGCAGGCCCTCGGCCATGAGGTCCCGGTACTGCGGATTCTCCAGCTTGGCCCGGTCGTCGGCCGACGTGAGGTAGCCGAGTTCGACCCGGACCGTGGGCATCCGGGTCAGGCGGAGCAGCGCCCAGGTCTTGCCGTGGACGCGGTTGTCGCCCATGCCGGTGCGAGCGACGAGCTCGCGCTGGGTGAGTTCGGCCAGCCGCTCGCCGATGGTGGAGGTCGACTCGCCGGCGCCGTAGTAGTACGCGGCGATGCCGTTGGCCCGCGGTGACGCGCAACCGTCGATGTGCAGGGACAGGACCAGGTCGGCGCCGACGTCGTTGGCCAGCTGGGCCCGTTGTTCGTCCGACGCTCCGCTCTTGGGGCCGCGCGTCGACCAGGTCTGGACGCCGAGGGCGGAGAAACGCCCTTCGACGCGGGACGCGAGGTCCCAGACGAGCTCGGCCTCGGTGGCGCCGTCGGCCGTCACGCCGGGATCCTCGCCGCCGTGGCCGGCGTCGAGGACGATCCGCTTGCCGAGCAGGCTGGGTCCGGAGTCGGCGACGGCCATCAGATCGCGCAGGAGCTGCGGGCGGCCGCCGACCACTCGACGGTCCAGCTGGCGCAAGGCGCGCAGTGTGCGGGGCCCACAGATGCCATCCACGACCAGTCCGTACTCCCGCTGGAACCGGCGCAGGGCCTCCGCGGTGAACGGCCCGAAGATGCCGTCCGCCCGCGGGAGGGCGAAGCCCATCTCGATGAGCTGAGTCTGCAGTTGGGTGACGTCGTCGCCGGTGAGCATCTGGCCGCTCTCGTGGGCGAGAACCCGGTCGCCGAGGCGCCAGTGGGCGCTGGTCAGCGCGGCGTAGGTTTCCGGGCCGACGCGTCCGTCGACCGAGATGCCTCGCCGCTGCTGGAAGTGCCGCACCGCCAGTTCCGTGGCCGCGTCGAAGACGTCGCCGACGTCGGCTGTGGTGTTGTCCAGGAGGCCAATGGCCGCGAGCATTCCCCGCACTTCGGCGACCGCGCTACCGGTGGCGCCGCGGCTCAGGGATTGCATCAGGAGAAAGCCTCGGCAATCAGTTCGGAGATGGATCGGGAGCCGATCCGGGCTTGGGTCATTGTGCCCCAGACCACCCAAGTCAAAGCCACACCCTCAAGAAGGCCGAAAGCCAGCGAGAGCGCACCGACAAACGCCTGGAAGCGAGGAAAAGCAGCGTTGCCCCCCAGCCGAGGCTGGGAGGCAACAACAGCCGTGAAACCCCGAGAGGCGGATCAGCCTACGAAGTCGCCGAGCTCCCTCAGGATGGCGGCCTTGGGACGGGCGCCGACGATGGTCTTCACGAGCTCGCCGCCGGAGAAGACGGCCATCGTGGGGATGGACATCACCTGGTACTTGCGGGCGGTCTCGGGGTTCTCGTCGATGTTGAGCTTCGCGATGGTGAGCTTGCCGGCCTGCTCGCCGGCGATCTCCTCGAGAACGGGAGCGACCTGGCGACATGGCCCGCACCACTCGGCCCAGAAGTCGACGAGCACGGGCCCGTCAGCGTTCAGGACGTCGGCGTCGAAGCTCTGGTCGCTGACGGTCTTGGTGTTGGCACCCATTTCGGTCCCTCTCGAAGTGTCGAAGTATGTGTCTTGCTGGTTGAACGTAACCCGACGGCCCGGAATTCCGCTGCCGATCAGCTGTTGGCGACGAGCTCGGACTCCAGCGTGGCGGTCGCCGGCGGCGCGCCCTCGGCCAGCGCGGCGAGGTAGCGCTCGGCGTCCAGCGCCGCTTGGCAGCCCGTCCCGGCCGCGGTGATGGCCTGCCGGTAGGTGTGGTCGACGAGGTCGCCGGCGGCGAAGACGCCGTCGAGGTTGGTGCGGGTTCCGTGGTTGGTCAGCACGTAGCCCTCGTCGTCCAGGTCGACCTGGCCGCGGACGAGTTCACTGCGCGGATCGTGTCCGATGGCGATGAAGAGACCGCCGACGGGCAGATCGGTCTCGGCGCCGGTGACGGTGTCCCGCAAGCGGATCCCCTCGACGGTGCCGGCGCCGTGGATGTCGGCGACCTCGCTGTTCCAGGCCCAGCGGATCTTGGGATCGTTGTTGGCGCGCTCGATCATGAACTTGCTCGCGCGCAGCGCGTCGCGGCGGTGCACGACGGTGACCGAGCGGGCGAAGCGGGTGAGGAAGGTCGCCTCTTCCATGGCGGTGTCGCCGCCACCGACGACGGCGATGTCCTTGTCGCGGAAGAAGAACCCGTCACACGTGGCGCACCACGACACGCCACGACCGGACAGCTCGTCCTCGCGCGACAGACCGAGCTTCTTGTAGGCCGATCCCATGGCCAGGATGACGGTGTCGGCGGTGAACTCGCCGTCCAAGGTGCGAACGGTCTTCACCGCGCCGGTGAGGTCGAGGGAGATGACGTCGTCGGCCACCAGCTCGGCGCCGAAGCGCTCGGCCTGGGTGCGGATGTTGTCCATCAGGGCCGGGCCCATGATGCCGTCCGGGAAGCCCGGAAAGTTCTCGACCTCGGTGGTGTTCATCAACGCCCCGCCGTACTGCGCACCCTCGAAGACGAGCGGCTTGAGGTCGGCGCGGGCGGTGTAGAGAGCAGCGGTGTACCCCGCCGGCCCCGAGCCCACAATGATCACGTTGCGATGCGTCACGATGCCTTCTTTCGGTGCTGCTGGCTCAACCATCCTAGGGACGTCCGGATTCCCGGGCCGCGACCGGCGCAGCGCGGACGCGCCGGGTTCAGCGGCGGGCGAGGCTGAGCACTTCGCGGACGTCCTCCAGCCGCATCCGCCACAGCACGACCACCAACACGAGAAGCCCGGCGACGCTGCCCAGGGCGAACCCGACGATGGAACCGGTGTGCCCCGTGCCCAGCTGGTGACGGGCGCCCTCGACGACGACCCAGGCGGCGGCCGCACCGATAGCGGAGGCGACGCCGATCTGGACGAGGGTCCGGAGCACCCGGCGGAAACCGAGACGGCCGAGTCGGCGGGTCAACAGAATGTGCCCGGCGATCGCACCGACCACGTAGGACAGAGAGGTCGAGATGTTGAGCCATTCGACGGCGTGGATCGACGGGTGCTTGTCGACGTCGGTGTGCGCCGGAGCCTGGTAGATCTCGTTCGAGACGATCACGAGCACCACCTTGGTGCCGACCATCAGCGCATTGATGACCGTCGGCGTGCGGCCGTCGCGCATGGCGTAGAACACCCGGAGCTGGAGCATCACCAGGGCGAACGGGAACAGCCCGAACGCCGACCAGGCGAGCGCCGAGCCGATGAGGTGCGCGCCGAGGACAGATACCTCGCCGTAGGAGAACAGCGTCACGCCGAGCACCGGGCCGAGGACGATCAGGCCGGCGGTCACGGGCACGAGTGCCACCGCCGAGAGCCGGGCACCGAGGCCGAGGTCGGCAACGACCGCCTCGTTGTCGCCACGGACGGCGGCACGGGACAACCGCGGCATGATCGCGGTCAGTACCGAGACGACGAGGATCCCGTAGGGCATCTGGAACAGCAGGTCGGCGTAGGTGAAGACGCTGAATCCACCGTTGTCGTTACCGACCTTCTGGATGACCGAGACGCCGATCTGACTGACCACGACGTAGCCCAGCACCCACCCGGCCAGCGTGCCGATCTCCTTGAGGCGGTCCTGTTCACCCGGACGCGCGCGGAAGCGCCACTGCCAGGTGAAGCCGGTACGCCGCAGTGCCGGGAGCATGACGAGGGCCTGCGCCGCGATGCCGAGCGTCGTGCCGATCCCGATGACGAGGATCTGCGGCGTGGTGATGGTCGACGGGTTCAGCGTCTTCGGCCCGGGCAGCAACCAGAAGACCAGCACCGTCGCCATCATGACGATGTTGTTGAGTACCGGAGACCACGCGCCCGGGCCGTAGACGTTCTTCAGGTTGAGCACGGCCATGAACATCGCGCCCAGGCCGTAGAAGAAGATCTCGGGCAGCAGGAGGGTGGCGAAGACGCTGGTGAGTTCCCGCTTGGGACCGGCGTCGACGAACACGGCCGCGATCCACGGCGCCATGGCCACGACGACCAGGGTCATGACCCCCAGGGCGGTGACCGCGATGGACAGCAGCCGCTGGGTGTAGGCCAGGCCTCCGTCGTCGTCCTCGGCTTCCGCGCGCACCAGCAGCGGGATCAACACGCTCGAGAGCACGCCGCCGAGCAGCAGCTCGTAGACCATGTTGGGCAGGTTGTTCCCGCTGTTGTAGGCGTTGCCGACGGCCGCCGTGCCGAGTGCGGCGACCAACATGATGCTGCGGAGGAAACCGGTGACCCGGCTGGCCAGGCTCGCTACGGCCATCGACCGGCTGTTGGCCATCAAACCCTGGTCAGAGGTGGCCGGCGCCGGCTTGGCCTGCGCTGCGTCGGCCGCGGTGTCGTCGGCCTGCTCGACACTCTCTTCGACCGCCTGGCCGCGCGCCCCCGAGTCGTCGGGCGCCGTGTCGGGGGTGCCGGCGGCCTGCTTCTTCCGCTTGCGCGGCTTGCCCACGTAAGTGGTGCTGCCCCAGGGGTTCTCCTGCGCTGCCCCGGCCTCGCGCCAGATGCCGAACAGCTGCGTCGACATCGGGTCGGCCTCGGTGAACATGCGCGGTTCGATCGGCCGGCCCCCGGCGTAGTGCGTCGGCGAGCTCCAGTCGTCGTCGCGCACCTCGGTGCCCGTCACAGCGACGTCCTGGTAACGCAGGTCACGCGAGTGCCCCGCCAGTCCGCGCCGCCACGGTGTCCCTCGGCTGCGACGACGTACGGCGGCGGCCGCGCATCTGCCGACCCACCCGGATCAGCAGGGCGAGGACGAGGACGACGCCGGCCACGATCGTGATGACGACGCCGACCAGCCCCAGCACGGTGCTGCGGACGGTCAGCGGCACCGACTCGCCGAGCGTGACCCCGTTCGGGGTGAGCAGCGCGACGTGCACCTTGATGCGGCCCTTCCGCACCGTTGTCGTCGGCACCTTCAGCGTCCGCTTCTGGTTGCTGTCGACGGACTCCAAACCGATGTCTTTCGTGCTGAAGCCGGGCAGCCCGTTGACATCGGTCGTGATGCTGATGCGGATGGTCACCGGGTACGGGAGCTTGTTGTCGACGGTGATCGGCAGCGGCGACGACTCCGAGGCCAGGGTGTAGGACCCCGACGACGGCCGGATGATCTGCACGCCGTTCTCGATCGAATCGATCTGCCGGGAGACCCCGCGGGCGAACTGTGCGGCCGCGGCTGCCGAGGCGGCGTCCTTCTGCCGCCAGGCCGAGGACGCCGCCCGCTGGATCGCGACCGGCAGGCTGGCCAGCAGGGCCTCGGCGGCCGGGTCCGGACGCGCGACGGCTCCCTTTCGCGGGTGCGGCGTGAGCAGCGACGTCACGTCGGGCAGTGCGCCCGCGGCCTGCGACGTGGCCGCGACGGTAGTGGCTGGCAGGCCGGCGGCCGAAGCGGGAACGGGGGCGAGGCGGCTGCGGCCGGTGGGCAACAGCTCACCGCCCACCATCTCTGTCAGCGAGATCGGCTTGGCGAACGTCGACTGGCTGGTGTCCTTGATCGTGCGGACCGCGGCATCGACGGACGGGTCGACGTACCGGGGCGCGGTGATGACCACCGCGTGCTCCGCGCCGGGCTCCTGAGCCGCTCGGATGGCGAGTTCGGCGATCAGTTGCGGCAATTCCGCGGGACCGGTCGGGCCCAGCCCCTTCACGACGTCGTTCTCGATCGTCGGCGAGACGAGGGCGGCGGCGAGGTCGGTGTTGCCGCTGTCGAGTCGGGCGAGGCCAGACGGCACGGCGCTCTCGGCAACCCGCGGCAGGACCGCGGCCTGGTTGAGCACCACCGTGCTGGTGCCCCGGGCGGCCAAGAGCCGGAGGGTGGTCGAGCTGATGGCACCGCCGGCCGGCCAGGCGACCGTGGCGTCGAGGGCCCGCCCGGGCAGCGCCGCGCCGATCCGGGCGCGCATTTGCGGGGGCATGGCGTTCGTCCACGACACGTTCTCGCGGTTGAGGGACTCGATGTCGGGGTCGGCGTACGGGGTGAACGCCAGCTGCAGCCGGGGGTCGGCATCGAGGGCGCTGCGAAGGCGCCCGAGCCAGTTCGCAGCCGCGACGTTCCCGGTGCCGGGGACGGTCTTGTCGGCGGCCTGCACGCGGTAGCCGGACGAGCCGGCCATCACCGTCAGTTCGTCGATCAACTCGGGGTCGATCACCAGGGTCAGCGGGACGGTGGGGTCGGTCCGCTCGACCACCTGCAACGCGCGGTCCAGGCGTCCACCCGAGGCGACGGTCCCCGCCAACTCGTCGTCGGTGAAGACGGCGTCCTGGAGGAGCCGGTGCGGCCGGTCGATCAGCGGCCAGATCCAGGTGACCCGGTCGGGGGCCGGATCCGCCACGAACGAGGGCACGTAGGTCCCGACCACTCCCAACCGCTGGTCCACGCCGCCGTCGCCGGTGATGTGGGCCGAGAAGTAGAGCGGGTAGACCCGGTCCTGGCACAGGCACAGCCCGGAGCCGTCGTCGGCTCGGCTGTACCGGGCGGTGAAGGTGGTGTGCACCGTTCCCAACGCGCCGATGTCGACGACCGTGGGATGGACGGCCGGAATCGGCAGCCCGGGTGTGGACGGGGTCGAAGTCGTGCGGAGTGCGGTGTCGAGGGTGGCTTGGGACTGGATCGGATCGCCACGCTCGCCGACGATCTTCACGCCCTTGTAGTCGGTGTCGGTCGTGTTCTCGAGGCGGATCGTGACGGTGATCAACTTCGGCGTCGACGTCGGGACGGGCACGGAAGGACTGATGCTTTCGACGAACATGCGCAACCCGTCGACCCGCTGGGTGTTGTGCCCGGGCGCCGAAGCGGCCGGCCCGGCCCCGGTGGCGAGGACGGCGAGCGTGGCAGCGACCGCGCCGGCACGGCGGGTGAAGCGGAGCGATTTCACGCGGATTCCGCGAGCAACCTGCCAGCGGTGTCCACCAGGCCGCGCTCGTCCGGGTAGGCGAGTTGGCCGCGGATGTCGGGAAGCGGCACCCAGGCGACCTCGTCCACCTCGATGTCGGCGTCGGACAGTTCGCCGCCGACCCGGCGCATCAGGTAGTGCCTGACGGTCTTGTGGATCCGGCAGCCTTCCGCGACGAACCAGAAGTCGATGGTGCCCAGCTCGGCGAGGATCTCCCCGGCGATGCCGGTCTCTTCCTCGACCTCGCGCAGCGCAGCCTGCTCGGCGGTCTCGCCGGCCTCGATGTGGCCCTTCGGCAGCGACCAGAGCAGCCGCCCCTGACGGTCGGTGCGCCCGATCAGCGCGCCGCGCGGCACGTCGCCGGCGAGGTCGACGACCAGGCCGCCCGCGCTGAACTCGTCGACCTGGCGCAGCCAGCGCTTCGTCCGGCGCCGCTTCTTCGACTGATGCGCGGCCCGTCGCCCCGGTTGCGGCTCCGGGCTCTGGGACATGGCCCGATCGTAACCGGACGGTGGGTACCCTGGCCGTCCGTGACACTGCATACGGCTGCGGCAGCCCGGTTTCGCCGATGACGAACACCAGCCCCGGCGACCTCGTTCCCCTGCCGCCGGCGGCGTTGGCGTTGGGAGCGCAGTTCGCCGCGGCCGGTCACGAGCTGCACCTGGTCGGCGGGTCGGTGCGGGATGCCCTCATGGGCCGCTCGTCGGACGACCTGGACTTCACCACCGATGCCCGGCCCGAGCGGGTGCTCGCGATCGTGGCGCCGGTAGCCGCGACGACGTGGACCACCGGTATCGAGTTCGGCACCGTGGGCGCGCAGGTCGACGGGCTGCGTTGCGAGATCACGACCTACCGGGCTGACCGCTACGACCGCGAGACCCGCAACCCCGAGGTGGTCTACGGCGACTCACTCGTCGACGACTTGCGCCGTCGCGACTTCACGATGAACGCGATGGCCGTATCGGTGAGTGGCGACCGGACCTTCACCGATCCGTACGGCGGCCTGGCCGATCTTGCCCATGGGGTGCTGCGGACGCCCGGTACGCCGGAGGAGTCGTTCGCCGACGACCCACTACGGATGCTGCGTGCGGCCCGCTTCGTCTCGACGCTCGGCGTGTCCATCGCGCCGGAGGTCGACGCCGCCCTGCGCGCACTGGCCCCGCAACTCGGCCGGATCACCGCTGAGCGGGTGCAGGTCGAACTGTCCAAGCTGCTGCTCGGCGCCGCTCCGAGGAAGGGGCTGGAGGTGCTCGTCGACACCGGTCTGGCCGACGTTGTCCTGCCCGAACTCCCCGCGCTGCGCATGGCCGCGGATGAGCACGGGCAGCACAAGGACGTCTACGCGCACACGCTGCAGGTCCTCGACCAGGCCATCGATCTCGAGGACGCCGGACCCGATCTCGTCCTGCGCTGGGCCGCCGTGCTGCACGACGTGGGCAAGCCGGCAACCCGCGAGTTCCTGCCCGGCGGCCGGGTCACCTTCCACCATCACGAGGTGGTCGGCGCCCGGATGGCGCGCAAGCGGCTCAAGGCGCTGCGCTACCCGTCGGCCTTCATCGATGAGGTCGGCCAGCTGGTGTTCCTGCACCTGCGTTTCTACGGCTACCGCAGCAGCGAGTGGACGGACTCGGCCGTTCGCCGCTACGTCGTCGACGCCGGCTTGCTGTTGCCGCGGTTGCACAAGCTCGTCCGTTCCGACTGCACCACGCGCAACAAGCGCAAGGCGGCAGCGCTGTCCACCGCCTACGACACCCTCGAGTCCCGGATCGCCGAACTCAAGGCGAAGGAAGAGCTGGACTCGATCCGGCCGGACCTGGACGGCAACGAGATCATGTCCATCCTCGGCGTGGGCCCAGGCCCGCTCGTCGGCCAGGCGTACAAGCATCTGCTCGCCCTGCGGATGGAGCACGGTCCGCTGGGCCGGGACCGGGCCGTCAGCGAGCTGCGAGAGTGGTACGCCGCGAACGCATGACGTACCGACCAGGACGAGCGCCAGGCTGAACAGCGCCTCGTAGATCGCGAACACCCGGCCGCGGAAGGCGTCGACCACGTGATGCTGGATCATGGTGCGAAGCCCGCCACGCCGGCCGCGATCTCGGCCGCGACGCCCAGGACCAGCACCGCGCGCAGGAGGTTGGCCAGGCACAGCACGCGCTGCCCCCACCGCCGGTCGAGCAGTACTCCGGCGAACGGGCCGATCACCGAGTACGGCAGGAGCAGCACGGCGAACCCGGCCGCCACATCGGTGGCCGACGCCTGCCGTCCGGGTCGAACAGCACCGCGCCGGCCAGGCTCGCCTGGAAGATCCCGTCCCCGAACTGCGACGTGAGGCGGACGGCGAGCAACCGCCGGAAGCCCGGCTCGCCCAGCGCCACGAGCACATGTCCGCGGCGCGCCATCCGACTCACGCTACTGACGCGGCCGTTGCCTGGTGACCGGGCGCAGGGCAGGTCAAGATGTAGGCATGACGGCCGACTGGGGTGCGGTGGAGGACGTCGAGCCTGCCGCCGGACGGCTGCTCGTCGCCACGCCGCTGCTCGGTGACGCGCACTTCAGCCGGACGGTCGTCTACCTGCTCGAGCACGACGGCGGCGGCACGGTCGGCGTCGTGCTGAACCGTCCGAGCCACACTCCCGTCGCCCAGGTCCTGCCCGACTGGCACGACGCGGTGAGCGGACCCGCGGTCGTCTTCGGCGGTGGGCCGGTCCAGCCCGACGGCGCGCTGTGTCTCGGACAGCTGCAGCCCGGGTCGGCCGGGATCCGCGAGGTCGTGGACGGGGTCTCGACCGTCGACCTGGACGGCGATGTGGCGGTCATCGCGCCGAACGCCCGGCGGTTGCGCGTGTTCGCCGGCCACGCCGGGTGGGCGCCGGGCCAACTGGACGACGAGCACGACGAGGGCGCCTGGTGGGTCCTGCCGGGCAGCCCCGACGACCTGTTCAGCGAGGACCCCCGACCGATGTGGCGCCAGGTCCTGCGGCGGCAGCCGCCGCCGCTGAGTTTGATCTCGACCTATCCGCCCGACGTCGTCCTGAACTGAGCGCAGTCGCGCGGCTCCCGGCCCCGCATTTTGCACAACGTTGTACATCGCGCGTGCCCAAAACGTGATGGTTCGCAGCCTTGACACCGGCCGCTGGACAAGTCTTTGCTTTGGTTGCTTGTGATGGATCACGTTGGAACCCGTTGATACCCGCTCGCTCTCAGGAGGCACCATGTCGGATTCCGGCCCCACAACGTCGACCGGAAATGTCGCACCCCCGACGCGTCGCTCGATGCTGAAGGGCGTGGCCGCCGGCGCCGGGCTTGCCGTCGTGGGCCCGACGCTGCTTGCCGCCTGCAGCAGCAGCAAGAAGAAGAGCGGATCAACCTCCGGGCCCACCGGCGGAGTGGCGGCGGGTGGCGGCAGCATCACCTTCGGCTCGAACTACTCCGACCCGTCCACCAAGGCCGCCTTCGCGGCACTGGTCACGTCGGCGACCGCGGCCACGAAGACCAAGATCAGCATCAATACCACCGACCACAACACGTTCCAGAACAACATCAGCAACTACCTGCAAGGAACGCCCGACGACCTCGCGACCTGGTTCGCCGGGTACCGGATGCAGTTCTTCGCCGCGCAGAATCTGCTGACCCCGCTCGACGACGTGTGGAACAAGATCGGCGGCAACTTCAGCGACGCCGTCAAGAAACTGTCCAAGGGTGCCGACGGCAAGTACTACTTCGTGCCGATCTACAACTACCCGTGGGTGGTCTTCTACAACAAGAGCGTGTTCAAGTCGAAGGGCTACGCAGTTCCGACCACCTGGGACCAGTTCCTGGCCCTCGGAACGCAGATGAAGAAGGACGGGTTGATCCCGCTGGCCTTCGCCGACAAGGACGGCTGGCCGGCGCTCGGCACGTTCGACATCATCAACCTGCGCGTGAACGGCTACGACTACCACATCAAGTTGATGAAGCACGAGATCCCGTGGACCGACAAGGGCGTCAAGGACGTCTTCGACCACTGGGCCCAACTTCTGCCCAACTGCCAGAAGGGCGCCACCGGCCGCTTGTGGCAGGATGCCGCCAAGGCCCTGGAGAACAAGCAGGCCGGGATGATGTTCCAGGGCTCGAACCAGGTCGCCGCCAACTACGCGCCGACAAATCTGGCCGACCTCGACTTCTTCCCCTTCCCGCAGATCAACCCCGAATTCGGCACCGACTTCATGGACGCGCCGGCGGACGGGTTCATGCTGCCGAAGAAGGCGAAGCACCAAGCCGCCGCGAAGGCGGTGCTCGAGTACATCGGAACACCAACCGCGGAGTCGACGTTCCTGAAGACCGACAAGTGGGACATCGGTGTGGCCAACGGTCTCGTGGCCCCCACGTACAACGACATCCAGAAGAAGGCCGTCGCCGAGGTCGGCAAGTGCAAGAACGTCGCGCAGTTCATGGACCGCGACACCGTGCCGGACATGGCCACCGCGATGATCAAGCTGATTCAGCAGTTCATCGAGAACCCCAGCTCGGGGACGATCTCGTCCATTCAGAAGAGTGCCGAGGCGCAGGCCAAGACGATCTTCCAGTGAGCGGACGGCCACGACACGACTGATGGTTTCGACACACGTTGTTCGGCGTCCGCCGCCGGCGATCAAGCCTCGCCGCCGGCGGCGCGTCCGAACCCTCACCGGCCGCGATCGGGTCGTCGTGGCGCTCCTGCTCGGCATCCCGCTGCTGCTGGACCTCGCCTTCATCTGGGTACCGGCCATCGGCACGGTCCTGCTCTCGTTCACGAAGTGGAGCGGTGTCGGCAGCGTCCACCTCAAGGCCTGTTCGACGAAGGGCACGTTGCCGGGGATCCCGCAGCCCGGCTGCGTCTACGGCGTGCAGAACTACCACCAGGCGTTCACCACGTACCCGGACTTCTGGCCGGCGGTGCGGCACAACGCCATCTGGCTGCTGGTCTTCATCTTCATCGCCGCGCCGGTCGGGATGCTGTTCGCGGTCATCCTCGACCGGGGTATCCGCGGCAGCCGTATCTACCAGAGCCTGCTGTTCCTGCCGGTGATGTTGTCGCTCGCGCTGATCGGCATCATCTGGGAACTGATCTACGCGCCGAACCTCGGCCTGCTCAACACGATCATCGGCCGCAACGGCAATGACAACCAGATCAACTGGCTCGGCGACCCGCATCGCAACCTGTGGGCCGTGCTGGTCGAGGCCACGTGGCGACAGGTCGGCTACGTGATGGTGCTGTACCTCGCCGGGCTCAAGGCGGTCGACCCGGGCCTGCGGGAGGCCGCCGTGATGGACGGCGCGAACCCGTGGCAGGCGTTCTGGCGCGTGGTGTTCCCGACCCTGCGGCCGATCAACATCGTCGTACTCGTCGTAACGGTGATCGAGTCGCTGCGCGCGTTCGACCTCGTGTACATCACCGGTAAGGGCAACCCGATCTCCGGCCTCGAGCTGCTGTCGATGTCGGTCACCCAGAACATCGTCGGCGAGACGCAGCGCATCGGCTTCGGATCGTCGCTCGGCGTCGTCCTGCTGGTGATCTCCCTGGTGCCGATCACCGTGTTCCTCTACCAGGCATTCCGGAAGGACGAGACCTGATGGCGATCGCGACCGCGACGCTCCTCGACCCGGCCAAGCGCGTGGCGCCCCAGCGCCACGGCAAGCACAAAGCCGCCAGCGTTGCGACCCAGCTGTTCATGGTCGGCGTGACGCTGCTGTGGATGGTGCCGATCGTCTTCGCGCTCTACGTCTCGTTCCGGCCGTACGACGAGACGAGCAAGCTCGGCTACGTCTCACTGCCGCACCACCTGACATTCAGCAACTTCACCCAGGCGTGGACGCAGTCGGACATGTGGCGCTTCTTCCTCAATTCCACCCGTGTCACGATCCCGGCCGTGCTCATCACGCTGCTGCTCTCGTCGGCCGCGGCCTTCGTGCTGTCGCGGCTGAGCTTCCGCTTCAACATCGCGCTGCTGATCCTGTTCACCGCCGGCAACCTGTTGCCGCAGCAGGTGTTGATCACGCCGCTGTACCGGCTCTTCCTCGCCGCGCACGTCCCGCACTTCGTCAGCGGCAACGGACTGCTCTACGACTCCTACGCCGGCCTCATCGTGATCCATGTGTCGTTCCAGCTCGGCTTCTGCGTCTTCGTGCTGAGCAACTACATGAAGACGATCCCGGCCGACATCGACGAGGCGGCGATCGTCGACGGCGCGAGCGTGTGGCGCCGGTACTGGAGCCTCACCCTGCCGCTGTGCCGGCCGGCCGTCGCGGCACTGGCGACGCTTCTGACGACCTGGATCTACAACGACTTTTTCTGGGCGATCACCCTTATGTCCACTGGCAACAAGCGGCCGATCACGTCGGCGCTGAACAACCTGCAGGGGCAGTTCGTGACGAATCAGAACATGATCGCGGCCGCGGCCCTCATGGCGGCGATCCCGACCGTCCTGGTCTACGTCGCGCTGCAGAAGCAGTTCATCGCCGGCCTGACGCTCGGCTCGTCCAAGGGCTGACCAGGTCTCAGGTGGGGACGGCTTCGCGCAACCGCTGCGCGGCGGTCTCCGGCGCTATGTCGTTGACCCAGACGGCGGCACCGGATTCCGAGCCGGCCAGGTACTTCAGCTTGCCCGGCGCGCGGCGGATGGTGAAGATCTCGGCGGCCAGGTGCCACACCTCACGCGCGCGGCGGACGGGCGCCTGCTGCCATCCGGCGATGTAGGGAGTCGGAGTGTCGAACAGTCCGTCGAACGCCTTGAGGACGGTCAGGTAGGTCCGGGCCAGGTCGTCGCGTTCGGCGTCGTCCAGCGCCGGCAGATCGGGAACGTGCCGACGCGGAACCAATCGCACCTCATAGGGCCAGCGCGCCGCGAACGGCACGTAGGCGACCCAGTGCTCCGACGTCGTCACGATGCGTGAGCCGTCCTCGCACTCGGCCTTCATGAGGTCGCACTGCAGACACGTGCCGGCGCGCTCCAGATGATGTTCGAACGCCTCACCGGCTTTGTAGAACCGCGGCGGCACGAACGGGTAGCCGTAGATCTGGCCGTGCGGGTGGCTGAGCGTCACCCCGATCTCCTCGCCCCGATTCTCGAAGCAGAAGACGTAGTCGATCGAGCCGTACGCGGACAGCCCCGTCGTCCGGTCGGCCCAGGCGTCGATCACCGTGCGCACGTGCTCGGGCGGTAGCTGCGAGAAGGGCAGGTCGTGGTTGCTCGTGAAGGCCACGACCTCGGCCCGCCCGGCACCGGGACCGGACCGGAACGGCGGCTCGTCGATCAACGGCACCACGTCGGCCGAATTCAGTGAGTACGACGGGAAGCGGTTCTCGAACACGACGACCTCGTAGTCGTCGGCCGGGATCTCGGTGTGCTTGCCGTCCTTCGACGCGCACAACGGGCAGAGGTCGGCCGGCGGCTTGTACGTTCGCTGCTGACGATGGCCGGCCACCGTCGTGTAGTCGCGGAACAACGGGTCCCACCGGATCTGCGAGGTCGTGTGGGCCGGCGGCAGGTCCGTCCGCTGGTCGACCGCCGACCGGTCGGCACCGGGCAGACGGTCGAAGTAGAAGATCTCGCGGCCGTCGGCCAGATGCGTGGTGAACCTGACTGTCACGGCGAGACCGCCACGGTGATGACGTGCTCGACGTTTTCGCTGAGCGCGAGGTGCGCGTCTGCGGGCAGCGCGTCGTCGGTGATGACGACCGACGCGATGTCGAGCGGGCCGATGTCGGCGAGACCGACCACGCCCCACTTCGACGAGTCGGCGAGGACCACGACCTCACGGGCGCTCTCGACGAGGGCGCGATCGGTGGTGGCTTCGGCCAGATTGGGGGTGGTGTACCCGGCGCGGGTATCCATCCCGTGGACGCCGAGGAAGAGTTGGTCGACATGCATGCTCGCGATGGTCCGGTCCGCGACCGGGCCGACCAGTGCGGCGCTCGGCGTGCGCACGCCGCCGGTGAGGATGACCGTCACTTGGTTCGCCGAGTCGACGCTGGTGATGACGTCGGCGACGGTGGTGGAGTTGGTGACGACCGTCAACCCGGCGATCGAGGCCACGTACCGCGCCATCGCCCAGGTCGTGGTTCCGGCCGACAGCGCGATGGCCGCCCCCGGTTGGATGAGCGCGGCCGCCCGCTCGGCGATCGCATGTTTGGCCGGCAGCGCGAGCTGGCTCTTGGCCGCAAAACCCGGCTCGAAGGCCACCTGGCCGGTGAGGACCGCACCGCCGTGGACCTTGCGCGCCACCCCGTGGCCGGCCAACTGCTCGAGATCACGCCGGATCGTCATGTCCGAGACGCCGAGCAGGTCCGTCAGGTCGGCCACGCGCACGGCGCCGCTTCGCCGCAATTCGGCGAGAATCCGTTCCTGACGTTGTTGCGCGAGCACCGGCGTCTCCCTGCGAGCTGGCAAGATATCCCACAGATTCAAACACGATATAACACGTGTCACCAGTACCCCTGGAGGAGTCGATCTTTATGGCCGTTCACTGGCGCGCACCGGGCCGGGTCAACCTGATCGGCGAACACACCGACTACAACGACGGGTTCGTCCTGCCCTTCGCCCTCGAGATGGGCTGCACCGCCACGGTGGAGATCCGCCCGGACGCCGCGGTCGAGGCCCGCTCCGCGCAGCGGGACGACGGCGCGAGCGTTGCCCTCGACGATCTCGCCCCGGGGACGGCCGGCTGGACCGGCTATGCGCTGGGCGCGGCGTGGGCGCTGCGCCAGCGCGGCCACGAGGTCCCCGGGCTGACGATCTTGCTCGACAGCGACGTGCCGGTCGGGGCCGGACTGTCGTCGTCGGCCGCTCTGGTGTGCTCGGTGACCACAGCCCTGGACGACCTGTTGGATCTGCACCTGTCGCCCGACGAGCTGTTGGCGGTGAGCCGCAGCGTCGAGAACGACTTCGTCGGCGCACCGACCGGAGGCATGGACCAGCTGGCCGCGCTGCGGTGCACGGCCGGTTCGGCCCTGTTCTGTGACATGCGCTCGCTGGCCACCGAGCAGGTCCCGTTCTCGCTGGGCGATCACACGATCCTGGTCGTCGACACCCGCGCCGAACACAGCCACGCCGACGGCGAGTACCGGCGCCGGCGCGAGGGCTGTGAGGAGGCGGTCCGCCGGCTCGGCGTCCAGGCGCTGCGCGACATCGACCTGGACGGCCTCGACGCGGCTCTGGCCCAGCTCGACGACGAGGAGCTGCGCCGCTACGTCCGGCACGTCGTGACCGAGGACGACCGGGTGCTGAAGACCGTGCAGGCGCTGCACGCGAGCGACCTGGCAGCGGTCGGTCCGCTGCTGTCCGCATCGCACGCGTCCATGCGCGACGACTTTCGGATCACCGCGCCGGAGGTAGACCTCGCCGCCGACACCCTCGAGGCCTCAGGAGCCGACGGCGCGCGGATGACCGGCGGCGGCTTCGGCGGGTGCGTGATCGGCCTGCTGCCGGCAGACCGGGTGGCCGGCGCCGAGACCGCAGTGCGCAACGCCTTCGCCGCCGCCGGCTTCGGCGAGCCGGCGACATTCACCGTGCTGCCCAGCCGGGGCGCGCACCGGGTCGACGGATGATCTTCCCGGCCGCCGGGGCCGGTGCGCGCGTCGTCCTCGACACCGCGGACGCGACCCGGTTGGCGGTCGTGCGCTGGCTCGGCTGGTCCCCCGACGGCGAGGATCCGGGCGGCGTCGAGGCGGCGGCCGCAGCGCACCGGGGTGCGGCCCTGCTGCGCGAACACTCGCGCGGCAGCCTCGCCCGACCCGGTCTGCGCGGACACCGCCTGGCGACGGAGCGAGGAGGGGCCGCCCGCGACATCGCCGGGCGCAGCTGGTCGACCGCGTTCACCCCGGACAGCGCCACGGCCGGCGACGATCACCTCGTCGTCACCGCCGCAGACGTCGCCGCCGGGCTCGAACTGCGGACCGAGCTCGAGGCACTGCCCGGCGGCGCGCTGCGCATCCGGCACGTCCTCACCAACGCCGCCGCCGACCCGTACGTGCTCGACGGGCTCGAGGTCACCGTCCCGATCCCCGACACGTGCGTCGAGCTGCTCGACTTCACCGGCCGGCACATGGGCGAACGCAGCCCGCAACGGCAGCGCATCTGCGACGGGCTGTGGAGTCGCGAGAGTCGGGGCGGCCGGCCGGGGCTCGACGCCGCCAGTATGCTGTTGGCCGGCACCGCGGGGTTCGGCTTCGCCACCGGCGAGGTGATCGGCCTGGCTGTCGCCACCAGCGGCAACTCGGTCCTGACGCTGCACCGCAGCGGTGCCGAGGGACCGACGCTGGGCGGAGGCGAACTGCTGCTGCCCGGCGAGGTGGTGCTGCGCGAGGGCGAGTCCTACGCCACACCCTGGGTCGTGGTGACGGCCGCGCTCGACGGCCTCGACTCGATCGCCGCCGCACTACACACGTGGGAGCGCTCGCTGCCGGCCCACCCGTCCGACCAACCGGTCACGCTCAACGTCTGGGAGGCCGTCTATTTCGACCACGATCTGGACCGGCTCACCGCGCTCGCCGACCGCGCGGCGCGGATCGGGGTCGAACGCTTCGTCCTCGACGACGGCTGGTTCCGCCACCGCCGCAACGCGACCGCGGGGCTCGGCGACTGGTTCGTGGACGAGGACGTGTGGCCGGCCGGGTTGTCGCCACTGATCGAGCACGTCCGGAGGGCGGGCATGGAGTTCGGCCTGTGGTTCGAGCCCGAGATGATCAATCCGGACTCCGACCTGTACCGCGCCCACCCGGATTGGGTGCTCGCCGCCGGGACGCGGCTGCCGGGCCTGCAGCGCAACCAGCTCGTGCTCGATCTGACGAACCCGGCTGCCTACGCCTACATCGAGGAGCGGCTGGGCGACGTGCTCGGCCGCTACGACATCGGCTACGTGAAGTGGGACCACAACCGCGACCTCGTCGAGGCCGGCAGCGGCGAGCACGACTGGGCGCCGGCCGCGCACGAGCAGAACGCCGCGTTCTACCGGCTGCTCGAGGTCCTGCGCCTGCGGCATCCGCACGTCGTCTTCGAGTCGTGCGCCTCCGGCGGTGGGCGGATCGATCTCGGCGTCATCGAGCGCGTCCAGCGGGTGTGGACGTCCGACATGACCGACGCGCTGTCCCGGCAGCAGATCCAGCGGTGGACGGCGCAGTTCGTCGCGCCCGAGTACCTCGGCGCGCACATCTCGTCCCCGGTCTCGCATCAGACGGGGCGAACCCTGCCGTTGGACTTCCGCGCCGCCACAGCGTTGTTCGGCGCGTTCGGCATCGAGTGGGATCTGACGGCGGCAACCGACGACGAGTTGAACCGGCTGGCCGAGTGGGTGGCCATCCACAAACAGTGGCGGCCGATGCTGCACTCCGGTCGGGTGGTGCGGATCGAGACGTCGGACGACGCGGTGATCGCGCACGGTGTGCTGGCGGCCGATCGGTCAGCGGCGCTCCTGGCCCACGTCCAGCTCGACGAGTCAGGACACAACCGCGGCGTGACTCTTCGGGTCCCCGGCCTCGACCGGCAGCGGCGCTACCGCTGCACCTGGGCCGGTCCGGTCGACCGTTCCCGGGTGACCGGATCGCCCCAGACCGATCCGGCCGGCCCGACCGGCGGCGCCCCGGTGTCCGGCGCAGCGCTGGCCGGCGTGGGCCTGTGGCTGCCGAGAAGGCGCCCCGAGCAGGTCCTCCTCATATCTCTGAAAGCGATCTGACGGTTTGCTGGAAGCGAGGAAAACAGCGTCGCCGCCGGCCAAGGCTGGTCGGCGGCGACAACGGTTAAGCGCGGGGAGGCCGGCTAGCTAGCGATCAACACGGCCGTCGATGAAGTCCTGGACGGCCTGGCGCGCCTCGTCGTCGAAGTACTGCACCGGCGGCGACTTCATGAAGTAGCTCGACGCCGACAGGATCGCGCCGCCGATGCCGCGGTCCTTGGCGATCTTCGCCGCCCGCAGTGCGTCGATGATGATGCCGGCCGAGTTCGGGGAGTCCCAGACCTCGAGCTTGTACTCGAGGTTCAACGGCACGTCGCCGAAGGTCTTGCCCTCGAGCCGGATGAACGCCCACTTGCGGTCGTCCAACCAGGCGACGTAGTCCGACGGGCCGATGTGCACGTTGCGCGCACCGAGGTCGCGGTCAGGGATCTGGCTGGTGACCGATTGCGTCTTCGAAATCTTCTTCGACTCGAGCCGGTCGCGCTCCAACATGTTCTTGAAGTCCATGTTGCCGCCGACGTTCAGCTGGTAGGTGCGCTGCACCTCGACGCCGCGGTCCTCGAACAGCTTGGTCAGGACGCGGTGCGTGATCGTCGCGCCGACCTGGCTCTTGATGTCGTCACCGACGATCGGGACGCCGGCGTCCTCGAACTTCTTGGCCCACTCGGGCGTGCTGGCGATGAAGACGGGCAGCGCGTTGACGAAGGCGACCTTGGCGTCGATGGCGCACTGCGCGTAGAACTTGGCCGCGTTTTCCGAGCCCACCGGCAGGTAGCAGATGAGGACGTCGACCTTCGCGTCCTTCAACGTCTGGACGACGTCGACGGGCTCCTCGTGGGATTCCTCGATCGTCTCGCGGTAGTACTTGCCGAGGCCGTCGAGCGTCGGGCCGCGCAGCACCGGAACGTCGAGCTGCGGGACGTCGCAGATCTTGATCGTGTTGTTCTCGCTGGCCAGGATCGCCTGCGAGAGGTCGAGTCCGACCTTCTTGGCATCCACGTCGAACGCGGCGACGAACTCGATGTCGCTGATGTGGTACGGCCCGAAGTTCACGTGCATCAGACCGGGAACCTTCTGGCTCGGGTCAGCGTCACGGTAGAAGTGCACGCCCTGGACCAGTGACGCCGAGCAGTTGCCCACACCGACGATGGCAACCCGGATGGGCTGGCGCGTGCGGTCCTGAATTTCCGAACCCATCAGGGCTCCTCCTTCTTGTTGATAGATCTGGACTAGTTGTCGGTGCCGTTACCGGCGTCCGACCTCTCGTGCTCGATGAGCTCGGTCAGCCAGCGAACTTCGCGGTCGACCGACTCGAGGCCGTGCTCGTGCAGGACCCGCGTGTAACGGTCGACCCGCTCACCCGTCCGGCCCAGCGCGCTCTTCATACCGTCGCGCTGCTCTTCCACCCGCCGGCGCCGACCCTCGAGGATCTGCAACCGGATCTCCGAACGCGTCTGGGCGAAGAACGCCAACCGCGCCCCGAACCCCTCGTCGTCGAAGGCATCGGGCCCTACTTCGGCCAGCAGGTCCGCCAAGTGCTCCTTACCTTCAGCGGTGAGCTGGTAGACGCGCTTGCCCCGCCGAGACCGCGAAGTGGCAGACGTCGCGTCGAGCGGCGACTCCTCGGAGATCCACCCGGCCTCCGACAGCCGCCGAAGGGTCGGGTAGAGCGAGCCATAGGAGAATGCCCGAAATGCACCGAGAAGAGAGGCCAGCCGCTTGCGGAGTTCGTATCCGTGCATCGGGCTCTCACTGAGCAGCCCGAGGACGGCGATCTCCAGCATGTCCGTCCCCTCTATTTCGACGCGATGTATCACCACGATACATCAGAGGCAACGAGCGCGCACGATGCCGGTAGACCGGCAGATGAACCCGGTTTGCGCCGAGGTGCGCGGAATGCCCGAAAGCCGTTCCCGGTCCCGGTTCTACGGCCCGTGACTGTGGCCGGGCTTCGTCGGCGAGGGGGACGGCGGGGGCGGTGGTGGCGGCGGTTGCGGCGGTTGCGGGGCCGACGACGAGGCCGGGGGCGGCGCCTGGGTGGGCTGGGCAGCCGGATAGGTCGGATCCGGATAGGTCGGGTAGTCGGGATAGCTCGGGTACTGCGGGTAGGTCTGGTAGCCCCCGTCGTAGCCGTTCGGCGCGATGCCGTTGCTCAGGCAGACGGTCACCTTGGACCCGCGCGTCGCGAGATGCGGCGCGAAGTAGCCGACCTGGCCAGTGGGCTGGAAGCTGCCGCATCTGATCGAGGCAAGCACCATGCTGAATCCGGCCGCGCGCAGGTCCCGGGCGGCGTCAGACGGCGACTGGCCGGTGACGTCCGGGACGTTGGTTGCGCCGGCGACGCCGCTCGGGTCGGGCCAGCGCCAGGGATGGGCCCGCAGCATGGGGCTGTACGCCTTGAGCCAGAAGGTCGAGGCGTAGGCACCGAAGACGTCGCTGCCGTTGTTCGTCACGCTGGCCGGCAGCCCGCTGACCGTTGCCTTGGGCGACACCGGATTGACGAGGGCGGCCGCCGAGGTGAGCCGCGGAGTGACCCCGACGAACCACAGCGCCGAGTTGCCCTTGCCGTGCCGCGGGCCGTCCGCCGCGTCGTTGTCCGTGCCGGTCTTGGCCGCGACCGGGCTGCCGCCCGAGGCGTACCAGTTCTGGAAGTAGGACGCCGCCGTGCCTTCGGAGTTCTGCGTGTCGGCCGTCATCATCTTCACCATCGTGCGGGCCACCTGCCGGTCGACGACCCGGCGGCACTTCGGCTTGTCATAGGGCACCGCCCCTCCGCCCGGACCGGTGACCTCGGCGATCGGGTTGGGCGGGCAGTAGACGCCGTCATTGGCCACCGTCCCGTACGCCGAGGTCAGTTCCAGCGCCGACGTCGGGGAGAACCCGAGCGTGAAGCCCGGCTGGTGCTGCTGCACCACGGCCTGGGCGATCGACAGCCGCGAGTCCGCGCTCTGCTGCCGGTTGAGCGTCGTCATGCCCAGATTAAGAGCGGTCTGCACGACCGGCTTGAGATTGCAGCCGAAGAACTGGTCCTCGAGGGCCACGAAGTAGGTGTTGACCGACTGTGGCAGCGCGTCCTTCAACGGCAGCGTCGCCGCGTAGTTGCCGGCATTGTGGACCTCGTACCGGCGGTGCGTCTGCTCGTCGACCGGGCAGTTGCGCACGGTGTAGGAGTCGCTGCCGGAGTTCAGCGTGAAGCTGGGTTGCGCGCCGAGGGACAGCGCGGCGAGCGTGGTGAAGTACTTGTACGTCGAGCCGGCGCCGGCATATCCCGCGGTGAAGAGCGGTAGCACGGACTCACCGTCCTTGGCGTTGACGCCGTAGCGCCGGCTACTGATCATCGTGCGCACGGCACCGGTGCGGGGGTCGACGGCGGGCATCACGAGCGCGGTCGCCGACGTGGGCTTGAGCCCGGCCCGCCAGATCTGGCGCTGGCCGCGCGTCTGGGCGGCGGCGTCGAGCGTCGTCACGATGCGCAGGCCGCCGGTGCGCAGCGCGCCCGCGGACACGCCGTGGCTCTTCAGCCAGGACACGACGTAGTCACAGAAGAAACCGACGTTGACGACGTCGGGTGGCGTGCTCGCGCAGCCCTGGCGGACCGGCGGCGGCGCGCTGCTGGCGAGTCGGACCGGTTGGGTGGCGTACGCGACGGCCTGGGCCCGGGTCAGATCGTGCGTCGCCACCATGTTGGCCAGCACCTCGTTGCGGCGCTCGCGCGCGGCCTGGGGGTGCAGGAACGGGTCGTACGCGGTCGGGCTGCGCACGAGCCCGATGAGCAGCGCGCCCTCCGGCACGGTGAGCTGAGTGGCCGACTTGTCGAAGTAGGTCCGGGCCGCCGTCTCGATGCCGTAGGAGTTCTCGCCGAAGAACGCGACATTGAGATACTCGTTGAGGATCTGCGCCTTGCTGTACCGCTTCTCCAACTCGACCGCGCACTTGGCGTCCTTGAGCTTGCGATGCAGATCCTGGCTGACCGCCGCCTGCTGTTCGGCCGGCGTCCGGGCGCGGTAGGCCCGCTCCTGCTTGACCAGTTGCATCGTCAGGGTCGACCCGCCCTCGGCGCCGCCGTCCGTCGCGTTGTGGACGGCCGCCCGGACCATGCCGCGCAGGTCGACCCCGTGGTGGTCGTAGAACCGGCGGTCCTCTGTCGCCAGCAGCGCCTGCCGGATGATCTGGGGCACCGCCGAGAGGGGGACATCGTGACGGTTCTGGTCGAACAGCGACGCGATGACCGTTCGTCCGTCTGCGGCCAGGATCGTCGTCGTCTGCTGGGTGGGCGCGGGCGCGACATCGCATGACACGTCGAGGAACTCGGTGGCGACGGACTTGGCGGCGACGCCGATCCCGCCGACGACCGGGACGAGCATGGCCGCGAGCAGGCAGCCGGCGAGCAGGATCGCGCCGAGCAGCTTGGCGAGCGTGCGGCCGCGCCGCGGGCTGCCTTCGGCCGGCGGCTCGTCGACTGCAGCCATGGGGTCTCCTGGTAACCGAACTCGGCCGAGAAACGCAGCGGATTGCCGCTCAGTCAGCTGCGGTGCTCGTTGGTTACCCCGGCCGCCGCAGGGCCAAACGCCTGTGACCGAGCCGTTACGACTCGTCGGGGTCGACGATCGACGCGGCGAGAGCGGGCTCGGGGATGCCGAAGGCATCAACCAGCGTCCGGGCGTGCGGGCGCAGTTGCCGGCACAGCTCGTTCACCTCGGCGATCACCGCCTTGGCCCGGGCGGACGTCAGCCGTCCGTGTCGGCCTTGAGCCCGGGCAGCCGGTTCTCGGCGAGGTAGCCGGCGCCGCCGCAGGCCTCGCGACACGTCTGGACGTCTTGGGAAGCCGAGCCGGGAGTAGCCCGCCTCGGCAAGTGCCCGCATCCGCTCCAGGACGCGTTCGCGCTGGGTCTCGACGCCCTCGCC
>NZ_JBHEMO010000051.1:0-36598 GCF_046262535.1 Jatrophihabitans sp. | reverse complement strand
CCACCCGGCAGCGGTCGTCGGTCACCTACGGGGCGTACTCGCTCAACACCTCCGAAATTCCCACCGCCCCGTTCACGTACTTCAAGTCGCTCGGCAACGCCTACCAGCACGCGGCTTTCGTGTATCTCAATGCCGGCGCGTCCAGCCTGAACGCGAAGAGCTTCATCGCCGGTGAGGAGAAGATGGGCTTCAAGTTCATCTACCAGCAGGCCATCAACGTGGCCGGCGGGTTGATCCCCTACGACAGCTATGCGCAGAAGATGGCCGACGCCGGCGTCAAGTACGTGCAGTACATCGGAGCCGCGGCTCCGTACGCGCAGCAGCTCAAAGCCGCCATCGACAACAAGGGGTTCAAGCCGATCTTCGTGATGGACCCGACCGGATACAGCACGGACTACACGAGCGGTGGCGGCTCGGCCAGCGGGACCTACGTGTTCGACGCCGGCCCACTGTTCGAGGAAGCCAACCGCAACCCGCAGCTGGCGACGTACCTGCAGTGGCTGCAGCGCACCTCGGGCGGGTCGCCCACGTTCTTCGGGACCTACGCGTGGACAGCGGCCGCTCTGTTCACCCAGCTCGCCATCCAGCTCGGTGGCAAGCTGACCCGCGCGTCCCTGCTCGCCGCGGTGCGCAACGTGCACAGGTACACGAACGGCAACATGGTGCCGCCGCAGGACGTCGCCGGCAAGCACACGCCGACCTGCCTGTCGGTGATCCAGTACACCGGCGGTAAGTGGGTCCGCAAGACGCCCTATCCGTACACCTGCGGGTCCTCGGTGAACAGCGGGGTCTCCTGACCGTGGACGCCTTCGTCTCGTACACGATCACCGGGCTCTTCTTCGGCGCGGCCTATGCCGTCGCTGCGTCGGGGCTGGTCCTGACTTACACGACGACGAGAGTTTTCAACCTGGCGCACGGGGCCACGAGCATGGTCATGGCGTTCGCCTACTGGCAGCTGCATGTCGGCAACGGCCTGCCGACGTGGCTGTCGGTGGTCCTCGTGCTCTTCGTCATCGCACCGATCTACGGGGTCCTGCTCGAGCGACTGGTGATGCGTGGCCTGGGCGACTCGCCGGTGAGCGTCAGCCTCGTCGTGACGCTGGGTGTGTTCATCTTCCTCATCGGCATCGCCCAGCAGTTCTGGCCCCGCGACCGCCCGCGCTACGTCAGACTCTTCTTCGGCACCAAGGGTTTTCCGGTGCTCGGCGTGCAGATGAAGTACCACTACCTGCTCACGATCATCGTGGCCGCGGTCGTCGCCCTGCTCCTCTGGTACCTGCTCAACCGGATGCGCATCGGTACCGCGATGCGGGCCGCTGTCGACAACCGCGAACTTCTCGAACTGTTCGGCGCCCGGGCCAACCGGGTCTCGATGCTCAGCTGGGCCATCGGCTCGTCGGCCGCCGCGCTCGCCGGGATCCTGCTGGTCTCGAGCACCGGACTGGACTATTTCAGCTTGACGTTCCTGGTGATCAGTTCGTTCGCCGCTGCCATGCTCGGCCGGCTGAGCAGCCTGCCGCTGACCTACGTCGGCGCGATCGTCCTCGGTCTCATGGTCGGCTACAGCCAGTACGTGCACGGCAGCCAGCTGCTGGAGAACGGCCTGCAGTCCTCGCTGCCGACGCTGATGCTTTTCGCGATCCTGATCTTCGTGCCGCAGGTGCGCCTGCGGGTGGGACAGGTCAAGGGAATCCTCGCCGCCAATGTGCCGTCCGGCCGAAGGGCCCTCGTGGCGGCCGTGGGCCTCGCCGTCGCGACCCTCGTCGTGCTCCCCATCCTCAACACGACCAACACCCAGCGCTTCGGCATCGCGATCACCTACGCCATCGTCATGCTGTCGCTCGTGTTGCTGACCGGCTACGGCGGCTACGTTTCTTTGTCGCAGTTCACGTTCGTGGGCGTTGGTGCCGCAGTCGCCTGCAAGATGGACACGAGCTCGCCGCTGGCGATCCTCGTGGCCGTCCTCATCGCGGCGGCAGTGGGTGCGCTTGTCGCCCTGCCCGTCCTGCGCCTCACCGGTCTCTACCTGGCGCTGGCGACGCTGGCCTTCGGACAGCTCATGGACAACCTCGTGTTCCAGGCCAATTTCATGTTCGGTTTCGGCGGCATCCTGCGCGCCAAGCGCGTGTCGCTGTTCGGCTACGACTTCAACGACACGGGCAGCTACGTGTTCCTCATGGTGGTCGTATTCCTCTTGGTCGGCATGGGGCTGCTGGCCCTGCGTCGCGGGCCGGTTGGCCGACTGTTGATCGCGTTGCGCGACAGCCCGGCGGCCTGTGCGACGCTCGGCCTGAATCAGCGCTGGTTCCGGGTGGCGGTCTTCAGCCTTTCGGCCGGTATCGCCGGCCTCGGCGGCGCGCTGTTGGCCGGGCTGAACCGGTTCGCGGCGCCCAACGACTTCCTGACGTTGCAGAGCCTGCCGCTGTTGCTGATGGCGGTGGTCGCCGGGGTCACGTCGGTGTCCGGAGCCTTCCTCGGCGGCATGCTGCTGATGCTCCTGCCCGTCATCCAGGCCACCACCCCGTCGCTGTCGGGTCTCGTCTTCCTGGTCATCGGTGGCGGGGCGATCATGTTGGGCCGCGACCCCAACGGACTGGTGAACCTCTTCTTCCGCGGCCTGCGCTTGGCCGAACCGCGGCTGCCGCTGCCCCGCCGGTTGCGGGCGTTCACGGCGGCTCCTCCACCGATGATGATCAGCGAACCGCAAGCCGTCGCGGAGAAGCAGGTGGCCGGTCATGGCGTTGCTTGAGGTCATCGGCGTCACGGTCAAGTTCGGCGGCATCACCGCTGTCAACGACGCGCAGTTGAGCGCCGAGCCGGGTTCCATCACGGGCTTGATCGGTCCCAACGGGGCGGGCAAGACCACGCTCTTCAACGTGATCTCCGGGTTGCAGCCACCCACGGCCGGCCGCGTCCGGTTCAAGGGCCACGACGTGACCAAAGCAAGCGTCGACGCGCGAGCCAAGGCCGGCATGGCCCGCACGTTCCAGCGGTTGGAGGCCTTCGGGTCGCTCACCGTGCGGGAGAACATCCAGGTCGCGCGCGAGATCAGAGCCGGCGCCGGCTCGTGGTTCAGCCGGCGCCGGGACCGGCGGGTCGACGAGCTCATCGACACAGTCGGCCTGCGCCCGTACGTCGACCGGCGCGCGGACTCGGTGCCGACCGGTGTGGCCCGGCTGCTCGAGATGGCGCGGGCCCTCGCGATCGAACCCGACCTGCTGTTGCTCGACGAGCCGTCCTCGGGCCTCGACGAGGCCGAGACCGAGGGCTTCGGCATCCTGCTGCGGGACCTCGCCGCCCGCGGCTGTGCAGTGCTGATGGTCGAGCACGACATGGATCTCGTGATGGGCGTGTGCCACCTCATCCACGTGCTCGAGTTCGGCAAGGTGATCGCGACCGGGACGGCCGCGGAGATCCGTGCCGACAAGACGGTGCAGGCCGCCTACCTGGGCTTCTCCGACGAGCCCGCGGTGGAGATCCCGGCCGACGTCGCGAGCGAGGCGTCGGCAATCGTCGGAGCCGCCAGCGTGGCGGAGACGACGCTCACCATCCCGACGGTGCAGGCTGACCTGCGATGACCGCCATGGAACTTCCGCCCGCGCTCGGCGCGCCGCCCATCCTCGAGCTGATCGACGTCCACGCCGCCTACGGCCGGATCGAGGTGCTGCGCGGCGTCGACCTGCTCGTTCCGCGCGGCGCGGTGATGGCGCTGCTCGGCGCGAACGGGGCCGGGAAGACGACCCTGCTGCGGGTGATCAGCGCCCTGATGCCGATGACCGCCGGAGACATCCACCTCGGTGGCGTCCACGTCAGCAACGCGACGCCCGACGAGCTGACCCGCGCCGGGCTGACGATGGTGCCAGAGGGGCGCGGGGTGTTCCCGAACCTCACGGTCGAGGAGAACCTGTGGCTGGCCTCTTACTCCGGCCGCCCCGTCGACAAGATCCTCACCGATGCCTACGGCCGTTTCCCGCGGTTGAAGGAACGGCGTCGCCAACTGGCCGGCAGCCTGTCCGGCGGTGAGCAGCAGATGTTGTCGCTGGCCCGCGCCCTCTCGTCCGACCCGGCGCTGCTCCTGCTGGACGAGTTGTCCATGGGCCTCGCACCACTCATCGTCGAGAGTTTGTACGACACCGTCGCCGAGATCGCCGAGTCGGGCGTGTCGATCGTGGTCGTCGAGCAGTTCGCGAGCAGCGCGCTGCGGGTGTCTGATTACGCGGCCGTGATGCACGGCGGGCGCATCGTCGAGACCGGCGAACCGGGCGAGATCTCGGAAAAGCTCAGCGAGCTCTATTTCGGAGGTGCCGCGTGAAACGGAAGAAGCTGGCGATCATCGGCGTCGCAGGGGTGGCGACGCTGATGTGGCCCGGCCCCGCTTCCGGTGCCGGCACGACGCTGGGCGGATACCAGGGCACCGCCCGGGCCGAGGTCGTGCATGTAGAGATCATCGATCCGGTGATCCCGTTGCCGTCCGACCCGCAGGTCGACGTCGGCGTGGCGTACACCAAGGCCCTTACCGACACCGGCCCGGTCTCCCGTGCCACTGCCAGTTACCTGTGGCCCGGCGACGTGCTCGGCGACGGCTTCAGCCAGCTCATCGGCGGCGACGCGCAGTACCCGATCCAGGTCAACTCGAAGAACCCCCCGACCAGTGCCGCACCAGCGCATAACACCGCCCAGCTGACCGACGGCAACGGGATGACGACGTCGAGTGACGACGTGACGACCAAGGGCACGGTCACCGGACTCGGCATCGCGGGCCCGGACACCAACCTGCTCGGCAACATCGGCAAGGGTCTGGGGCAGCTGCTCGGCAGCCAGCAGACCACGCCGGCGACACCGGACCTGCCGGTGCCGATCAGTTCGACCCTGGCCGGCATCGCGACCGTCCAGAACGTGAAGAGCCAGAGCAGCACGACACTCGGGAACAAGACGTTCACTGCATCGGCGCACGCGGCGGCGTCGAACATCGAGCTGCTCGGCGGGCTGCTGTCGATCAAGGGCTTCGACCTGACTGCCACGACAGCGAGCGACGGGAAGAAGGCCACCAACACCGGGCACGCCACGATCGGCGGCATCGGCATCGCCAACCAGGTCATCTCGATCGACGACAAGGGGCTCAACCTGGCCGGGTCGACGGTCAAGTTGCCTGGCCTCCCGGACGTCCTCAGCGGGGCGCTGAAGGATCTCGGCATCTCGATCAAGACCGTCCCGACGAAGCACACGCTTGACGGCGCCGGGGGGTCCTACGGCGCGCAGGGGCTCGTCATCACCGTCGACACCAAGCCGCTGCGGTCCGCGCTCAATGCGCCGTTCGGCATCCTGGCCCAGATCATCGCGAAATTGCCGTCCCAGCTGTCCGACCAGCTCGGTCCGCTCGTCAACCTGGCGCCGAGGTTCGTGATCACGGTCGGCGACGTCCGGACCACTGCATCGGCTTCGCCGGCTTACGACGGCGGTTCGATCGGCGGCGGGACAGGTACTGGCGCGACGGGCGGCGGGACCGGGGCCGGCGGCGGTGGGGGAACCGGAACCGGCAGCGGTGGCGGGGCGCTCGGCGGCGGCGGCGGCGGCGCGGGCGGCAACCTGCCGGCGACCGGCAACCAGCCGGCCGGTACGACGACGAACCCGGTGCAGGCGAGTTACAAGCTGCCCGGGCTCGGAGCCATTCCGCGGATGCTCATCCTCGGTGGCCTGCTCCTGGCCGGCGCCCTGGGGTGGGCGATGCGGGCTGCGGGCGGATTCGTCCTCGCCTCCGGCCGCAATTGTGCTTACGGGCTGACTACCGGCGTGCCCGACCTACGGAAGGGTTAGACGATGGCCACAATGGCTGTTCCCCAGGTGTCGCCGCAGGCGCAGACGCCCGCACAGGCGCCGAGCGCGCCGGCCGCGCCGGCCGCCCGGTCCTCGGCCGTGCGCGACCAGCGTTACCGGATGATGCAGCTTGCGCTGTTCACCGGCGGCGCGGTGCTGATGCCGCTGGGCGTCGTCGCGATCCTGCTCGGCTGGTACGGCGTCGCGCACACCAAGTACCAGTACAACCAGCTGCCCTATGTCGTGTCCGGCGGCCTGCTCGGCCTCGGTCTCATCTTCCTCGGTGGGTTCCTGTACTTCGGGGCCTGGTTGGCCAAGATGGGCAACGAGCAGCGCGAGAGCGCGCAGCGACTGGCCGACACCATGCTGGTCCTCGCCGACATCGTCGCGCGACAGGGGCAGCTGGCCAAGGTCCCCGGCGGTCGCCCGGCGGCAGGGGAGCCCACTGCCACCACGCAGGACGGCACCGCCCTCGTACTTGCCGGCGCCGGCTCGACCGTCCACCGCCGCGACTGCCCGCTGATCTCGCACCGCGACGATCTGCACGCGCTCACCGGCGACGAGACCGACCTCGGCACCTGCCGGGTCTGCCGCCCCACACTCGTCTGACCGCTGCCCGCCCCACCGCGCGGCGCGAATTCGCGCCGGGCATCCCACGTCCGGAAGAAGTGAGCACGAATGGGTTGTCTCGAAGGCAAAGTGGCGATCATCACCGGCGCCGCGCGAGGCCAGGGTGCGGCGGCCGCGCGGTTGTTCGTGGCCGAGGGCGCACGCGTCGTCATCGGTGACGTGCTGGACGACCTGGGCAAGGAGCTTGCCGAATCGCTCGGCGCGGCGGCGATCTACCGGCACCTCGACGTGTCGTCGGAGGACGACTGGAAGGCCGTCGTCGACGAGGCGGTGGAGACCCTCGGCGGCGTCGACGTCCTCGTCAACAACGCCGGCATTCTGCGCTTCGCGGCGCTGCCGGACATGCCGCTCGAGGACTACATGCGCATCGTCAACGTGAACCAGGTGGGGACGTTCCTCGGCATGCGGGCGGTGGCCAAGCCGATGATGGCGGCCGGCAAGGGGTCGATCGTCAACATCTCCTCGGTCGAGGGTTTGGCCGGCATGCCCTACCTGACGGCCTACACCTCGACGAAGTTCGCCATCCGTGGCATGTCGAAGGTGGCTGCGCTCGAGTTGGGGCCGAACGGGATCCGGGTCAACTCGGTGCATCCCGGCATGATCGAGACCGACATGGTGAAGGACGCGGCCGGTGGCCACGACATCGACCTGTCACCGGCGGCCAAGCGGATCCCGCTGCGCCGCATGGGCACATCGGAGGACATCGCCGAAGTGGTGCTCTTCCTGGCCAGCGACCGGAGCGCTTACGTAACCGGCGCGGAACTCGCCGCCGACGGCGGAGCCACCGCGACGCACGCGTTCTATATGGTGTGACGCCGGCCTGACCTGAAGCGGGGCCGACACTGTGCACCATGCCGAATTTCGTCACCCGTGCGAGCTAGGGTGAAATCGAACCGTCAGAGAGGGGGCCGTCATGCCGACCCACGACAGCGGCCAGAACCGGCCGCAGCGCCAACACGAGGACCAGACCGAAGAGGCCGTCGAGGCGAATTCCGACGTCGCCGAACGACACGAGAAATTGACCGAGGACGTCGACGCGATCCTCGACGAGATCGACGAGGTCCTGGAATCGAATGCAGAGGACTTTGTTCGGGCATTCGTCCAAAAAGGCGGCCAATAGATGATCTTGGACGGCGACGGGCCGAGGAAGTTTTGCTCTGACTGCCGTCAGGATCTTCCGGTCGCAAGCTCACGCGTAACGCAAGAAATCGGGACGGACTTTCCTTCTACCGCGGACGCTGCGCCCGTGCACGGGTGCTAGCGAGTCGGCGCAAGCGTCTCGGGCCGCCGCGGACTCGTTCCGGCCAAGGGCCGCGGGATCTCGCCCAGGGCATGAAGTGGTGTCGACAAAACGATGCAGTGAAACCGGCTACAGACTTTCCAAGCAACCGGAGCCAGCGTTCGGGCCGCAGTACGTATTGCAAGCCGTGCCATAACCAGATCGTCCGAGCGAACATGGGCGGCTCCCTCGACTACCCGACCTGCACGTCGGGCTGTATATCGGCGACTACGACAACATCCGTCCCGAGGGCGAGCCGCCTGACCGGTCGGCGGCCCGCTCACCGCGCCTGGGTAGGGTCGGCAGGGCAAGAACCCACCCGGCAAGGAGCGACTTTGAGCATTGAGCGATCACGCGATGTCCATGGGATCCTGCGCTTCGCCACGTCGCCCGGCTCGTCGTCGTTCACCGAGTTCCTGTCCGCCGCCTCACCCGAACTGCTGCCCGGCCGGATGAGCACCATCGCCTCCGTCCCGCACGGCACGACGATCGTCGCGGCCATATATGCCGACGGCGTGATCATGGCCGGCGACCGGCGCGCGACGGCCGGGAACCTGATCGCCCAGCGGGACATGGAGAAAGTGTTCGCCGCCGACGACCACTCGCTCGTGGGCATCGCCGGCGTCGCCGGCATGGCGGTCGAGATCGTCCGCCTGTACCAAGTCGAGCTCGAGCACTACGAGAAGATCGAGGGCACCCAGCTGACGCTGGACGGCAAGGCCAACCGGCTCTCCACGATGATCCGCGGCAATCTCGGCGAGGCCATGCAAGGTCTGGCCGTCGTGCCGCTCTTCGCCGGGTACGACGTCGAGGCGCCCGACCCGGCCAGCGCCGGTCGGATCTTCAGCTTCGACGTCACCGGCGGCCGTTATGCCGAGCAGTACTACCAAGGCGTCGGATCGGGGTCGCTGTTCGCCCGCGGGGCGCTGAAGAAGCTGTGGCGCCCGGGCATGGATCGGGCGACCGCCATCCGCGTCGTCGTCGAGTCCCTTTACGACGCCGCGGACGACGACTCAGCCACCGGCGGCCCGGACATCACCCGCGGCATCTACCCGGTCGTCATGACTGCGACCGGTTCCGGGGCCGAACGGGTCGGCGAGGACGAACTGGAAACGGTGGTGCGGGCCATCCTCGCCGACCGCGAAGCCAACCCGGGCACCTAGGAGTAGCTGCACATGTCTATGCCGTTCTACGCCTCGGCCGAGCAGATCATGCGCGACCGCTCGGAGTTCGCGCGCAAGGGCATTGCCCGCGGCCGGGGCGTCGTCGTCCTGACCTACGCCGACGGTGTCCTGTTCGTCGCCGAGAACGCCAGTTCGGCCCTGCACAAGGTGAGCGAGATCTACGACCGGATCGGCTTCGCCGGCGTCGGCAAGTACAACGAGTACGAGAACCTGCGCGTGGCCGGCATTCGCCTGGCCGATCTGCGTGGCTACTCCTACGACCGTCGCGATGTCACCGCCCGGGCCCTGGCGAACGCGTACGCCCAGACGCTGGGGACCATCTTCACCGAGCAACAGAAGCCGTATGAGGTCGAGATCTGTGTCGCCGAAGTGGGTGAGACGGCCGACGCCGACCAGATCTACCGGTTGACCTACGACGGCACGATCGTCGACGAGCCGGAGTTCCTCGCGATGGGCGGTCAGGCCGACGCCCTCACGAACGAGGTCCGCTCCGGCTACGCCCCCGGCCTACAGCTGCGCGAGGCGCTGCGTGTGGCGGTGTCCGCCCTCGGCACGGCCGGCGGGACGAACGGTACCGCGCGAGCACTGCCCGCGAGCCAGCTCGAGGTCGCCGTCCTCGACCGCAACCGGGGCAAGCGGAAGTTCCGCCGCATCACGGGTATCGCGCTGAGCGATCTGCTGCCCACCGAACCGGTCGGTGAGACCCCGGCGGCCGAAGCTCCGGCCGAGGGCGAGGCCCCGCCCGAGGGCGGGGCCTCGGCCGAGTGACCGTCAAGCCTTCACCACGACGTTGCCGTCGGTGACGGTCACGGCGATCGACGGCAGCGGGTCCGGGGCGGGCCCGCGCAGCACCTTGCCGGTCAGCGCGTCGTACTGCGAGCCGTGACACGGGCAGTTGAGCTTGCTTCCGTCGGCCTGGACGGTGCAGCCCAGGTGCGTGCAGATCGCGCTGAAGCAGGCGGCGGTGGTCGCCGTCGGCCGGGCGAGGATGCCGGGCTTGCCGCCGGGCAGCGTGACGGCCTTGGCCTGCCCCACCGGCACCGCGGACAGCGGGCCCAGATCACCCTCGTTGCCGGCCTTCGCCGACGTCGGGCCGGAGTGGGACGGCTTGTTGCTGCCCGAGCAGGCGGCCAGGGCGGCCGCGCCGGCGCCGGCACCGGCGAGAAGGGCCGTTCGACGCGACATGTACGGGTTCGGGGGCGAATGCGAAATCACGGAAATCCCTTGTGCATGGTTCAACGGTCAACGACATTGAACCCGAGAAGTCCTGGGACCGTATTCACCGGTGTGACCAGGACGCTCTCGGCCGATCGATGGGCCATCCGCAGCGGGGGTGACGTGAGGACCGACGACAGCCAGTTGCTGCGGACGCTGCACGAGGAACACGGCGGGGCTCTCTGGTCCTATGTCGTCGGGCTGACCAACGGCGACCGCGCCCAGGCGCAGGATGTCGTCCAGGAGACGATGCTCCGGGCTTGGCGCAACCCGCAGGTGCTCGAGCAGGCATCCGGCTCGGCCCGCGGTTGGTTGTTCACCGTCGCCAAGCGGATCGTCATCGACGAGTGGCGCACGGCGCGGTCGCGGCGCGAGCGGGTGACCGAGCAGTTGCCGGAACGGCCGGTGGCCGACGGCGTGGACCGTACGCTGGACCGACAGCTGGTCGTGGCCGCGCTGCGGACGCTGTCGGCCGAACACCGGGAGGTGCTCGTCGAGTGTTATTTCCGCGGGGCGTCCGTGGCCGAGGCCTCGGTGTCCCTCGGTGTCCCGGCGGGGACGGTCAAGTCCCGGACGCACTACGCGCTGCGGGCGCTGCGACTGGCCGTGGATGAGATGGGGGATGTGCGATGACCGCGATCGACCCGTTCCGCCACGACGACGCCGCGTATGTCCTGGGCGCGCTCGACGACGCCGACCGGGCCGCGTTCGAAGCGCACCTGCTGACCTGCGCGGACTGCCGGGCCCGCGTCGAGGAACTCCGGCCCACCGCCGATCTGCTGACCGGGGTACCGCTGAGCGCACTCACCAACGACGATCCGGCCCCGCCGATGCCGGACACGTTGCTGCCCGGCCTCCTCCGCCGGGCGCGGCACGAGCGCCGGCGCCGTGGCGTGGTGATCGCGGCCGTCACTGCCGTTGCCGCCGCCTGTGTCGCGGCGGTGGCCATCGTCGTGACGTCCGGTGAGTCGGGCTCATCCAAACCGGCGCCACGGGCGTTCGCTGCTGTGACGCAGAGCCCGGTCACCGCCACCGCACGACTGGTGGCCGAGAGGTGGGGGACCGAGATCGACCTGCGCTGCCACTACCCGCAGGGTGTCGCGACGTACACCCCGTACGCCCTCGTGGTGATCGACAAGGAGCACCACCGTTACGTCGGTGGGAGCTGGACGCTGGTGCCGGGCAAGACGATCTCGTTCACCGGCGGAACGTCGGTTCCGCGCGGTGACATCGACCGGGTGCAGATCACCCGGTCCGACGGCACGCCGATCCTGGAACTGGACGTCTGACGCAGCGATCAGACCCAGTAGGTGTCGTGCCGTCGGTAGAAGTCGCCGCGTTCCTCGTCGGACAGTGATCGCTCGCCCCGGCCGATCCCGACCAGCCATTCGAAGTACTCCTCGCGCGGCGCTCCCGGCGTGAAGAGCAGCAGCATGGAGGCCTCTTCCCCGGACTCGTTGCGGAAGCCGTGCACGCCGCCCTGCGGCACGTGCAGGAAGTCTCCGGGGCGGCCCTCGATCCAGCCGTTCCCGTCGAAGAGCGAGACGACGCCGGACAGGATGTAGAACGACTCCGAGATCGTCCGGTGGAAGTGCAGATCGGGGCCGCTGAGGTTGGGGCCGAAGTTCCACCGGTACAAGCCGAACTCACCGCTGGTATCCGCGCCGGTCGCCAGGTAGTGCGTGCTGCCGCCGGCCGAATTGACCAGTGCCGGCGGCTCGTCGGCGCGGTGCAGCCGGGCGCTGGTCGTCCCGGTGTCGCCGAAGTATTTGGCTTCCGGATAGGACATCGCGCCTCCTGTGCTACTCGTCGAGTTCCGGCAGCGAGGAGGGGTCGACCGCCGCGGCGCGGAGTCGTTCGAGCATGCCACGGCGGGCCAGCGCGAACATCGAGTCGTCGTCGAAGAGCAGCGCGTTGCTGCCGGCTGTGCGGGTGAACGCGTCGAGCTCGAAGGCCAGCTGGCGGGGGTCGACGCCGGTGGCGAGTTCGCCGAGCTCCACGGCCGTCGCGATGGTCGTTTCGTAGAACCGGTACAAGTCGGCCTCCGCCGCCGAGATTGCGTCGCGGACGCGGCCGGGTCGCGCGTGGAACTCGGCCGCGACGGTGGAGAAGAAGCAGCCGCCGGGAAAGATCCGGCCGGACATGTAGCGCAGCCGGGCATCGCACAGCCGCCAGACGCGAGCCAGACCGGCCGGCGCCCGCAGTGTCGGTGCGATGACGGTGTCGAGGAAGACGTCGCGCGCGGTCGCGAGGGTGGCGAGTTGCAACTCCTCCTTGGACCCGAAATGGGCGAAGACGCCGCTCTTGCTGACCTCGAGTTCACTCGCCAGGCGACCGATCGACAGCCCGTCCAATCCCTCGACCGAGGCGATGTCGGCCGCACGCCCCAGGATCAGGCGCCGGGTCTGGTCGCCGCGCTCGATGCGCCCGTCCGTCTTCCCCGGCGTCATTGCCTTGCCTCGCCCATCTGCTCAATCTAGCGGATCGACCGTGCGGATGGTTGGTCCCGCGATCCGTGGGTCCAAAGGCATTGACACGTACTCGGCGAGTAGAAGATAGTACGATCGTTCGTATAGATGTCTGGACGGAGCGTCATGACCGATTCCTCGCCCGACCGGCCGGCCTCGGCCCGGCTCGTACTCCTGCTGGCCTGCGGCGCCGCGTTCCTCTCGCTGCTCGACGCGACGGTGGTCAATCTGGCGATCGCCGACCTGCACCGCGACTTTCCGGCGACCACCGTGACGACGCTGTCGTGGACGATCACGGCGTACGCGGTGCTGCTCGCCGCGATGCTCGCCGCCGCGGGGCGGTTGGCCGACACCGTCGGGGCGCGACGGATGTTCATCGGCGGCGTGGGCACGTTCACCGCGTTCTCCCTCGCCTGCGCCGTGGCCCCGAATCCGGCGACGCTCATCGCCTTCCGCGCACTCCAGGGGATCGGCGCGGCGGCGATGATCCCCGCGTCGCTCGCGCTGCTGCTGACGGGGATCCCGGCCGACCTGCGCGCGCGCTCCATCGGACTCTGGAGTGGCGCGGGGGGACTGGCCGCGGCGGTCGGCCCGGCGCTCGGCGGGTTGCTCGTCGAGCCGTGGACCTGGCGCGCGGTCTTCGCCATCAACGTCCCGATGGGGCTGGCCATGCTCTGGGGCGCCCGCCGGCTGAGCACGGCCCGCAGGAGCGGCGCGCGCGTTCCCGATCTCCTCGGCTCGATGCTGCTGGCCGCCGGCATCGGGGCGGTCGCGCTCGCCGTCACCGAGGGCGGCACGTGGGGTTGGTCGGCCGGGACAACCTGGGCCTGTCTGGTCGGTGGCGTTGCCGCGGGAAGCGTCGCAGTCGCCCGGTCCCGGACGCGCGCGGCGCCGGCCGTCGAGGTGGGCCTGTGGCGCAACTCGTCGTTCGCCGCCACCAATCTCGCATCGCTGCTGTACGGCGCCGCGCTGTACGCGTGGCTCCTGGTCGGGGTCCTGTTGCTGACCGAGGTCTGGCACTACTCGGTGTTGAAGGCCGGCTTGGCCGTCACGCCCGGCGCCTTCACCTCGATGATCGGGGCGGTCGTCGGAGGACGGTTGATCGACAGGTACGGCCCACGGCCGGTGCTCGCCGCGGGGGCGTTGACCATGACCGGATCCGGGCTGGCGACCACCGCCTGGCTGCCCGCGACGCCGCACTTCCTGACGTTCTGGCTGCCGGTTGGCGCGGTGGTCGGTCTCGGGATGGGCGCGGCCGCGGTCGCGACCAACAGCGCCGCGGCCCTCGCCGCTCCGCCGCTGCGCTTCGCGGGCGCCGTCGGGCTCAACACGACCGCCCGCCAGATCGGGGGCGCGCTCGGCATCGCCGTCCTCGACGCCATCCAGCGCAGCGCAGCCGACGACGGCCTGCGGGCCTTCACCGGCGTCTACGCCTACTGCGCCGCCGCGTCGTTGGGCTGCCTCGTCGCCGGGCTGGCGATCCGCCCTGCCGCCACGGTTCCCGTAGCACCGTCCATCCCCCTCGAAGGAGCCGTTCGATGACCAGCGTCGCCGACAATTTCTGCCTGACCGACGACGAGGCCGCACACCTGCTGCGCCATGCGCCGTGGCGGCGGCTCGCCGTCATCGGCGACAGCCTGGCTGCGGGAGTGGGCGAGGTCGTGCCTGGTTATCCGGCCGGCGGCTGGGCCCGCGGCATGGCGCGGGTACTACGCCGCGTGCACCCCGATCTGGCCTACCTGAACCTGGGCCAACGGGACCTGCGGACGGCGCAGATACGGGCCGCTCAGCTCGGCCCGGCACTGGACTTCAAGCCGGACCTGACCGCGATCACCTGCGGGGGCAACGACATCCTGCGCCGCCGGTTCGACGCCGACAGCGTGGAGGCCAACCTCGACGCGATGGTCGGCGCCCTGCGGGCGCGGGGCAGCGACGTGCTCACCTTCGGACTGATGGACATCACCGCCTCGGGCATCGTCACGCCCGACTACGCACCGATCCTGAGCGAACGTCTGGTGGAACTCGCCGAGCTGACCAGGCGGGTGTCCGAGCGCCACGGCGGCATCTACCTGCGGATGACCGAGCATCCCGCGGCCGCCGATCCCGCCACGATGAGCGCGGACCGTTTGCACACGAACAGCCGGGGGCACGCCGTGCTCACCGCGGAGATCGCGCGGCGACTGGCCGGCCACTGCTGATCGGACGGAGGAAGGACGTCCGGTTCACGGAGCTAAGCGGATGAGAACCCTCCGAACAGTGCTATGGTCGGGTCATGGGCCGAGGGGCGCGGGCCGACGCGACAGAGAACCGGCGACGGCTGCTGATCGCGGCTCGTGACCTGTTCGTCGAGCAGGGCCCTGGGGTCGCGCTCGAGGAGATCTCGAGGCGGGCCGGCTGCGGGATCGCCACGCTGTACCGGCGCTTCCCTGATCGCCGGTCCCTGATGCGCGCCGTCGTCCTGGACGCCCTCGAGCGCACCGTCGAGCAGGCTCGGGAGGCCGCCGACGAGGAACCGGACCGGTTCGCCGCTCTCATCCGGTACATGCACGCGGCGCTCGACGTCCGCACCGCCGCGGTCATCCCGACGTTGCTAGGCGCCATAGACCTGCACGACGACGAGGAAGTCGCGCGGGCCCGCGAACGAGGCGCCCGCAACGTCCAGTACCTCATCGACGCCGCGCACCAGGCCGGCACGCTGCGCCCGGACGTGACCTTCGGCGACGTCGGCGTGCTCATCGTGCGCCTCTCGCGGCCACTCCCCGGCGCGTTCGCGCCGGAGCAGAACAGCGCGCTCGCGCATCGGCATCTCGACCTGCTCCTCGACGGGTTACGCGCCACCGCCGCTGCGCGGACGCCGCTGCCCGGGCCCGCGCTTTCCCGCGACGACCTCCAGCGGTTGCCTCAGCAGCCGCCGGCAGAAGAGGAGTCGGCCTCATGACCACCGTGGCGGCTCGACCGGCTTCGTCCGCCCCGCCGTCGCGCTGGTCTCGCCTGCGCGGCATCGAGAAGGTCTGCTACTTGATCGGCGCCGTGCTTCTTGCGTCGGGCGTCTTCCACTTCGGTGTGCTGCTCGTGCGCGGCGGCGGATGGAACGGTCCGCTTTCCTGGCGCAAGCCGACCACGTTCGGCATTTCCTTCGGGCTGACCCTGATCACCGTCGCCTGGGTGGCCTCGTACCTCACCTTGAGCGCCCGCATGCGCACCTGGCTGCTCGGGGTCTTCGCCGCCGACTGCGTGCTCGAGGTCGCCGGCATCACCATCCAGGCCTGGCGGCGGGTGCCGTCGCACTTCAACACCGAGACGCCCGCCAGCACCGCCATCGCGATGAGCCTTGCGCTCGGCGGTGCCGTGCTCATAGTCGTGCTGGGCGCCCTGGCGATCACCGCGTTCCGGGGCCGCGTCGACGCCGCGCCCGACATGCGCCGCGCGTTGCGTGCGGGCTTCGCCTTCCTCGTCATCGGCCTGGCGACCGGTGCCGCGATGATCGCGAAGGGGGAGGTGCTGATCAGAACCGGCCATCGCCAGGAGGCCTACGACACCGCGGGTTCGCTCAAATGGGTGCATGGGGTGACCCTCCACGCGATCCTCGTGCTGCCGGCACTGGCGGCACTGCTGACGGCGCGCGAGCGACCGCCGGCGCAGCGCATGGGGGCGGTCACGATCGCGACCTGGGCGTACGCGGCCGCCACCGCCGCCGTGTTGGTCGTGTCGCTCGTCAGGGGCTGAGCAGTTCGTCGACGAATGGCGCCAGCATGCGTCCGATGCCACGCGCAATCGTCGCCGGGTCCGGGCCGGGCATCAGCGCGTGGCTGATCGCCAGGCGGACCAGCGTCTCGGCCAGCAGTTCCCCGTCGGCCGCGCTCACCTGCGGCCAGACCTCGGGGATCAGGTGCGCGATCCGCTCGCCCGCCACGGCCTGCCCGAGCCCGGTGAGCAGCCGGTGGAGCTCGCCGTCCTCGGCGTCGTTGACGATCAGCTGGACCACCGGCTCGTCCGAGGCCAGCTTCAGGAACAGGCTGAAGGCGATTCGCAGGGCGCGGTGCGCGTCGTCGGAGTTGGCGCGCACGGCCTCGCTGACCTGGGTCACGAGCGTGTCGATCTCGCGCGTCACGTACGCCGCGACGAGGGACGGTCGCGAGCCGAACTCGTTGTAGAGCGTCTGCCGGCTGACGCCGGCCGCCGCGGCGACGTCAGCCATCGTGGTCGCCGACCAGCCGCGGGAGCGGACCAGATCGTCCACCGCGGTGATCACCGTGTCGCGCAGCAGGGATCGCGCGGCCGCGGGATAGGGAACTCGCTCGGGCGCCGTACCGGCAGCATCGGCCGCGGTCATGCCCGCGCGCCGGCCTCGGGAACGAAGTCGACCTTTTCCCGGACGCCGCAGTCCGGGCAGCACCAGTCGTCGGGAACGGCCGCCCACGGAGTGCCGGGCGGGAAGCCTTCGTGTGGCTCGCCGACCGCCTCGTCGTACACGTAGTCGCAGACCTCGCACCGGTACTTCATCAGCGAGATGATCTCAGGCGGCGGCGGAGGACGCGGAGCCGGCCGGCCGCGCGTACGTCGCGAGAATCCGATCGCGCTTGCCCGGATCGATGTTGGCCAGCGTGACGTCGCCGCCGTAGTGGGCGAGCACCCGCTTGTCCATCACGCGGCGCCACAGCGGGGGGACGTAGGCGAGCACGATCATGGCGGCGTACCCGGCGGGCAGCTGCGGGGAATCGTCGAAATGGCGCAACGCCTGGTAGCGCCGGGTCGGATTGGCATGGTGATCGCTGTGCCGCTGCAGGTGGTAGAGGAACAGGTTCGTCGTCAGGTGGTTGTTGTTCCAGCTGTGCCGCGGCGTCACCCGCTCGAAGCGTCCGTTGGGCAGCTGCTGGCGGCGCAGGCCATAGTGCTCGAGGTAGTTGACCGCCTCCAGCAGGCTAAAGGCGAGGACCGCCTGCAGGAGCAGGTAGGGCACGATACCGACGCCGAACAGCACGATCAGGGCGGCCCACAGGACGGCCGTCATGGCCCAGGCGTTGAGGACGTCGTTGCGCAGCGTCCACACGCCCTTGTCCATCCGGCGCAACCGGGTCTTCTCCAGGCGCCACCCGTTGCGCACGCTCCCGACGACGGTGCGCGGCCAGAACGCCCAGAAGGTCTCGCCCAACCGGCTCGACGCCGGATCGTCCGGCGTCGCCACCCGTACGTGATGCCCGCGGTTGTGCTCGATGAAGAAGTGTCCGTACCCGCAGGGGGCCAGCGCGATGCGGGCGAACCACCGTTCCAGGTGTTCCTTCTTGTGGCCCAGCTCGTGTGCGGTGTTGATCGCGATGCCGTTGAGCATGCCGAGCGTGGTGGCGATGCCGAGCTTGTCGATCACCGGCAGGCCGCCGTTGCGGGTCATCAGCCAGAAGCCGGTGAACAGTGCGGCGAATTGGCAGGGCAGGAAGAGGTAGGTGACCCAGCGGTAGTAGCGGTCCTGCTCCAGCCACGCGACGACATCTTCGGGTGCGTTGCTCTGGTCGTCACCGATGATCAGGTCCAGCGTCGGGATCAGGACGTAGACGACCATCGGCCCGATCCACCAGAACAGCCCGAGTCCCGTGGCGTTGACCAGGCCCCACCCGGCGAAGAGGAACAGCGGGACGACGGTGCCGAGCAGCCAGAGGTACCGCTTGCCGTCGCGCCAGTCCGGTCGTTCGCCGGTGAGCGTCGCCCGCCCGGAGAGATTTGCTGAATCGCTCATGCTCGGCTCCCAATCCGTCGACGTGAGACGGGGTTGACACGAGACGGTCTCGCGTCCTGGTGGTTTACAACAGCATGCGGCATGTAAAGCAAGAACGCAAGACCTGCCAACGGCCGCGTCCGACCGGCAGATGGTCGACTCCGCGGTTAGGGTGGAAGCAGCGAGGAGCTGGAGGAACAGCGTGCACAAACGGATCGTCGGAATCGAGAACGAGTACGGCGTCACGTGCACGTTCCACGGCCAGCGGCGTCTGTCGCCCGATGAGGTCGCGCGCTACCTGTTCCGGCGGGTCGTGTCCTGGGGCCGTTCGTCCAACGTCTTCCTGAAGAACGGCGCCCGCCTCTACCTCGACGTCGGCAGTCACCCCGAGTACGCGACGCCGGAGTGCGACTCGCTCGAGACGCTGGTAGCGCACGACAAGGCGGGGGAGCGGGTTCTCGAGGGTCTGGTGGTGGACGCCGAGAAGCGCCTGCACGACGAGGGCATCGCCGGCGACATCTACCTGTTCAAGAACAACACCGACTCGGCCGGCAACTCCTACGGCTGTCACGAGAACTTCCTCGTGGGCCGGCACGGCGAGTTCAGCCGGCTGGCCGACGTGCTCATCCCGTTCCTCGTCACCCGCCAGCTGATCTGTGGCGCCGGGAAGGTGTTGCAAACGCCGCGCGGCGCGGTGTACTGCGTCAGCCAGCGGGCCGAGCACATCTGGGAAGGCGTCTCGTCGGCGACCACCCGCAGCCGGCCGATCATCAACACGCGCGACGAGCCGCACGCCGACGCCGAGCGGTACCGCCGCCTGCACGTCATCGTCGGTGACTCGAACATGAACGAGGCCACGACGCTGCTAAAGGTCGGCTCGGCCGATCTCGTGCTGCGGATGATCGAGGGCGGGGTGACGTTCCGCGACCTCACGCTCGAGAACCCGATCCGGGCGATCCGCGAGATCAGTCACGACCTGACCGGAACCCGGCCGGTCCGGCTCGCGGCCGGGCGCAGCGCGTCGGCGCTGGAGATCCAGCGCGAGTACTACACCAAGGCCGTGGACTTCCTGGCCCGGACCGGTGAGGACGCGTCGTCCAAGCGGGTGCTCGAACTCTGGGGACGGACGCTCGACGCGGTCGACAAGCAGGACCTGTCGATGATCGATCGGGAGATCGACTGGGCCACGAAGTATCAGCTCATCGAGCGGTACCGCGCCAAGCACGACCTGCCGCTCTCCTCGCCGCGCGTCGCCCAGCTCGACCTGGCCTATCACGACATCTCGCGGACCCGCGGGCTCTACTACCTGCTTCAGGCCCGGGGCGCCGTCGAGCGGGTCGTGTCCGACCTGTCGATCTTCGAGGCCAAGAGCGTGCCCCCGCAGACGACGCGGGCGAAGCTGCGCGGCGACTTCATCCGGCGGGCCCAGGAACGGCGGCGTGACTTCACCGTCGACTGGGTGCACCTCAAGCTCAACGACCAGGCCCAGCGGACGGTCCTGTGCAAAGACCCGTACCGCAGCGTCGACGAACGGGTCGAGAAGCTCATCGCCTCCATGTGAGCACATCGCGTCGGATGTAGTTGCGAATGGGATCGGGTTCGCCAGCCGGGGGGCGAATGCGGAAAGATCGAACACATGAGCACCCGGGTCGCGCGCGCCACCACGCGGCGGGGACGCGGGGGGATTAGTTTCGAGGACATGGCGGCCCGGCGTGCAGAGCGACTCGTCAACCTGGTCATCTGCCTGCTGTCGACCCGCCAGTTCCTGAGCGCCGAACGGATCCGCGACGCCGTTCCCGGCTATGAGGGCGCCGACGGCTCGAAGGCGACCGACGAGGCGTTCAAGCGCATGTTCGAGCGGGACAAGGCCGAGCTGCGTGAGCTCGGTATCCCGCTGGAGACCGGCCGCAACAGCCATTTCGACAGCGAGGACGGCTACCGCATCCGCCGCGGTGACTATGAGCTGCCGCCGATCGAGTTCGACGCGGCCGAGGCGGCAGCGGTCGGTCTGGCCGCGCGCCTGTGGCAGTCGGCCACGCTGGGCGAGGCGGCCCGGTCGGCGCTGATCAAGCTGCGCGCCGCGGGCACCGAGGTGCACGCTGCGGACGCTCCCGGCGCGGTGCCGCTGCTCGACGCCAGCGACCCCAGCCTGCCCACGCTGCTGGAGGCCGCCCGCACGGCGACCGTGGTGAGCTTCGACTACGTCAAGGTCGGCGCGACGGTTCCCGAGCAGCGCACGCTCGAGCCGTGGGGCGTCCTGTCGTGGCGCCGGCGCTGGTACGTGGCCGGTTTCGACCGCGACCGCGGCGAGCCGCGCAGCTTCCGGCTGTCCCGGATCACCGGCAACGTGAGCGCCGTCGGCAAGGCGGGGGCCTTCAGCCGGCCCGAGAAGGTCGACATCCTCGAGATGGTGGCCGGGGGATGGCCCGACGACGAGCGGCGGGCGCTGGTGCGGGTGTCCGGCTCGGGCGCCGGCCAGCTCCGCCGCATCGCCGAGTCGGAGATCGACGGCGTCCTGACGATCAGCTTCAGCGACCCGAGCCGGATGGCCCGGGTGATCGCCAGTGCCGGATCCAGCGCCCAGGTGCTGTCGCCGCCCGACCTCGTCGCCGCCGTCGTCGAGCGGCTCCGGGCCGCGGCCGGGGGGATCTGATGGCGGCCACGTCCAACGAGGAGCGGTTGCCGCGCCTGCTCGCGCTCGTGCCGTACCTGCAGGCCCGCCCCGGTATCAGCGTGGCCGAGGCGGCCGCCGACTTCGGCGTCACCGAACAGCAGTTGCGCCGCGACCTGACGCTGCTGTGGATGTGTGGCCTGCCCGGCCACGGCCCGGGTGACCTGATCGACCTGGCCTTCGAGGGCGACAGCGTCTCGGTCGTCTTCGACGCCGGCATGTCGCGACCCCTGCGGCTGACCGCCGAGGAGGCACTCGCGCTGGTCGTGGCACTCCGCACGCTCGCCGAAACCCACGGACTGGCCGACTCCGATGCCATCAAGAGCGCGCTCGCCAAGGTCGAGACCGCCGCCGGCGGCGCCGTGGACGACTCGACGGTCGCCGTTGAGCTCGACCACGACGAGCGGCTGCTTGTCGTGCTGCATCGCGCCATCGAGGACGGGCGCGCGTTGCGGCTCGTCTACTACAGCGCGTCGCGGGACGAGACCGGTGAGCGGACCGTAGATCCCCTGCGAGTCTTCGAAGCGGACGGCCGCACCTACCTCGAGGCGTGGTGCCGGCAGGCCGAGGGCATGCGGCTGTTCCGGCTCGATCGCATCGAGGACGCCCGGGTGCTGCCCGAGGCCGCGCACATCCCGGACGACGTGCAACCTCGCGACCTGACCGAAGGCGTCTTCCGCCCGGCGTCGGAACACCTGCTCGTCGAGTTGCGGCTCGGCCCGGCGTATGGCTGGGTCGCCGACTACTACGTCGCCGAGGACGTCGTGGAGGAGGGCGAGCTGCTCCGGGTCAGCCTGCGGGTCGCCGATCCCGGGTGGGTGCGGGCGCTGGTGCTGGGCTCGGCCGGTCAGGCCGAGGTGCTGTCGCCCGACTGGCTCGCCGAGGGCATCCGCACCGAGGCGGCGCGCGCTCTGGCCGCCTACGCCGCGAAGTAGAGTTCCGGACGTGCACTGGGTCCCGATCGTCGCCTGGGCCGCCGCCGCCGTGGTGGCGCTCGTCGTCCTCGGGTTCTGCGCCTACGAGATCACCTGGAAGGCCAAGCGGCTCCAGCGTGATCTCCGGATGCTGCAGGCCGTCGCGGGCCAGGCGGCCGAATTGCGCGGCCGGGTGGCCGAGACGCAGGAACGCATCGCCGCCGCCGGTCTGCGCTGACCGTGGTCGCCGTGCGCCGCCGGCGCGTCAAGAACCCGGACGGGCGCATGCCGGTGCTCGACCACCTGCGCGAGCTCCGTCGTCGGCTGATCATCATCGTGCTGTTGGTCGCAGCGGGCGCCGTGCTCGGCTGGTACTTGTACCCCCACACCCTGAACGTCCTGCGTCATCCGTACTGCTCGGTCCCGGAGAAGTTCCGTTACACCCCGAGCCGCTCCACCAACTGCGTGCTGATCTACCACGGCGCCCTCGACGGGTTCATCACTCGGCTGAAGGTGTCGGTGATCAGCGGCGCGGTCTTCACCGGGCCGTTCTGGCTCTACCAGGTGTGGGCGTTCATCACGCCGGGACTGCGCAAGAACGAGCGCAAGTACACGCTGATCTTCGTCATCGCCTCCACCATCCTGTTCGCGGCCGGTATGGCGTTGGCCTACGTCGTCCTCTCCAAGGGGTTGCGCATCCTGCTCGAGCAGGCCGGCAACGGAACCCAGGCGCAGCTGACGGTCAGCGACTACATCTCCTTCGTCACGCTGATGTTGGTGGTGTTCGGCGCGGCGTTCGAGTTGCCCTTGCTCGTCGTAATGGCGAACGTCGCCGGCGTGCTCCCGGCCCGTCTGTTGCGCCGCTCGCGGCGGATCGCGATCTTCCTGATCTTCCTGTTCGCGGCGGTGGCGACGCCCAGCACGGACCCGTTCACCATGTGTGCGATGGCGTTGCCGATGGTGGTTCTCTTCGAGGTCGCGATCCAGATAGCGATCGTCCACGACCGGCGCAAGGCGCGGCGACAGGCCGAGGAGCGGGCCGAGCAACACCTCGACGACGACGTGCCCTCGGCGGTCGACGCGATCCCCGAACGGCTGGACTGGTCGGACTCCACCTGACCGGTCGCCGGGCGGCGCCGGGCCGCGTCCTACTGTGGAGGAATGTCCTCGCCGAGTGAGCGGTACGCCGCTGCGCGGCGCCGGGCGGCCCGTCCCGTCCTCGCCGATTTCCGGGCCGGCTATCCCTTCGAGCTGGACCCGTTCCAGGACCAGGCCTGCGTCGCCCTCGAGGACGGCTACTCGGTTCTCGTGTGCGCACCGACCGGCGCCGGGAAGACGATCGTCGGCGAGTTCGCCGTCCACCTGGCGTTGGCGGCTGGGCAGAAGTGCTTCTACACCACGCCTATCAAGGCCCTGTCGAACCAGAAGTACAACGACCTCGTAGCTCGCTACGGCGTCGACCAGGTCGGACTGCTGACCGGCGACAACGCGGTCAACTCCGACGCTCCGGTCGTCGTGATGACTACCGAGGTGCTGCGCAACATGCTCTACGCCGGCAGCACCTCGCTCACCGATCTCGGCTACGTCGTCATGGACGAGGTGCACTACCTCGGCGACCGCTTCCGCGGCGCGGTGTGGGAAGAGGTGATCATCCACCTCCCGGCGGCCGTCCGCCTCATCTCGCTGTCCGCGACGGTGTCAAACGCCGAGGAGTTCGGCGAATGGCTGGTCACAGTACGGGGGGAAACCTCGGTGATCGTGCACGAGCAGCGGCCGGTGCCGCTGTGGCAGCACGTGCTGGTCGGCTCGCGCATGTTCGACCTATTCGGTGGCGACGGCACGACCCTCGACGCCGCCCTGTTGCGGCATGTGGCCGAGCGCACCCGTTACCTGGACCCGATCCCGGGACGGCGCAGCGCCCGATCGGGCCGCGGTTGGCGCCCGCCGCACCGGCCCGACGTGATCGCCCGGCTCGACCGCGAGGGACTGCTGCCGGCGATCACCTTCATCTTCAGCCGGGCCGGCTGCGACGCGGCCGCGCGGCAGTGCGTCCTCGCGGGCATGTGGCTCACCACCGAGGACGACCGCGAGGAGATCGACCGCGTCGTCGAGGAGTTCACCGCGAGCGTGCCGCCCGAGGATCTCGACGTGCTCGGCTTCTGGGAGTGGCGTGAAGCGTTGCGGCGGGGGTTCGCGGCCCACCACGCCGGGCTGATCCCGGCGTTCAAACAGACGGTCGAGGAACTGTTCGTCCGCGGTCTCGTCCGCGCGGTCTTCGCCACCGAGACGTTGGCGCTCGGTATCAACATGCCGGCCCGAACCGTCGTCCTCGAGCGGTTGACGAAGTTCAACGGCGAAGGGCATGCCGACATCACGCCGGGGGAGTACACGCAGCTGACCGGCCGCGCCGGGCGCCGCGGCATCGACATCGAAGGGCATGCCGTGGTCGTCTGGACGCCGGAGGTCGACCCGCAGCGGGTGGCGGGGCTCGCGTCCACTCGGACCTATCCGCTGCGGTCGACGTTCCGCCCGTCCTACAACATGGCCGTGAACCTGGTCGATCAGATGGGCCGACCGGCCGCGCGGGACCTGCTCGAGTCGTCGTTCGCGCAGTTCCAGGCCGACCGCGCGGTGGCCGGGCTGGTGAAGCAGATCCGCCGCAACGACGAGACGTTGCGCCAGTATGCGGCGCAGATGCAGTGCCACCTCGGCGACTTCGTCGAGTACGTCGACCTGCGGCGCCGGCTGGGCGAGCGCGAGGCAATGCTCGCGCGTGAGGGCTCGAAGGCGCGGCGCGGCGCGGTCGCGGCCTCGATGGAGAAGCTGCGTCGCGGCGACGTGATTCGGGTTCCGCGCGGACGCCGCGCCGGGCTGGCCGTCGTCGTCGACCCCGGCGTGCACTCGACCGACGATCCCCGGCCGCTGGTGGTCACCGAGTCCAAGTGGTCCGGCCGGCTGACGATGCTCGACTTCCCCACCGCGGTCGACGTCTTGGGAACGGTGCGGGTCCCGAAGAACGTCAACCACCGCTCACCGCAGGAGCGCCGGGACCTGGCCGCGAGCATCCGGGCCCTCGACGTGCCCGATCCGCAACCGGCCCGGCGCAAGGCGGTTGGACCGGATGACGACGAAGAGGTGCTGCGGCTTCGCCGGGCCTTGCGCGCTCATCCGTGTCATCAGTGCGCCGACCGCGAGCAGCACGCGAGGTGGGGAGAGCGGCACACCCGGCTCAGTCGCGAGAACGACGGCTTGCGCCGGCGCATCGAGGGCCGGACGGGATCGCTGGGCCGGATGTTCGATCGCATCTGCCGGCTCCTGGACGACCGCGGGTACCTGCAGGGTGACCGGACGACGCCGGCCGGCCGGCGGCTGGCCCGCATCTGGTCAGAGGCCGACCTGCTGGCGGCCGAGTGCCTGCGCGCCGGGGCGTGGGACGCGCTCGAGCCGGCCGAGCTGGCGGCTGTCGTGTCGACGCTGGTGTACGAGCCGCGCCGTGACGAGGCGTTCGTCGACACGATGCCGACGCCGGCCGTGCGCACGGCCCTGGCGGCGACCTCGCGGCTGTGGGCCGACCTCAGCGACGACGAGGCGGAAGTCGGGCTGCCGCGCAGCCGCGAACCACAGGTCGGCTTTGTCTGGGCCACGTACCGCTGGGCTCGGCAGGAGCGTCTCGACCGGGTGCTCGCCGTGGCGTCCGAGCGTGGCAACGAGGTGTCGGCCGGCGACTTCATCCGGTGGTGCAAGCAGGTCATCGACCTGCTCGACCAACTCGCGAGTGCGCCGGCGCCGGCCCGCGAAGGGGCGGCAGTGGCGGCGACCGCGCGGGCGGCGGTGTCGGCGCTGCGGCGCGGAGTCGTCGCCCAGAGCATGCAGCCCTGACGGCGACATCGTCGCCGACCTCTGCCGGCACCGTGTCCATTCATGCCGAACTTCAGCGCACGCAGTAGCGTGATCCGAGCCGCGGGCCCGACGCATGACCCGGCCCGGACGATCGACAGAGAAGGTGCCATCGATGAGCGAATCGGGGACGAGCGACTCCGGCAACCCGACCGGGTCCGAGCCGCAGAGCGCACCGCCGGACCGGCCGGCCGAGGCGGCGCCGCGGGGTGAGGGGCCGGCCGAGCCGGTGGGCGTCCCGACTTGGCAACAGCCCTCGCCCGGCGCTGATGAGGCGCCGAGCCAGCCGCCGTACCAGTCGTACCAGCCGCCCGCACCCGCCGGCCAGCAGCCGTATCAGCCGCCCGCTCCGGCCGGCCAGCAGCCGTATCAGCCGCCGGTTTACGGTCAGCAGCCGTATCAGCAGCCGTCCTTTGGCGAAGGCGCCGGGGACTCGAGCACCCAGGTGATGCCGAGCGTCCCACCGTCGCCGTACGCACCGCCGAGCGGGCAGTCATACGGTCAGCCCGGGCCCGGATCGTCCGACACCGCCCAGTACGGCGGCGCCGCGCAGGGGTACGGGCAGCAGTCGGGCTACCAGCCCACGCAGTCCTACGGCGGATACGGCCAGCCCGAACAGCCGACGTACAACCAGCCGGGGTATCCGGGCGGGCAGTCCTACGGGTCGGACCAGTCCTACGGGTCAGACCAGTCCTACGGCCAGCCGGGACAGGGGTACGGCGCGCCGGCCTACGGGTCGCCGGCGTACGGGTCGCCGGCGTACGGCGCGCCGGGCTACGCCGCCCAGGGCTACGCCGCCCAGGGTTACGGGGCGCCGCAGTACGGCGCGCCGGGCGGGTACGGGCAGGCGACCGGTTACACCCAGCAGCCGGGCTTCGGCCAGCAGTACGGCCAGCAACCGCCGCCGGCGGCCAAGAAGAGCCGCAAGGGCCTGCTGATCTCCGTCATCGCACTACTGGTTGTCGCCGCCGTGGCGGTCGTCCTCGTGCTGACGGTGTTCAAGGGCGACAAGAAGCTGAGTCACACCGCGGTCGAGCGATTCATCAGCAGCAAGCTCGGCGCCACGAACGTGAGTTGCAACGGCGGCAACGACTTCACCATGAAGAAGGACGGCGACACCTTCACCTGCACGGCGGCCGGCGGCAAGTCCTTCACGGTGACGATCAAGGACAAGGACAAGGGCAACTACCAGGTTCGGTGATCAGCCGTGCGCTGTGGCGATTGCTTTCTTCATCCGTTGGACCGAACTGGTGATACCTAACTCGGCAGCCAGTTCGTCCAGCCGGTCGGGGTGGCGTGGTTCGAGGTAGAGCGCGTCGTCGATGACGTCGAGGGGGACGTCGAGCCGCCCCCGAACGGCCGCCGGCGCCACCGCCAGGTAGTCCTTGGCCGCGCGGACCTTCCCCGCGGCGCCGGCCGGAAAGCCGTCGTCGCCGGCGGCGGCCGCCTCGAGCATGGCCTCGACGCTGCCGAAGCGGGTGACCAGCGCCGCGGCGGTCTTCTCGCCGATCCCGGCAACGCCGGGCAGCCCGTCACTCGGGTCGCCCCGCAGCACCGCGAAGTCGGGATAGTGCTCGGCGGGCACGCCGTACTTGGCCAGAACGTCGGCCGGCCCGAGCTCCTCGAGCTTGGCGATCCCCTTGCCGGTGTAGAGGACGGTGACCCGGTCGGTGGCCAGCGCCAGCAGGTCGCGATCGCCGGTCACAACCTCGACCGGGTCGGTGTCGCGATGTGCGAGCGTCGCGATGACGTCGTCCGCCTCGAACCCGTCGGCGCCCGCGCACGCCAGTCCGAACGCGCCGAGCACCTCGAGCAGCGCCGGGATCTGCGGCCCGAGCAGGTCCGGGATCTCCTCGCTGCCGTCCCTCGCCACCCGGTGCGCCTTGTAGGACGGGACGAGCTCGACCCGGAACGCCGGGCGCCAGTCGAGGTCCAGACAGGCGACCCAGCGGGTCGGCCGCCGCCGCTCGATGAGGGAGGCCGACATGTCCAGGAACCCCCGGATGGCGTTGACGGGGCGCCCGTCCGGCGCGGTGATGGTGTCCGGTAATGCATAGAACGCGCGGAAGTAGAGGCCGGCAGCGTCCACCAACATCAAACGCGTCCGAGCCTCGCTTCGCTCGTTCGGCCGGCGAAGCCGAGATGCCCGTGTTCGCTCGCTGCGCTCGCTCATGCCGGCACCCTACGGGCGGGAGGTGACGCTGCTGCCGCGGACCACCAGCTCGGTGGGCAGCACGACCGCGGGATCGCGGGGCAGCTCGTCCGCCGCGTCGGCGATCAGGGTGAGCAGGCGGGTCGTGACGTCGAGCGCCTGGTCCGCGACCGGCTGGCGGACCGTCGAGAGATCCATCAGCTCCGACAACGGCTGGTCGTCGAAGCCGATGACGGCCACATCCTCGGGTACCCGAAGCCCCGCGCGGCGGATCTCGCGCAGTGCCCCGTAGGCCATCTCGTCGCTCTCGGCGAACAGCGCGGTGGGCCGATCGGCGAGCCCGAGCAGCCGCCGGGCCGCCTCCTGGCCGCCCTCGACGGTGAAGTAGCCCAGCTGCTCGAGTTCCGGGTCAGCCGACAGGCCGGCCGCCCGCAGGGCATCGCGGTAGCCGTCGCGCCGGTGCAGCGGCGGCGTGAACGCCATCGGGTCGTCGGTGTCGCCGCCGATCAGGCCGATGCGCCGGTGTCCCTGCGCCACGAGGTGGTCGACGGCGCTGCGGGCGGCGGCGACGTCGTCGATGCGCGCGGACAGGAAGCCGTGCCGCTCGAGCCCGAGCAGCCCGACCGGGCGGCTCAGCTCGGTGAGCGCTTCGAATTCCGTGTCCTCGAGGACGAGGCTGGCGATAAGCACGCCGTCGACCCGCTTGCGCATCGGCATCACGTCGAAGAACCGGGCCCGCCCCTCTTCGTCGCCGAGGTTGTAGAGCAACAGGTCGAACCCCGCCCGCCGCAACGCCGATTCCACGGTGGAGATGACCTCGGCGAAGAACCACCGATTCACGAAGGGCACGACGAGTCCCACTGTGGTCGTGCGGCCGCTCGCGAGCCGGGCGGCGAACGGAGAGGCGACGTAGTTGAGATCGGCCGCGGCGGTCATCACTCGGTCGCGGGTGGCCGCGGCCACGTCGGGCAGGCCGCGCAGGGCGCGGGACACGGTCGCGATCGAGACGCCGGCCCGGCGGGCCACGTCCTCGATACTGGCGACCATCGCGGCTCCCTGCGTTGAGTTCTGTAAACGCTACCGCCGCCGCCGTGCGGGAGCGACGCCGCACCGGGCCGCGGTGGCAGACTTCGGCCGTGCCGACTCTCTACCGCAACGGCCGGGTGTACAGCCCCGCGAGCCGCAACGCCTCGGCCTTCGTCGTCGAGGCCGGCACGCTGACCTGGATCGGCGACGAGACCGGGGCCGGCGAACGGACCGGCGCGCGGGTGATCGATCTCGGTGGTGCGTTCGTGGCACCGGCGTTCGTCGACGCGCATGTGCACGCCACCTCGACCGGTCTGGCCCTCACCGGCCTCGACCTGCGCGCGAGCGGGTCGGTCGCGGAGGTGCTCGACGCCGTGGAGAGGGCGTCGCGAGCCGCTCGAGGCCGGCCGGTCCTGGGCAGCGGCTGGGACGAGACCCGATGGCCGGAGCGGCGCCCGCCGACGGCGGCCGAACTGGACCGCGCCTCGTACGGCGGTGCGGTCTACCTGGCCCGGGTGGACGTCCACTCGGCGGTCGTGTCGTCGTCATTGATGGCCGCCGTGCCCAGCGTGCGCGGAATCGAGGGCTTCTCGCCGGACGGCTGGCAGCGCGGCCCGGCCCACGACCCGGTCCGGGTCGCCGCCTTCGCCGCGCTGACCTCCGGGCAGCGCCGGGATGCCCAACGGGCGGCGTTGCGCCGGGCCGCCGAACTGGGTATCGCCTGCGTCCACGAGATGGCCGGGCCGGTGATCTCCAGCGAGGACGACCTCGCGGAACTCATGGCGCTCGCGGCCGACGAACCGTTGCCGGAGGTCGTGGGCTACTGGGCCGAACTGTTCGGCATCGACACCGCGCGCGAGCTCGGGGCCGTCGGCGCCGCCGGGGATTTGTTCTGCGACGGATCGCTGGGCTCGCACACCGCCGCGCTGCTCGAGCCGTACGCCGACCGGCCGGACACGTCCGGACTGCTCCGCTTCGAGACCACCGACGTCGCCGAGCACATCGCTCGGTGCACGAAGGCGGGGCTGCAGGCCGGATTCCACGCGATCGGCGACGCAGCGGTCGACCAGGTCCTCGATGCCGTCGACCTCGTGACCGAACGGCTCGGCCGCCCCGGCGGGGCCGGACACCGGATCGAGCACGCCGAGTACGTGCGGAACCCGGCGCGCCTGGCCGCGTCCGGGCTGATCGCCTCCGTCCAGCCCGGCTTCGACGCGCTGTGGGGCGGAACGGACGGCATGTACGCCGACCGGCTCGGCGCCGGCCGGGCCCTCGAGCTGAACCGATTCGCCGAGCTGGCCGCGGCCGGCGTGCCGCTGGCCTTCGGCTCCGACGCGCCGGTGACCGAGCTCGGTCCATGGGCGTCGGTCCGCGCGGCGGCCCACCCGTCCGCCTCCGGCGCGGGGGTCACCCCGCGCTCGGCCTTCGCCGCCCACACCGACGGCGGATGGCGGGCGGTCGGGCGCGGCGGCGAAGGGGTGCTCACCGCCGGGTCGTCGGCCACGTTCGCCGTTTGGCAGACGGCCGACCTGCGCGAGGGCCTGCCCGACATCGCTCCGGGAGCCGAGCTGCCGGCCTGCCTGGCCACCGTCGTTCGTGGGAAAGTGATCCACGACGCCGGCCTGCTCAGCTGAGAACCCGCGGGCCGGGCGGGGGCCGCTCGGCGATACTGGTCCGATGCGTCCGCGCCGCGACCCTGCGTTCCCCGTCAGGTGGGCCGCGCTGGTCGCTGCCGGCGGCGGATTCGCCGGCGTCCTGGCCTTCCCCCGGTTCGGCCTCTGGCCGGCCGCGTTCGTCAGTGTCGCGATGCTGTCGCTCGCCCTGGACGGCCGATCGGCGCGCACCGGAGCGTGGCTCGGGTACGTGTACGGCGCGGCCTTCCTCCTGCCGCTGCTGCACTGGACCGGAATCTACGTCGGACCAGTGCCCTGGCTGATCCTCGCGTTGGCCTTCGCCGGGTTCTTCGCGGTGCTCGGCGCGGTGCTGCCGATCGTCGCCCGGCTGCCCGCCGGCCCGCTCTGGGTCGGCGCCGCCTGGGTCCTGCAAGAGGCACTGCGCGACCGGTTGCCCTTCGGCGGGTTCCCGTGGGGCCGGCTGGCGTTCAGCCAGGCGGAGTCGCCGCTGCGGTGGTTCGCCGCCCTCGGCGGGGCACCCTTGGTGACCTTCGCGGTGGCGCTCGCCGGTGCCGGGCTCGCCGCAGGCGTACGGGCCGGGTGGCCTTTCGAACGGCGCGGCCTGCTGACCGGAGCCGCCGTGCTGGCGGTCGTGCCGCTACTCGGCCTGCTGCTGGCCTGGCCGCTGCACCCCGCGCCCGACCGCGACGCGCCGACCGAGACGATCGCGGTTATCCAGGGCGGCCTGCCCGACCGCGGGCTCGGCTTCGAGGACCGAGCCGAGCAGGTGCTCGACAACCACATCCGGCAGACCGACACACTCGCGGCCGAGGTCCGGGCCGGAACGGTGGCCCGACCGGCCCTCGTCCTGTGGCCGGAGAACGCGTCCGACGTCGACCCGTTCCAGAACCCGGCTGCATTCAAGAAGATCGACCACGCGGTGAAGACGATCGGCGTGCCGGTGCTCGTCGGCGCGATCCTTCATGGACCCGGCGCCCACCACCGCCGCAACGTCGGCATTCTCTGGTCGCCCACGACCGGCCCGGGCGCCCGCTACGTCAAACGCCACCCGGTCCCCTTCGCCGAGTACATCCCGCTGCGTGGCATCGCCGAATGGGTCAGTTCGGACGCCAAGACCGTCACCCAGGACATGGTCGCGGGCGGCGGCAACGGCCTGCTGCGCGGCGGCCCCGTCCCCATCGGCGACGTCATCTGCTTCGAGGTCGCCTACGACGACCTCGTCCGGTCCTCGGTCTCCGCGGGCGCGCAGCTGCTCGTCGTCCAGACCAACAACGCCACGTTCGGGCACACGCCCGAGACCTACCAGCAGCTGGCCATGGCCCAGCTGCGGGCGGTCGAGAACGGCCGGACGGTCGTCCAAGCGGCGACGACCGGCAAGTCCGCCGTCATCGGTCCCGACGGCGTGGTGCGTGCGCAGTCCGGCCCGCTCTTCGGCGCCGACATCCTGGTCCAGAACGTGCCGCTGGGCACGGCGAGGACGCCGGCCACCCGCCTCGCGGCGCTGCCCGAGTACGTTCTCGCTGGGCTGGCCGTTGCCGGAGTGGCGGCCGTGGCCGTGGCCGATCGCCGCAGACGTCGCCCCGATGTCGAGCACGACGACTCGATCGCCGACCCGCACGAGGAGATGGTGCAGGCGTGACGACGCCCGACCGCGTGCTGGTGATCATCCCGACCTACCAGGAGCGCGAGAACATCGAGCCGATCGTCGAGCGGGTACTCACCTCCGTCCCGTCCGCTGACGTCCTCGTCGTGGACGACGGTAGCCCGGACGGTACGGGCAAGGCGGCCGATGCCATGGCCGACGAGGACCCGCGGGTGCATGTCCTGCACCGGACGGAGAAGGCCGGCCTGGGCGCCGCCTACATCGCCGGTTTCGACTGGGCCCTGGACGCCGGTTACGGCGTGCTGGTCGAAATGGACGCCGACGGCTCGCACGCCCCCGAGCAGTTGCCCCGGTTGCTCGCAGCGCTGGACCGGGCGGATCTGGTGCTGGGCTCGCGGTGGGTGCCCGGCGGAGCCGCGGTCAACTGGCCCCGGCGGCGCGAACTGCTCTCCCGCGGAGGGAGCCTGTACTCGCGGATGGCCCTCGGCATCCCGTTGCGCGACGCGACCGGCGGCTACCGCGCCTTCCGCAGAGAGGTCTTGGAGGGCATCGACTACGCCGCCGTGGCGTCCGAGGGGTACTGCTTCCAGGTCGATCTCGCCCGCCGGGCGATCGACGGCGGCTATCGGGTGGTCGAGGTCCCCATCACCTTCGTCGAACGGGTGCGCGGCGAGTCGAAGATGAGCGGCGCCATCGTGCGCGAAGCGCTGGTCAAGGTCACCCAGTGGGGCGTGGCGCATCGGTCCGGCCAGGTGCGCAGCGCAGTCCGTCGGCGACGCGCGGGCTGAAGAACAGCAACGCCGTCCGGACGGTGTCCGGACGGCGTCATTGTGACGGGGTGGATCAGGCCGACTTGCTCCCGCGACGGGCACGCAACACGTCGAGCCGTTCGGCGAGAACCTCTTCGAGGTCGGCCACCGTGCGGCGCTCCATCAGCATGTCCCAGTGCGTGCGCGGAGCCTTGACCTTCTTGGCCTCGGGCTCCGGACCGTCGATGAGCTGCGCTGCCGTGCCGTCGAGCCGGCACTCCCACGTGGTGGGGAGTTCCGCCTCTTCGGAGAACGGGACACTGAATTCGTGCCCGCGAGCGCAGCGGTACGCGGCCACGTTGCGCGGCGCCGGTTCGGCGCCGTACTCGGTCTCGTAACTGATCGCGCCCAGCCGACTGCCCCGCAGTGTTCGATCTGCCATAGTGGGCAGCACCTCCCGGACGTCTAGATGTTAATAAGGTGTTACGACTCTCAACGAGTCGCACCTCGGAATGATTCCCACATGCTGATGGCGGTAACCCCGGGGGCGGCTGTCGGCTCAGGCCCGTGCCAGGCCGACGAATCGGGAAAGGGATTGCCATGGTCATCTCCGGACGACGCGTTTCACTGCCCGAGCCGGAGGCCTTGGCGCTGCAGATCGCTGCCGGTCGGGCCGTGATCGGCGCGGTCATCCTGGCCGATCCCGTCCGCGCCGCCCGGATGCTCGGCGCCGACACCGCGACCGCCCAACGGGTCTCGTGGCTCACCCGGATGCTCGGTGTGCGTGACAGCGCGCTCGGCGTCGGCGGGGTGGCCGCGGTCCGGCAGGGCAGCGGGGCGGCTCCGTGGATTCTGGCCGGCGCCGTCGCCGATGCGGCCGATGCCGTGGTCCTGGCCGGCGCGCTCAAGGCAGGTCGGGTCAAAGGCCTGGGGGCCTCCGGCACCGTGCCGTTCGCCGCCGCCGCGGCCGTGCTCGGTGCTGCTACCGCACTGCGGCTGCGGCGCCGCTGAACTCAGACGTCAAGTGCGAGCTGCCCGCGGCTGACGTCCTGCCCGAGGTCGCCGCGCCGGTCATGCGCCCGGCAGAGCACCTGCTAGCGGACCTCGTCCGCGCCGCCCGCGGTATCGCCGACGACGACCGTGTCGCCCTCTCGCGCGACCCGTCCGTCGACCACCCGTGCATTGAGCTGCCCGGGCTGACCGCACCAGCACAACACCTCGACAGTCCACGATCAGATAGTCCACGCGCTGCCCGGCCGCCCACTGCGCCTGGACGAGGAGGCGGATGTCGGTGTCCGCGATCTCGACGGCCGGGCGCGTGAGGCCGACCCGCGTGGTGATCAAGGGCGGGCCCGACCGCTCATAGCAAACCAGCAGCATTCCCGAGCGACCCTGCCGGGCGTCGTTGTGGTCGATCTGCCGGCGAGGGCACCGACCTGCCGCACGTCCGCCACGTCGAAGGACCCTAACCCTGCCACTGGCCCCGGCTGATGAGCAGGTCGCGCAGGACGTCCGCGCGGTCGGTCATTACGCCGTCGACGCCGAGATCGAGCAGCCGTGTCATCTCGGCCCGGTCGTTGACCGTCCAGGCGTGGACGGGCAGCCCGAGGCCGTGGGCGGCGGCAACGTAGCGGGCGTCGACGAAGACCCGCCGCCCGACGCGCGCCGGCACCTGGGCACACCGGCCGGCCAGACCGGGTCGACGCCGGCCGCCGGAACCAGGCGCCTTCAGCCGCATCGCCGCGCGGGGGCCGAGCGAGGTGCACAGCCGCGGTCCCAGGGCTCGGCGCATCGCATTCACCCGGCGGGTCGAGAACGCACCGACGCAGACCCGGCTCAGGGTGCCCGTGTGCCGGATCGCGTCCGCCGTGGGGCCGATCGACCGGTCGGCCTTGACGTCGAGATTCACGAAGGTGTCCGGCCAGGCGGTCAGGAGGTCGATCAGTCGGGGGATCGGTTCGATCCCGCCGATCCGCGCCTCTCGGACGACCGACCAGGGCAGGTCGGCGATGCGGCCGGGCCGGTCGGTAACCCGGTCCAGGGTGGCGTCGTGGAAGGCCAGCGCGACCCCGTCGGCGGTGACGCGGACGTCCGTCTCGAGGTAGCGATAGCCCATTTCGACCGCGCGCGCGAACGCCGACATCGAGTTCTCCGCACCGTCCGGCGCGAAACCGCGGTGGGCGAAGGCGATCGGCGGCGGGGACTCCAGGAAGCCGGTCAGCGCTTCTCGACCTTCGTGATGTAGAACTTGCCGTCCGCCTCCTTGGTCGCGGTGACCTCGAGCGTGGAGCTTCCGTCGATGCTCTTGAACTCCGTCGTCGAACCACTGCCGCCCGACGTCGGGCTGTACAGACCCGACCCGCTCGTCTTCAGACTGTTCGTCACCGACTTGGGGACGGCGTCCTTGTAGACGCAGCCCTGGGCGAAGTCGGTCTGCCCGATCTCGGCCAGGCCGACATAGGTGATCGCGGTCGAACGCGCTGCCGTGGCGAAGCCGCACGGGTTGGAGAACGCGGGGATGGAGGGGAGGTTGACCGACGGGAGGTTCAGGGACGGCACGCTCAGGGACGGCAGGCCGACCGGGAGGGATGCCGCGGACCCGCTGGGCACAGCACCGACCGAGCCGCCGCCGGAGGCCGCTCCGCCGGTGAGACACACCTTCCAGTCGCCGCCTTCCTTCACGACCGGGAACTGGGGGGCGCTCGGCAGGCCACTCGCCGTGGTGACCCGCACCTTGACGACGGCGTGGGTCGGGTCGACCTGGCGGACCGAGCCGATGGAGTAGGACGTCACCTTGCCGTTGCGCTGCAGCTGGGTGAGCATCCCGCCGGCGATGTCGCTCTGGCACAGCACGGCCCGGGCGGCGCCCACGTCGCCGGTCTTGCCGGCCTCCAGTAGCTTCTGGACCGCGTGCTTCGGCCCTGACGCGTTCGCATCGCTGCCGGAGAAGAGGAAGTAGGCCCCCACGCCCGCCGCCACGAGGACCGCCACGATGATCGAGGCCCACAACCCGGTGCGCGTGCCGGGGCTGCCGGTGTTCGCCGGCGCGGCCCCGGTGTAGGGCGACAGTCCGTACTGGGGCGGCTGCTCGCCGTACTGGGCCCCGTACTGGGGCCCGTACTCGGGTGGCTGCTCGCCGTACTGGCCCCCGTATTGGGGCGGGTACTGGGGCGGCTGCTCGCCGTATTGGGGTGGCGGGCTGTAGGGCGGCGGCTGGCCGAAGTCCGGCTGCTGTCCGAACTCGGGATGCTGTCCGTAGTCCGGCTGCTGACCGGCACCTTCCCCGGGCGCGTCGCCCTGGCCTGGCTGCCCCTGATCGGTCATGAACCCGTCCCCCTGTCCTGCCGGACGCGCTGTGTCGCGACCCGCGGAACACTATCGGTCAGGAGAGCTCTCCGCGCAGTAGCTTGCCAGTGGCATTGCGCGGCAGGTCGGCCACGAACTCCACGTCGCGCGGCACCTTGTGCCGCGCCAGGTTGGCCTTCACGTGGGCGCGGACCGTGTCGGCATCCAGTGACTGCCCGAGGCGCAGCACGAGGAACGCCTTGAGCCGTTGCCCGAACTCGTCGTCCGGCACGCCGATCACCGCGGCGTCGGCGACGGCTGGGTGTTCCACCAGCAGATTCTCGACCTCAGCCGGAAAGACGTTCTC